>SEEV01000595.1 GCA_004211695.1 Rhodococcus sp. (in: high G+C Gram-positive bacteria)
GTCAGCATCAGGCCGGCCATCAGCCAGCGGAGGCTCACCTTGGAGGACAACCAGCCGAAGAACAGGGCACCGACGGCGAACAGCCAGAAGAAGCTGCTCTGGATGACGCCGAACTCCTGTGGGCTCAGCCCCAGGTCCTTCTGGATCTGCACACCGGCGAACGCGATGACGGACTTGTCCGCGTGGTTGATGAGCATGAAGACGACCAGGAGGCCGACGACGATCCAGGCGCGTCGCATCGGCGCCGATCTGGTGTGCCTGGCCGACGTGGCGGTCGGCGATGATGTCTGGGTCATAGGTCCTCTTCGTGGAACGAACCGTCGCGGTGACGTGCGTGACGTGAACCGGTCGGACGGATTCCGCAGGCGACCGCCTGGGTGATCGATCCGGATTCCGCCGCAACGGTGTGATCAGGTACACACCATTGAAGGCGCGGGAAGCGATCAGGTCAAAGACCAGAAAAGTAGGAAAAGTACTGCAATTACCTATGAGTTGATGTTCTTCGCGATGTCCTCGCGTATCCGGCGGTCGGACTCCGCGCGCGTCAGCTCCGCGGCATCCACAAGGGACACACCGGACTTCATGTGCGCGGCGATCGATGCGGCGAACTCCTCGAAGGACGCGCGGGCGCCCGCCAGGAACTGCGTGGACGCCTCCGTGATCCGGCCGGGGCGGCGGACCACACCCATACGGCGGGTGAGGCGCGGCGACAGTTCACGCACCACACCGCCACGGAGCATCGCGTCGAGTCCGCTGCGCAGGGCGACGATCGACACCCCGCCGCCGGCGAGGACGATAGGAAGCACCGCGCCACGCTGACGTACCTCCACCGCGACGTCGGGTTCGACGCCGTGCAACCGCAGCGAGCGGTCGATGAAATCCCTGGTCGCCGTTCCTCTTTCACCCATCACGAACGGAACACGAGTCAGTTCCTCGATGGGGACCGGATCCGGCCACCGGGCGTCGGTGCCGGGCGGGCACACCAGCACGAGCTGCTGGTCGATCAGCTCTTCCCCGACGAGGCCCTCGGTCGGGAGCGGCAGAGCAAGAACACCCAGCTCACACGCCCCCGACCGGACCAAAGACACGACGTCGGCAATCTCGTCGCGCTCCTCGATGTGGAACCGGACGTCGGGGTACTGCCGGCGGAACTTGGCAACCCAGACCGACAGCGGATCCGAGGACAGGTCCGACAGCGAAGCGATGTCGATCCGGCCACCGCGCATCGCCCCGACATCGCGCACGGCGTTCTCGGCCGATTCCACCTCGCGCAGGATCATGCGCGCCGGACCGACCAGCGCCTCGCCGGCCGGGGCGAGCACGAGGCCTCGGCCGACCCGATGGAACAACTCGACTCCGAGGTCTTTCTCGAGCTTGCGCACCACCTGCGACAACGAGGGCTGCGCGACATGCAACTGCGCCGCGGCGCGGGTGACCCCGCCACAGTCCACGACGGCGAGGAAGTACTCCATCTGACGCAGGTCCATGCTCCGAATCTAGAGGGAGCGACACGTCGCCGGGGCTACTCCTGGTCAGATCGACGGTTCCGAGCCTGGGGACGGTGCGTGGCCAGGGCGAGAAAGTCACCGATGGAGCCACGTACGCGAGTACCACTTCGCCAAATTGCATGCAGCGATCGGGTCAGGTCCAGACCGGCCAGCGGGACCTCGATCAACCGTCCGTCACGCAGTTCCTGCCGCACGGTCAACTCGCTCAACACGGCGGCGTACTCGCCCGCGCTGACCGCCACCTTCACCGCTGTATTCGAGTGCAGCTCGAGCGCTGGGGGCGACATCGTCGCGCCCACGGCTCGTTGCAACGTTTCCCGAGTTCCGGAGCCACCCTCCCGCGAGGCGAGCGGCAGCGTGTCCAGCTCGTGAGCAGACAGCGGCCGGCGACAACACGCCAGCCGATGCCGGGGTGAGACAACCAGGACGAGACGATCGTGCGCGACCGGAAGGCTTCGCAGATCGCTGGGAACGTCGGGTGATTCGATGAATCCCAGGTCTATCTCGCGCGCACGCAGGGCCGCGATCACACCTTGCGAGTTGGCAACCCGCAGCTGCACTCGCGGCCAATCTCCACGTCGACGAAACTCGGCCAGCCAGGTGGGGACGAGATACTCCGCGACAGTCAGACTCGCACCGATACTCACGTTGTCGGTAGCCCGCATTGTCAGTGCCCTGGCCCCCATCACCAAGGTATCCGCGGAGTCCACGACGCCGCGCGACCAGTCGGTGACCATTCGGCCGTGCGTGGTCAGTTCGGCGCCATGGCTTCGGCGATCGATGAGTTCCAGCCCCAGCTGCCCTTCCAATACCTTGATTCGCCTACTCGCCGACGGCTGACTGATCTGTTCGGCGCGGGCAGCGGCCGAGATGCTGCCGAGATCGGCGACCAAGACGAGCATGCGGAGAGATTCGAGATCAATTACCGGACGCGTTCTTTCAGACATGATCACACCTCGCACACGTCGATACCCATAGCGAATTGCTATAGGCCTGCAGGAAAGCGGTGGCTACCGGGCGACACGAAGAGTCGTGAAAGTAATTGACATGAACAGAATTACCACAACCACTCGGCGTGCCGGACACGACGGAACCGCCACCGAGTCGAAATCGATGTGGTCGTCGGCCGTCTCTGGATTGATGTCGCGCGCACCAGGCCTGTCGCTCGCGGTTGCAATTGCGATCGTTGCGACCATTGTCGGCAAGATGTTTCCGCTCATCGGTGGTCCGGTCACCGGCATCATTCTCGGCGTACTCATCGCGACCCTGGTCAAACCCGGCGACCGACTGAAGCCCGGGATCAAGACGTCGAGCAAATTCCTTCTGCAGGTTTCGGTCGTCATCCTCGGATCGCAACTGTCGCTCATTCAGGTGGTGCGAGTCGGATTCGATTCCCTGCCAGTCATGGTGGGCACACTCGCCGTCTGCCTGGTCGCCGCCTACTTCATCGGCCGCTGGATGGGAGTGATCGGCGACCTGCGCACCCTGATCGGGGTGGGCACCGGCATCTGCGGGGGGTCGGCGATCGCAGCGGTCACTCCCGTCATCGGAGCGGCCGAGGTAGCGGTCACCTA
>SEEV01000596.1 GCA_004211695.1 Rhodococcus sp. (in: high G+C Gram-positive bacteria)
CCACCCCGTCACCGGCCTCGAACACTCGCACCCGCAGCCCCATCTGATCCCGGAACTTGTGCAGGGCGTAGAGCCCGGCAAAGCCGGCCCCGATCACGATCGCGTCGAAGTCCGGCGCGGGAACGGTCGAGGTTCGCTCGTTGGCGTAGGCGTCAGTCATGATGCCCTTTCTGTGAGTGCTCCGCTCGAAGAGCGGAGGAGTCGCAATGTCTGCCGTGAAGGCGTCGGTGCTGTGTGATCAGCATCTCGCCGCCACCACCCCCGCCACATGGGGCAGATCACCCCATGGCCTACCTGTGTTGACAGTCACAGCTCGGTCAGGGTGGGGTGAGGGCGTGAAAATCGATCACCGATCCGCCGGGCCGCGGGGTTCCTCGGGACGCCCGCGCGCAGTCCTCACCAGCTTCGTCGGCCGCCGGCGCGAACTCGCCGAGGTCAAGCGCAGGATGGCGGACGGGCGCCTGGTCACCCTGACCGGGCCCGGTGGGGTGGGAAAAACCCGCATTGCGCTCGAAGTGGCGGACCGCTCGCGCCGCGGACTTCGCGACGGGGTCTGGATTGTGGAGCTGGCGAGCCTCGGAGACGCCACGCGGTTGTCCCAAACGATCGTCTCCGCCCTCGACGTGCCCGACCAGTCGAACCGAGATCCCGGCGACAAGCTCGTCGCCTACCTGCGCGAGCGACAGTTGATGATCGTGCTCGACAACTGCGAGCACCTCCTCGAGGCCTGCGCAAGATTGGTGGAAACCCTGCTTCGGGAATCCCCGGAGCTGCACATCCTCGCCACCAGCCGCGAGCCCCTCGGAATACCCGGGGAAGGGGTTTGCCTCATCCCACCGCTGACCACCCCGCCCGCACAGCAAGCGCACACCGCCAAGGCGGTCGTCCACTACGAAGCAGTCAGCCTCCTGATCGACCGCGCCCGACACGTACTGCCCGACTTCGAGGTCACCGACGAGAACGTCGGAGCGGTGGTGCAGTTGTGCGATCAGCTCGACGGCATCCCGCTCGCGATCGAACTCGCCGCCACCCGTCTGCGGTCGCTGTCGGTCACCCAGATCGTCGAGCGGCTCGACAAACGATTCAGCTTGCTGACCGGCGGCGACCGCATCGCCCTGCCCCGACAACAAACCCTGCGCGCCTTGATCGACTGGAGTTTCGACCTCTGCACCGAACACGAACAAATGCTCTGGGCCAGGCTGTCAGTCTTCTCCGGCAGCTTCGACCTCGACGCCGTGGAAGACACGTGCGGGTCTACTCCACTGCTTCCGGAACTGATCATCGATCTCGTCGACCGACTGGTGGCGAAGTCGATCGTTCTCACCGAGCGGGCCGGCGAACGTGTCCGTTATCGGCAATTGATGACCATCCGGGAATACGGTGCGGAAAAGCTCGCAGGCTTGGGGCAAACACAGGAACTCGAGCGCCGTCACCGCGACCACTACCTGCGGACGGCTGCGGTGATGGTCGAACGCTGGTGCGGGCCCGGGCAAGCCGCCGCCCTCGCCGTGATGAACGAAGACCACGCCAACTTCCTCGCCGCCCTCGAGTGGTCCGCCACCACCGAAGACGAAATCGGCACTGCGGCCGAGCTCGCCTCGTTGCTCCGGTACCACTGGGTCGCCGGCGGATTCCTCAGCGACGGCCGACGGTGGCTCGACCAACTCCTCCAGGCGAAAGCAATGTCGGCACATCAACGCGGACAAGCGCTCTGGGTTGGCGCCTGGATTGCGCTGATGCAAGGTGACCGCGACGACGCCGCCCGGAAACTGATCGAGTGCGAGACCATCGCCACCACCCTCGACGACCCCGCACTGTCCGCGCACGCCACCCAATGGCGGGGCCTGCACGACTTCGCCACCGGAGACATCGCCACCTCCATCACCCGATACGAGCGCTCCATCGAACTCCACACCGACAGGGCAAACACCGCATCGGTCCTGACCGCCCTGTTCCAGCTCGCAATCGCCCAGGCATACCACTCCCAGCTCGATGAAGCCCTGCACACGTGTCAGCGCGCGATCGAGATGAGCGAACGATTCGGGGAGCAGTGGAACCGCACCTACGCCCTCTGGATCACCGGACTGTGCCACTGGCATCGCGGCGACGCAGAGTCAGCGAGGGACGCTGCACTGCAGGCGCTTACGCTCGAACGGGAATTCAAGGACAGCATCTGCACCGCACTGACGATCGAACTGTTGTCCTGGATCGCCGCCTCGGCATCAGACTTCGAGACTGCAGCCGCTCTCACCGGCGCCGCATCCGCGGTCTGGGCGGGACTGGGAACCGACGTAGAGGCATTCGGCCCACACCTTCATCGTGACTCGATCCAAGCGCTCGAGACGATGGAACAAGCACTCGGAGCGAAGAAGGTCACCGACCTGACACGACGGAACGCAGCGATGACACTCGACGCCGCGGTGGCACTGGCCCTCGGTGGCCGCCATGCAGCCGAGGGAGGCAGCGCAGCGGTGAAATCTCCGCTGACAGAACGGGAGAATCAGGTCGCGGAACTGGTGGCACAAGGACTGAGCAACCGCGCCATCGCCGAATCGCTCGTGCTCTCCCCACGCACAGTCGACGGTCACCTCGAACGCATCCTCGCCAAACTCGACTTCGCGTCCCGGACACAGATTGCCTCATGGGTTGCATCCCAGAAGACGTAAAAGTCGAAGCGCCGCGAGATCCCCCGACAGATCGCCGACGCAACGCACGTTCGACCGTGCGAGTTCGTGGATTCTCGGTCGTACGACATGTCTAACTCGTACGGATTCGGTGTGCAAGCCACCAAGTATTGCTGGGTTCGAGCTCCCAGCAAGATGTGCTGCCGCCAAGTCCAGGTGGGACTGATCGCTGCGCTTGCTTCATCGCCCGTCTCGGCTTGCTCTACGTCGTCCGGCGTCTCGATTCCAGAGATCCGCCGCTCCGCGCTTTAGGCCGAAGTTACGGCGGCGGAGGCGCCGAACCCCCAGTTGAACTGGGGGTTCGTCGTTTTCTGTTCTGGTTGGTCTGGCTACGTGAGGGTGAGGGGGATGGTGGCGCCGAGCAGTTCGAAGGCGTGCCGTTGGGTGGGGG
>SEEV01000158.1 GCA_004211695.1 Rhodococcus sp. (in: high G+C Gram-positive bacteria)
CCTCGTCGTGTACTACCGTGAGCACGGGCGTACCTTCCCGCCAGCGTTGGCGCGCTGGTCTTGATCAGAGTTCGGATACCTTGCAGATCATCCTCCGGGAAGGTACGCCTTCCCGGGATCCACAGGTTCTGATCATTCCTCGTCATCAGGTGTGTACCAACACTATTTCACGACCTTCCTGAGACCGACGGACCTGTTCTGGTCATTCCTCCAAGCGATCATCATGGCACTTGCCGTGATGCTGATCCACTGTTACTACGGCTTCAATGCCCGGGGTGGGCCCGCCGGCGTCGGTGAGGCGGTCGGGCGCGCGGTCAGGACATCACTCATCGCGGTCGTCATGGTGACTTTGCTTGCCTCGCTGGCGATCTACGGCACCTCCGGCAACTTCAACCTGGCCGGGTAGACGAGGACATGATGCTGAACAAGAAGAAACAATCGCATTATTCGGCCCCGCCGTTGAAGACGGCCGGCGCCTTCATGGCACTGGGTCTGGTCGCCGTCGTCGCGTTCTGTCTCCTTCAGTTCCGCGGAACCTTCAGGGAGTACGTGGCCTACACCGTCGTATCGGATCGGTCGGGGCTGGTGATGGATCCGGGTGCGAAGGTGAAGTTGCACGGCGTCCAGATCGGCCGGGTCTCCGGTGTTTCCCTCGTCGACGATCGAGCGCGACTCGAACTCGAAGTAGACCCCGAGTGGAGCGACATCCTGCCGTCCAACGTGACATCACAGATCAAGGCGGCAACCGCTTTCGGATCGAAGTACGTCGAGCTCGAGATTCCCCACATTGCCGATTCCACGACTTTGCAGGCCGGGGCGGTCATCCCGTCGTCGAACGTGACGACGGAGGTCGACACTCTCTTCGAGAGCATCACTTCGCTCATGCAGCACGTGGATCCGGCGAAGTTGAACGCGACACTCACCGCGATCTCCGACGGGCTCAATGGACGCGGGAAGGTGCTCGGGGAGACCCTGGTCGGCGCCGACAGGTATCTGAGCGCACTCAACCCGCACATGCCGCAACTCTCCGAAGACTTCCGGTCGGCCGCTGCGGTATCGAACACCTACGCGGACATCACGCCCGACTTCATGGCGACCCTCGACAACTTCACGACGACATCGAACACGGTTACCAGCCAGGAGCAACAGGTGAACGGGCTGCTTCTCTCCGCCATCGGATTCGGCAACACGGGAATCGAGCTCGCGAGCGACAGCGAACCGAAGTTCATCTCTGCCAGTAACTTACTGGTTCCCACCACCGAACTGCTGGAAAAGTACAGCCCCGAGTACACCTGCTTCCTGAAGGGGGCAGTGCCCGCCAGTGCGATCATGGCCCAGATGGTCGACAACACCGGCTACTCAGCGGATCTCGATGCCGGCCTGATGTTCGGTGACCCGGCCTACGAGTACCCGAAGAACCTGCCGAAGATCAACGCCAAGGGCGGCCCGGGAGGGCAGCCGGGATGCTATCCCGAGATCACGAAGGATCTCTACCCCGCACCGCATCTGGTGATGGACACGGGTGCGACGATCGGCGGCGCGACCTCGCTGAAGCCGTCGGCGAGTCCCGTCGTCAACTTCCTCATGGGCGTCGAGACCGCAGGCGGTGGCGGACGATGAAGATTACCGGGACCATTACCAAGTTCTCACTCTTCGCACTGCTGATGCTGGCGATCACGGCAAGCCTTGTCGTCATCTTCGGCCAGGTCCGATTCGACAGCCAAACCCACTATCGGGCAGTCTTTTCCAACGCATCGGGTCTCCGGTCCGGCGAGTTCGTCCGCATTGCCGGCGTCGAAGTCGGCAAGGTGAAGTCCATCGACATCGTCGACAACACCCGGGCCGAGGTCGTGTTCGCGCTCGATCAGAACGTGCGGATCTACGAGAGCACGAAAGCCGCAGTACGGTGGGAGAACCTCATCGGTGACCACTACCTCGAACTGATCGAGGGCCCGGGCGCCCTGGTGCCGCTCGAGGAGAACGCCACCATTCCGGCGGAACGCGCCGAACCGGCCCTGGACCTCGACGCGCTTCTCGGTGGTTTCAAACCACTGTTCAAGGCCCTCGACCCGGATCAGGTCAACCGCCTGAGTTCCTCCGTCATCACCGTGTTCCAGGGACAGGGCGGGTCCATTGCGGACGTGCTCGAGCAAACTGCAGCGCTGACCACTACGCTCGCGGACCGAGACCAGCTGATCGGATCCGTCATCACCAACCTCACCAATGTTCTGCACACGGTGAACGACCACGACGAGCAATTCAGCAAAGGCATCGACGATCTTCGGCAACTCGTCTCAGGGCTCGCTCAGCAGTCCGACCCCATCGCCGGCTCGCTGGCGCACATCGATGCCGCCGCGGCGACCGTCGCCGGCCTACTCGGCGATGCACGCCCGATCCTGCACGACGACATCACCCAGACAGGACGAATCTCCACTGAACTGCTGGGACAACGGGACTACCTGGATCACGCGCTGCAGCAGATACCGAAGGACTACCAGAAGCTGTCCAGGCTCGGGCTGTACGGCGACTTCTTCTCGTTCTACCTGTGCGACGTGAATCTGAAAGTGAACGGTCCGAACGGAGACCCTGTGGACATCAACATCGTGGGACAGAAGTCGGGGAGGTGCACCCCCTGATGACGAACAGCGAACAGGGAAGGCGTGTCCGCATCGGTCTCATCGGAATCGTGGCGACCGCCGCGACTGTCCTCGTGGCGCAGAGCTACGAAAAGATGCCGTTCCTCAGCGGCGGTGACAGCTACAGCGCCTACTTCACCGACTCGGCGGGCCTCCAGCAGGGCAGCAAAGTCGAAGTCGCCGGTGTGGCCGTGGGTGAAGTGGAGGATGTCGCGATCGAAGGTGACCGGGTGCTGGTCCACTTCTCGGCACGGGGCGTCAGTGTGGGAACCGCCTCGCGCCTTGCGGTGAAAACGCAGACCGTGCTGGGCACGAAGCTTCTCGAGCTCACCCCGGATGGCAGAGACAGAATCGGACGGGGTGAGACGATCCCGACCGAACAGACCACGGTGCCGTATTCGCTCACCGACGCGCTGGGCGACCTCACCGATACGGCGACCGGACTCGATACCGACCAGGTGACGAAAGCGCTCGGAGTGCTCAGCACGACCTTCGATCAGACCGCTCCCCAACTCGGTGCGTCACTCGACGGTGTCACGCGGTTCTCCGAGACCGTCGCCTCGCGAGACCAGATGATCCAGGACTTGCTTGGCAACGCGGAATCGCTGTCGAAAGTTCTGTCGGAACGCAGCACTCAGATCAACTCGCTCCTTCTGGACGGCAACACCCTGTTCGCGGCACTCGACGCCAGGAGGCAGGCACTCGATACGCTGCTGACGAACATCTCGGCGGTGACGCAGCAGGTGAAAGGCTTCATCGACGACAACCGGGAGCAGTTGACACCGGTACTCGACCAGCTCACTCAGATCACCGATCTGGTCAACGAGCGCAAGGATGAGCTCCAGTCCGCGATTCTCCCGCTGTCGCAGTACGCGACATCGCTCGGCGAATCCGTCGGCAGCGGCCCCTTCTTCAAGGCCTACGTAATGAACCTGCTGCCCGGTCAGTTCCTCCAGCCGTTCATCGATGCGGCCTTCAAGGACGAGGGCATCGACCCCGCCACCTTGCCCGCGCTCACGAGCACCTGGCCCGTCGGCGGAACGTCCACACCGGGCGGCGCGACCACACCCGCATCAGGTGCTGGTGCGAGCGCACCAGCACCGACCGCCGGCCCGCCCGCTCCGGCGCCCGGTGTCCCCGGTCTGCACTTGCCGCAGATTCCGGGCCTGCAGATACCTGGATTGGGGGGCTGATCGATGTCGAAACACCTTTCGATGGAATGGAAGCGGCTCGACCTGACGTCGTGGAAGGTGATCGCAGCTCTGCTCGCCGCCGTGTTGGTGATCGTGGCAATCACGGTGTTCGGATGGCGTGCCTACACCTCGCTCACCACCAACACGGTCACTGCGTACTTCGCTAACACCAACGGCATCTACGTCGGTGACGACGTGAAGATCATGGGCGTCAACGTGGGCACGATCGACGACATCCAGCCCGACGGTGACCGCATGAAGGTGCGATTCCATTACGACTCGGCCTATTCGGTGCCCGCGGACGCGAAGGCCGTGGTTCTTTCCCAGTCGCTCATCTCGACTCGCGCCATCCAACTGGCGCCCGCGTACAGCGGTGGACCGGTATTGGCGGATGATGCCGAGATCCCGCAGGAACGTACGGCTGTCCCGGTCGAATGGGATGACTTCCGTGAGCAACTGGAGCGACTGTCGGCGGACCTCGGTCCGACCGAGGCGAACAAGGAAGGCGCCCTCGGAGGGGCGATCGATTCAGCTGCGGACCTGCTCGACGGCAAGGGCGATTCGATCAACGACACCATCACGAAACTTTCGGACTCGATGACGACCTTGTCGGACGGGCGTAAGGACCTGTTCGGCACGATCCAGCATCTGCAGGTCTTCGTCAGTGCACTGCGCGCGAGCGACCGCCAGATCGTCGAGATCAACGGTCATCTCGCCTCGGTCACCGGCGCGATGACCGACACAGACGACGAGCTGGGCAAGGCACTCGGAGACGTCGACATGTTGACCGGAGAGATCAGGAAGTTCATCGAGGACAACCGCGCTGGTGCGACGAAGTCGCTCGACAATCTTGCGTCGGTCACCTCGGCGCTGAACGAGTCGAAACCCGACATCGAGCAGATTCTCCATATCGCTCCATCGACCTTCGCGAACTTCTACAACATCTACCAGCCGGCGCAGGGCGCGTTGACCGGTGAGTTGGCAGTGACGCAGTTCCAGAATCCGTTGCAGTTCATCTGCGGTGCGATCCAGGCGACCGGGCGAATGGGTGCGGAGGAGTCCGCAAAGCTGTGCGCCCACTATCTGGCACCGGTGCTGAAGTCGCTGCAGTTCAACTACCCGCCGGTCGGTGTCAACCCGGCAGACGGCGTCCAGGTGCGCCCCGAACAGGTCGACTACAGCGAAGACCGACTGCGTCCGGGACCCGGCCAGAGCGTCACATCGGTCCCAGGAGTGTTCTCGAACATTCCGACGACGGCGACCCAGATCGGCAAGGCCGCCGGTCTGGCCGGGTTGCTCGGCATCCCGGCGACGGGTGGAACTCAGAATGGCGGTGGACGTTGATGTCTCGGAGAACGATGCGGATGCACCGGCCTGCGGCCGCCGCTGCGATACTGCTGACGGCCGGGATGCTGGCGAGCGGCTGCCAGTGGCGCGGCCTGAACTCGGTCGACATGCCGGGCACGGTGGGCAGCGGCGAGGACGCGTACCAGGTCCGAATCCAGATGCCGAACATCACCTCGCTGCAGCAGAACAGCCGAGTCCGAGTCGCGGACATCGACGTCGGGCACGTCAGCGGTATTGCGCTGGAGGACTGGCATGCCCTCGTGACCGTCAGCGTGAACGGGGATGTAGACCTGCCGGAGAATGCGATCGCCAAGGTCGGGCAAACGAGCCTGCTCGGGACGCTGCACATCGAGTTGGCTCCGCCCGTGGACGAGCCGCCTGTCGGGAAGTTGGAGAACGACGACCTCATTCCCCTCGAACACGCGAGCCTGTACCCGACGACCGAGCAGACACTCGCATCCGTGTCGACCGTGCTCAACGGGGGAGGGTTGGCCCAACTCCAGGACATCGATCGCGAGTTCAACGCGGCACTGTCGGGTAACGAGGTGCAGGTCCGCAATCTCGTCGGCAATCTCGATTCCTTCGTGACCGCGCTGAACGACCAGAAGCAGGACATCATCGCCGCCTCGGAGGGACTCGATCGACTGGCGTCGACCGTCGACGAACAGAGCGAAACCCTCGCGACGGCACTCGACTCCATTCCGCCTGCTCTCGCTGTGCTCAACGAGGAGAAGGAGAACTTGAGTAACGCCGTCCTCGCCGTCGGCAACTTCGCCGACGTCGCGAACAGAACCACGTCACAGAGTCGCGACGACCTTCTGGCCAACTTGCATGCGATCGAACCGACTCTGCGGCGCGTGGCGGACGCCGGCCCCGCCATCGTGCAGTCGCTGGGTATCGTGCCCACGTTTCCGTGGCCGCTGGACGGGGTGGAGAAGTTCATCCGCGGTGACGCAGGCAATCTCACAGCCAATGCCGACCTGACGTTGGGTCGTCTCGACAACTCACTGCTACAGGAGACGCCGTTCGACGGATCCCTCTACGCCATCGAGACGGCGTTGGGGCGCACGATCGGTCGGCAACCGTCGCCGCAGACTGCGAATCCTTTGACCGCTCCGCTCGGAGGTACACAGGGAACTGGTGGTAACTGATGGTTCTGTCGAGATTCGTACGCGGCCAACTGGTCATATTCACCGTGCTGACCCTCGCCGCCCTGTCCGTCATGGGCGTGTACTACATGCAGATTCCTGCGATGGTCGGAATCGGCCGCTACACGGTAACGGTCCAACTCCCGACGAGTGGTGGGCTGTACGAAACCTCCAATGTGTCGTATCGCGGCGCGACGGTGGGCAGTGTTGTCTCGGTCGAACCCACCCGCGAAGGTGCCTCTGCTGTATTGAGTTTGGACAGCGCGGTCAAGGTTCCGGTGGATGTCACCGCCGATGTGCACAGTCGTTCCGCGATCGGTGAGCAGTATGTCGACCTGGTGCCGACGTCGGATTCCGGCCCGTATCTGGCCGACGGAGCGGTGATTCCGGTCGATCGCACGTCGGTGCCCCAGGACATCGCCCCGATGATCGACACCGTGAACAACAGTCTCGCAGCCATCCCCGAGGGCAAGCTCACAAGTCTCCTCGACGAGAGCTATCGCGCTTTCAACGGCAGCGGGCCCGATCTCCAGCGCCTGCTCGATTCCTCGAGCCTCCTCGTCGGTGACGCGAACGAGAACTCCGAGGCGACGACGAGACTGATCGACGACATGGGTCCGTTCCTCGGTGCCCAGGCCGAGAGCACCGATTCGATCACCGCGTGGGCGCGCAACATCAACGACCTCACCTCCTCCGCACGACAGCGTGACGAGTCCATCCGAACCGTGTTGCAACAGGGGCCGGAGGCGGCCGCCGAAGCGACGGCACTGTTTCAGGATCTGAAGCCGACATTGCCGCTTCTGCTGGACAATCTCACCAGCCTCGGTCAGGTCGCTGTGACCTACAACGCGTCGCTCGAACAACTTCTGGTCATTCTCCCGCAGGGCATGAGTGTCCTGCAAACCATGGGGGCGCCGAACAACGGGACGTCCAACCGGCCGTACCTGTCGTTCAACCTCGGCAATCTGAATTCGCCCCCGCCGTGCACGACCGGCTTCATGCCACCGGAGACCCGGCGGGACGGCTCCGCGGTCGACGCGCCTACCCGCACGACCGACGACATCTATTGCGCACTTCCCCAGGATTCCGAATTCAACGTCCGCGGTGCGCGCAACCTGCCCTGTATGGACAACCCCGGGAAGCGTGCGCCGACGGTGGCGATCTGCAAGAGCGACGAACCCTATCAGCCCCAGGGGAACATCCCGTGGATCGGCAACCCGACTCCCACCATTGACAATCCGCTCGCCGACGAGGCCAACAGAATGTGGGAACAGATGAACAGTCCAGGTGCCGGGGGAGCGCCTCCAGGGGGCGGAACGTCGGCCGCGCCCGCGTCATTCGAAGAGGGAGCAGCGGGATCATCGGTCGCCACCGCGGTATACGACCCGGACAGCGGCATGTACAGGGGGAGCGATGGGGCGATGTACAAACAAGCGAATATTGTTGCGCCCGACAATCAATCCGACCCGACATGGCAGACGATGCTGACGGCACAGGCTGGGTGAAATGTGATGACGATGGAAGATGACCTGAAGGCGGCGCGGGAGCGTGCCGCGGAGGCGAAGCGACTCGCAGAACGTGCGGAAGCGGAGGCGAACGCGCTCGCCGAGTCTGCGCTGAGTGTCGCAGCCGAGACGAAGGCGGGCACCGAGGAGGAGGCACCGGAGCACGTCGAACCAGACGGCTCCGCCGACATCGAGGAGTCCTCTGTCGGCACCGTCGGCCGCTCACCCCGATCTCGAGCCCTGGTGGTGACGGCATCGGCGATGGCAGTGCTCATCCTGGCATGTGTCGCGATCAGCGCCATCCTGATACAACGGCACAGTTCAGCCGTCGCCGACCGGGAACGCGAGGCCGCGATCATCGAGTCGGTGCGGGAAGACGTCACCGCATTGATCGCCCCGACATTCCAGGATGCCCACGGGAGTGCCCAGAAGATCTTGGACGGCGCAACCGGGGATTGGGCGTCTCAGTTCGAACCGAACATGGATGCATTCGCTCAGGCCCTGACGGAGGCACAGGTGCAATCCAGTGCGGACATATCGGAGATCGGAATCGAGCGGCACAATGACGACGGCACCACCGACGTGCTCGTCGCAGCAACATCCAAGGTCACGAACTCGTCGGCTCAGCAGGAGTCGACCCGCGCGTGGAGGCTTCGGGTCAACGTCGCACTGGTGGATGGAGAATACAAGCTCGCCAAGGTCGATCCGGTCGTCTGATGAGTACCGCGGCAGTCACCACTCGAGGTTCCGCACACAATCCCCGGATGTGGTCCGGCTGTCTGCTCGTGGCGGCCACCACCCTCGTCCTCGTTTCTCTCGCCTGGATTTCGGGTGCGCGTTACCTCGATGACCGCGCTGCCGAGCACACGCGGGACGACGTCGTCGAGGTCGCGGCGGACATCACACCTGCGGTCCTGTCGTACAGGCCCGAGACTGTGGATGCCGATGTGGCGAAAGCGAAGTCGAATCTCACCGGTGCGTTCCTGGAGTACTTCGACAAGTACACCGCCGAGACGGTGATCCCTTCCGCGAAGGCGGAGCAGACCTCGACGGACTGGACCACCTCGGGAGCCGCATTGATTCAGGCCGAGCCTGATTCTGCGGTGGTACTGCTCTATCTCGACGGTGAGATCCGGCGGGCGGGAGGTCAGCCCGAGGACGAGGCGAGCACGGTTCGCGTCCACCTCGACAAGGTGGACGGGCGGTGGCTCATCTCCCAACTCGAGGCGCTCTGAACGACGTACGTACAGATCGTCACAGGCTCGAAGGAACGGTACGGCGGAGGAAACGGCATGATAGATAACGAAAGTCCGATCGGCGGAACATCGAACCGCACTGCGCGGTGGCCGTGGGTGGCGGTGGGATCATGCGGCGTCGTGGCGGTGGCTGCCGTGGTCGCCCTTGCCGTCTTCAGCTCTCGAAGCAGCGCGATCCAGGACAGGTCCGCTGCGGATGTTGCAGTCCTGCAGGCCGCACGACACCACGCGGTGGACCTGTTGTCGATCGACAAGGCAGACCTGGACGGGTATTCGACGCGAGTTCTGGCCGAGGCGACCGGTCGATGGCGCGAAGACTTTCTCGCCAACCGTGACGCTCTGATCGATGTCCTGCAGGGCGCGATCGAACACGCGACAGGCGTGGTGAACGACGCCGGAATCGCATGGCATTCCGACGACGGAACGGTGTCGGTTCTGTTGTCGGCCAAGGAGGTGACCGGACCGGGCACGGATCCCGACCAGCCCGGAACACCCGTGAGAATGCGACTCGATATCGCTTCGGCCGAAGGTCAGCTGAAGCTAGCAAAGGTGGAGATCATCCGATGACGAGCACAGTGACAGACAAGGTACGCGGACAGGGTGACGAGGCGCCGGGGAAACCGGTGGCCTCGGGAACTCTCGATGACGCCGACGGCGAAACGACTCGCGAGGAGGACTACGCCGGCTATCCCATGCGGGTTCTCGCGTTTCTGGTCGACCTGGTCCTCCCGGCTATTGCGGTGGCAGCTCTGCTTCTCATGATCCCAGTCTTCGGTGGAGCCTGGTGGTACATGGTGCCTGCCGCGGTCTGCAGTGTGCTGATCTTCGGCTACGTGGTCTGGAACAGAGTGTGGAATCAAGGCTCGACCGGGCGCACGGTCGGCAAAGACCTGTGTCGAATCGTGGTGTTGCGGAGGCAGACATCGGAACCGCTCGGACACCGAAGGACGCTGCTGCGCGAGCTGGCCCACGCGGTCGACACATGCGTCTTGCTTCTGGGTTGGGTACGGCCGCTCCGGCACCCGCAGAGGCAGACGCTGGCGGACGGTGTGGTGGACTCGGTGGTGCTGAGGGCGCCGTCTGAGCCGGTCCACCGCAGGTCGGCGCTCGTCCCGTTCTTCGCGGCACTGGCGGTGGCGTTGTTGTCGACGGGTGCGCTGGCAGGGTCGCTGTACTTCCACCAACACCGCACCGACCGACAACTCGTAGATGCTCAGCGAATTGCGACGCAGGTCGCGAGTGACGGCACTGTCGCGTTGCTCTCGTATGCACCCGACACCGCCGACGAGCAATTGCAGCGAGCGGCAGATCTGCTGACCGGGGACTTCGCAACCTATTACCGGCAGTTCACCAGGGACGTGGTGGCACCGACCGCGGTCGACAAAGGCGTCACCACACAGGCGACGGTCGTCGGAGCGTCGATCGAAAGCATCGAACCTTCACGCGCGACACTGCTCGTGCTGGTCGATCAGGTGACGGTGACCGCGGAGGCGCCCGCCCCTGCGGCTTCGCAGAGCGCCGTACGCGTGAAGATCGAGAAGTCCGACGGGCGTTGGCTGATCTCGGCTTTCGATCCCATCCTGTGACAGTCCACGAGGTGTCGAACGTCGAGGCGACGAGAAGAATAGGTGCTGATCAGACATGAAGTGTTGGGTAGTGCGAGGGGTTGTCCTCGCTGTGATCTCTGTTGCTGCACGCACGGTACTCGGCCTGGCCGTATCCGAGTGGCCCTTGCAGGCACCTCTTCTTCGTGCGCTCGCAATTCTCGGGATTCTGGCGACCGCCGCGGTGTGGGGTGCAGTCGACGGAAGACGTGACGCCCTGGCGAGCGCCCGGGGAAGTCGAGCATCCGACCTCACCATCCGCTGGCTCGAGGCTGCCGCTGCCGCTGCGGTTCTTTCCGGCGCGTGCACCTGGATCGTCGGACAGGTAACCGACGTCGGCGTCGGACGCAATTCGCTCGGCTTCGAACTGACATCGGGTGCCGCATTCGTTCTGCTGCTGGTGTTTCTGCCGGCTGCGTCGGCGGCCACCCTCGGTCGACGTTTCGGGCCGAGGGAACGGTCCGCTGCGGTACGCGACGAGACATCCGCGGCTTCGAGGTGCTGACCGTGGTCAGGGCAGTACGTGGCGTGCTTTCATGCCATCGAACACAGGCCCGATCCTGACGACGTCTCCCGTGGTGGGTGCATGGATCATCTGGCCGTTGCCGATGTAGATCGCAACATGGCCGGGCCCGTCCGGCCCCCAGTTGCCGAAGAGGAGATCGCCTGGTTGTGCTTGCTCCAACGGGACCTCGTTGCCTATGGACCATTGGGTTTCCGACGTCCGTGGAAGGGTGAGGCGGCCATCTGTCGCCGCGTACACGGCGTAGGACGTGAGTCCGGAGCAATCGAACCCGCCCCCGGACGGACCATTGACACCGCCGCCACCCCACACGTAGGGCAGGCCGAGGAACTCCGACGCGCGCTGGACGATGCTGCCGCCGATGCCCGACAGCGACAGCGAACCGAATGGTGAAAACATCTTGGCGAACTGATCCTGGGAGGCACGAATCTTTGCGACATAGGGTTTGGTCTGGTTTTCGTAGTCCGGATGGCCGGAAGGCATTCCGCCGGATTGCAACACCGCCCCGAGACCTGCGTTGTATCCGGCGATCGTGAGATCGAGGGTGTCTCCGGAGACCAGTCGATTGCTCTTCCAGGTGTCTATCTGGTCGAACATGTCGCACATCAAATGGCCGGAGGCCATGACGGAATCTGCAACGCCGAGGATGTCCGCGACGCCGTCTCCGTCGGCGTCCTTTCCGTACTTCTGCCATGTGGCGGGCATGAATTGGCCCGGCCCCCGCGCTCCCGACGGGGATACGGGTGCGCTCGGTCCATATCGAAATCCGTTCTCGGCGTTGTAGAGAGCTGCCAGCGTCGGCGCTGTGACACCGTCGCAGAGTTCGCCAGCCTTCGCGAACCACGGAGCGAAGATCGCAAAGGAACCCACGGGGTGAACCGTTACGCCGGAGAGTGCATAGGGTATCGCCGCGGTGTCGTCGCGCTCACCTCCCGCGTCGGCGGATTCTCCGAACGGGTCGGACGACCACGCCGGTGGAGAGAGTGCGGACTCGCCAGGCGGTTGCCATCCGGTGTCGGTCGGTCCCGTTGCCGCACTGCCGTGTTCGCCGGCGGGTGGGGATGTCTGTTGAAGAGGCGCAGGTACATACGGCGCCACTGCTTCCTCGGCGGCGTGTGCGGCGTCGTCGACACCCTGTCGGGCCTGCTCGTGCACAGATTCCGGCAGGCCGGCGATTGCTCCGTCGATGCGTTGCGCCAACTCGGGCTCGGAATCTCGAGCGACCTGCGCGATATCTGCTGCGCGGTCCTTGACCGGTTCGGGAAGATTCGCGCCCTGAACGGCGCCCGTGGCCGCGACGACGAAGGCCACGATGATAGCGGCGGGATCGGACATCGGCTCTACACCTTCTCCAATGGGGATCGGGGAAATGACCTCTCCGACAATCCGGTTGGGCGCTGGTGAACGCCCGACCGCGGCCTTCCGCGCACCTGGCGGTGCGTGTTGTCACGTCGAGGAGACGCGGAATCATCGGTTGTGATGCGCATTACATGATACATCCGACGTTACTTGTATTACACAATTTGTGTCAACGTTCAATTCGCATTCGCCGGCGAGCGTGCTCCTCGGCCGGATGTCCGGGCATCGGCGCGCCGAGCGCCGTCAGGAACACGGGCCTCGCAGGGTTCAGGAGGCCGGGCGGGCGCGTTTTCCGTGCACGCAGAAGTCTCCGATGCACCGAGGCATCGGAGGGGTGATCGTCGCGAGAACGAAGTCCGGCGGTTTCCGGCTCAGTCGCCGGTCGGTAGCAGTGAGGGTATGAGGAAGGCCCGGATCTTCTCACGGAATCGTTCCAGCGAGCCGGTGCCGCCGTTGAGTTGGCTGATGCACATGATCTCGAGTTCCGAAATCCACTCGCACAGCAGGGTCAGGTCGGCGTCGGCTCGTATCTCGCCGGCCTCCTGGGCTTCGCGCAGAATCGGCTCCCACAGTTCGCTCGTGAGTTCGACGGCTTTGCCCGAGGTCGTCAGCAGCGAGTTGGCGAGGGTCATCTCCGACGGGGAGACGAGTAGGTGAACCATCGGGTCGCGCTGCCCGCTCTTCACGTTGTGGCAGATGCCCTCGACGATCCGTTCTTCGACGGTGGGCCACTTCGCGATGAAGGAACGCGCCGGCTTCATGTTCATCCGCGCGCGTCGCGCGACCGATTCGATGATGAGGCTCTCGCGGTCGGAAAAGTACCGGTAGACGGTCGCGCGGGACATGTCGGCCGCGCGCGCGACGTCTTCCATGGTGGTCTTCGTGATTCCGAAGCGTTCGAAGCACGACTCGGCCGCGGTGAGGATCGTCGAGCG
>SEEV01000597.1 GCA_004211695.1 Rhodococcus sp. (in: high G+C Gram-positive bacteria)
GGTGATGCCGTTGACCTGACCCGGGCGGGAGATCAGCTGACCGCCGACAGGGAGATCAGCTGTCCGCGCACAGGGACACCAGCTGTCCGCCTACAGGGACGCCCTCATGTCCCTTGACAAGCGGGGGACAACACGGTGCGGTTGTGGGTGTGGGACCCGGCCACCAGGGCGTTTCAGGTGTGGGTCAGGGTCACCAGATGGCGAGTTGCCCCGAGTCGTGATGCTGTGCCACAGGGGCGGCGTCCCACCGCTTACGAGCCTGATGGGCGGAAAGACCGGTGACCTCCGCGATCTCAGACCATTGCGCGCCGGCAGTGCGTGCCCGAGCTATATCTTCGGCGAGGTCGAAGTGAGCCTGATGTGCAATCGCGATTCTGACCAGCAACCGCGCCTTGAGGGAATCGGTAGTGGAACTGCGGTGCGCGTACCAGGCCTTCGATCCGGGAGCGGGGGAGGCCATGACGCGATCCGCCAGGCGCTCGAGCAGCACGTCGGCCTTCTGCACCAGGAGGTCCGCCGCGTCGGCGATTGCTGACGCAGGCATTGCGGTCTCGCTCATGCCGCGAAGCGTAACGAGGGAGTATGACACAAACTTGCACTGGAGCTGTACGGGTCCCACGCCGATTCGATCGAGCAATGAGATATCACTCCGCGGCCCGACCGTCGACTACGGCTCGCCCTAGACAGAGTGAGACACCGGCATAGTCGGCGGGTCAGCCCACGTGACTCCTACGGCTACCAATCGCAACGCGGGCAGGCTGGCCGCTTCGGCATCAGTTGCGCGCACATGTGGGCCCGCGGCGTCCGCGGGGACCGTGGTGAATGGCACCGCGAGTGGGAACTCGTCCTCCAGGGACCGGATTTCGTCGTTCGGATGATGGCTCAGGCCGGTTTCCGCTTCGCCGGCTAACGCGGTGGGGGTGAGAACTCCTCTGGCCAGGATGTCGACTCGTCGTAAACCCGGATACACCGATTCGGTTGGGGTGGTGAGCGGGTCGTAACGACGAAATGCCCTGCCGTAGTGGAAGAATCGATCTTGTCTAGGGATCAGTTCACACCACACCGGAGGGCATCTCGCAGATGCAACTATCTCACACCCGGCCCGTCGCTGCGGCGAGGTTCGACGACCCGAATCTGATGTCGACCGCGGGACTGGTCCCGGTGATGTCATTGGCCCAGGCCAGCGGCCTGCTCAGCCTCGCCGACCGGCACCTGAGCGTGCCGACCGACAAAGGCGCCAACGCCGGCCGCAAGATCGCCTCGCTAGTCGGTGGGATGGTCGGCGGCGCCGACAGCATCGCCGACCTGGCGATCCTGCGGCACGGGGCGATGGGGACCGTCTTCGACCGGCCCTATGCACCGTCGACGCTGGGATCATTTCTTCGCCAGTTCACCTTCGGGCACGTCCGGCAGCTCGACGCGGTCGCCTCAAGGTTCCTGTCCGCGCTCGCGCAGCGATCACCGCTGGTCGCCGGCATCGGCACCGGGCGGGTGCTGGTCGATATCGACGATTCGATCATCGAGGTCCACGGGCACGGCAAACAAGGCTCCGGATACGGCTACTCCGGGGTCCGCGGACTGAACGCACTGCTCACCACGGTCACCACCGACACCTGCGCGCCGGTGATCGTCGGACAGCGGCTGCGGCGCGGAGCGTGCGGCTCCCCACGCGGGGCCGCCCGCATGGTCGCCGACGCCCTGGCCGCCGTCGACCGCCTCCGCACGCACAGCACGGAATCAGCGGCCGAGTCCACACAGAAAGTGCTGGTGCGTGGCGATTCTGCGTTCTACGGTCATCCCACCCTCAGGGCCGCGATCCGTGCGGGCGCCGACGTCTCGGTCACCGTGCGCCTGACCGCCACCATCAAGCGAGCGATCGAATCGATCGACGACGACGCCTGGATACCCATCGAGTACACCGACGCCCTCTACGACGAGGCCACCGACACCTGGATCTCGCGGGCGGAGGTCGCCGAGATCCCGTTCACCGCGTTCGCCTCCCAGCCCAAAGCCCACCGGATCCCCGGGCGGCTGGTCGTGCGCCGTATCCCCGACCTGCGACCGAGGAAGGACCCGGACCAAGGCACGTTGTTCGATATCTGGCGGTTCCACGCCTTCTTCACCACCACCGACCCCGACGACCTCGACACCGTCGCCGCCGACAAACTTCACCGCCACCACGCCATCATCGAGCAGGTGCACGCGGACCTGAAGAACTCCGCTCTCGCGCATTTGCCCTCGGGCCGGTTCACCGCGAACGCCGCCTGGCTGGTCTGCGCGGTGATGGCGTTCAACCTCACCCGCGCCGCCGGCACCCTCACCGGCGATCCGAAGCTGACGAAAGCGACCACCGGCACCATCCGGCGGACCCTCGTCTCGGTCCCCGCACGCATCGCCTCCTCCGCCCGGAGGTTGACACTCCACCTACCAACCCACTGGCCGTGGGAAACAGCCTGGCACAACTTGTTCGACACGACCTTCGGTCGCACTCAGCCGATCATCGTCTAACGCCCGCGACACCTGCCCATCCACGACGCGAAAGACCCAGTGGAACAGGCCGACACGAGTGGTCGGACGATCAACTACGCCCACACACCGTCCCATGCCGCACACCGAAACTCGCAGCGACCGCATCAGAGAATCGGTGCATTCGGGGTAAACCACGCCATCGAGTTTGGTGCCATCGAGGTTGGCGCCGGTGAGGTTGGCGCCGGTGAGTTTGGTGCCATCGAGGTTGGTGCGGGTGAGGTTGGTGCCGGTGAGGTTGGCGCCGGTGAGGTTGGCGCCGGTGAGGTTGGCGCCGGTGAGGTTGGCGCCGGTGAGGTTGGCATCGACCAGTGTCACCGGTCCTATGCAGCACAGGTGTAGGAGTTTGAGCGCCGTCGGGGTTTGTTTGGCGCCGGTGAGGTCAGCCCCCCTCAGTTCTGCTGAGGTCATCCCTGAAGAGGCGGGGCCTTGTCAAGGGTCACGTTTACGCGGTTTCGGCTCCATGCGGACAGCGCCGAGTGAGGGCCGGGGTCAAGACACAGCGCCCGCAGCGTGAGC
>SEEV01000598.1 GCA_004211695.1 Rhodococcus sp. (in: high G+C Gram-positive bacteria)
GGTCGAGGAAACGATGCGTGCCGGTGACCGCGTCGGCGCGCAGCTGGCGCGGCGCAAGGACCGGGCCGATCGCACCGCGGACGCCCGAATCCGGGCCGCGGAGGCGGACCTGGACGCGACCCATCGCGAGAGCGGCCGGACATAGGTCCGCCGCGTCCGAGTCATCGAGTCCGGGTTCGCTGTCGCCGGCGGGAGGACCCGGGTGCTCGATGGAAGGGTCCAACGGCGAGACTCGAACCCTGCTCAGTCCGCTCCCTGTGCCACCGTTCCCACGGCTGCTGTGTGGCGCACCGCGGTGACCCTCACCGCGTGGCCAGTGCACCCTGTGACCGGTCGACCTCCCACCGGCCCTACGGTCAGCGTGGCTCGCAACTCCCGCACCCGAAGCCCGGCCAACCCGTCGAAGGAGTGCACCCGGACCCTGCCGGACCGAAGTGCGTCCACGGTCTCCGATTCGTCGTCGCCACCCGGCGTTCTCGGCCGGCCTCCACGGTGTGGGCAACGCCACGACACCACCCGGCAGCGCGTCGACGGCGCCGACATCGTCGCCGGGCGGGGACGAGTCGCCCCGCCGCGTCGTGGTGAGTGTGCGCGACGCAACCAGTTCGGGGAGCTCGATCCTGCGCGCCCCTTCGGGATCGGTGGATGTGGGGCGCTATTCGGCGAGAGCGTCGGACATGACCCGGCAGAGCATGATTCCGTCGATCGAGTCGAACATCCGCGCGATGTACTCGCCGAAGTCGGGGCCTCGACGCACCAGCTCACCGCACCGTTCGGATCCGAGAACCGGCGGTCGGTCGTTATCACTCTGCGAGACAAGGCCGTGGGGGTGCTGGTCGCTGGCGGCATGAGTGTTCGGAAAGCGCGACGGGTTGTGGGCATGGCCCGCACAGAACGCGCGCACGCATCAGCACAAATGGCCGGAGCGGTGCTGCGCCGGTGCGCCGAGCAGATCAATCACCGGGTGCGCGGGCCGAAGTACGGTCTCGTTCCTCCGCTTGCACCCGACAACAGGCAGCATCTTCTCGCCGTCCACGGCGCGCTCCAGGAGATCTGGACCGTCGCGAGCGCAACCACCCCGCCATCGCACAGCGACGACAAATTAGTGTCGGAACACGTCATCGCCCGCAAGGGTGCCCGTCCCGATACATGCGCGCCATGGCCGACCTGTCAGGCGACGACGGCACAGTGGCTACCGCGCTGGTGGCGAAGGGCGTGGACCATCGGGTTCACCGTCCCGCGCTTGGGCCGCTATCGCGGGCAGGCGAATTGGTGCGAGGGTGCGCCCTCGATGCGTTCACCGCGGTTTGTCCAGCTGGTTGCCGATCAGCGGCGACGCAGGCCAGGAAGCGCTCGAGATCGTACAGCGCGGCCCTGGCGGCAGGATTTGCCATCGGCGGATACATCACGTCGAAGGCATGCTCGGTCCAGGGGAACTCGATGTATACGACCGGGACGCCGGCCGTGTCGAGTGCGCGGTACAACTCGCGTGCTGCCTGGAGAGGCACGACGGCATCGTGTGTGCCTTGGAACATCAGCGTGGGCGGGCAGGACGCGCGCACGTGGTGGACCGGCGATGCGAGGTCGTACATCTCGGGGACCTCGTCGGGGAGCCCCCCCAGAAGGTTGCGCATCAATTGACGGACGGGCGGTGCAGGCGGCGACTGCTCAGCCGTGAGTGGTCGGCCCATCATGAGCGTGTACATGGCGTTGGCGAGCTTGCCCGGCTCCGACCGCTGCCTCGGTGTGGGCGGGGGTGGCGAGGCCTCTTCCTGGGCCAACCAGCGCCTGTATGCGGAAGACATCTCTGGGATACCGTAGTACGAGACCGCGGCCATGACCGAGGTATCCACCTTTCGCAGGTCTTCGGGTGTCAGCCGCGGCTCGTCCGGGGCATAAGCGGCTAGCAGCGCGATGTGGGCGCCGGAGGAGCCGCCCATGACGACCACCCGCCCGGAGTCGATCCCGTACTGCGCCGCGTTCGCCTTGATCCACGCCACCGCGCGGTGGACGTCGCCGACCATGCCGGTGACGTCCGTCTCCGGGCAGCTGCGGTGCGCGGCGTCCATGACGACATGGCCTTGGGCGGCAAGCTGGCGAAATAGCGGCCGTGTCAGGACGTCCTTGTCGAAGAAGTGCCAGGAGCCGCCGTATAGATAGACGATCGCCGTGCCGGAGGGCTCGACGCCGGCGGGCGGCTGCCAGATGTCGGCCAGGAGCCGACGGTTGGTGCCGGTGATGGTGCAGAACGGCACGTCGCGGGTTAGGCGCGGCTCCGGCACGCGAGGCAATCGCCACGTCAGCCGTCGTCGCAGCATGCGCCGTTCGGCTTCCGGCTGGATGCGGCGTTGCCAGTCCCGCCCGAACGCCCGCGCGAAACGGTCGTGGGGCGCGACCGTGCGCCGGATGTAGGTCACGCCGATGCCGGCGCCGAGCGTCCCGGTGATTACCCCGAGCGGGGACCGATGCTTCACGCCAAGAATGGCGGCAAGCGATCCCAGAAGGACGAGTCCGGGTGTCTGCGCCGTCGCCGTCGACTTCAACATGAACGCTTGGTAGCTGTTGACGGGACGCAGCACTATCGCGCCGAACACCGCCGAGAGCACACCGAGGAATTTGGCGAGGTTCTTCATGGGGTTGCCCTCCCCTTCTCGCGGTGCGCACTGTCCGACAGTCGCACTGCCGGAAGACTTCCACCAACCCAAGGTAGTCCGACTCGGCGCCCTGCTGCACTGCTGCACTGCTGCACTGCTGCACTGCCAAGGAGACGATGAACCCCGGGTCCTTGTCAACGGCATCCGAAAACTGGTCTGGCCCACTTTCCGTGGCGGCCTCCTTCCGGGGCCGGCAGCGGCTGAGGAGTATTCGTTTGCGGAGCAGGTCGAAGCCTACGCGGCCATACATCTTGCCGTTTGAGCATCTTAAACCGAAGTTACGGTCAGGTGGACGAGCGAACCCCCAGTTGAGCTGGGGGTTCGTTGGTTTCGGCTGTGGTTGTTCTGGCTACCTGACCGCCAGGGGGATGGCGGTGTCGAGGAGTTCGAA
>SEEV01000003.1 GCA_004211695.1 Rhodococcus sp. (in: high G+C Gram-positive bacteria)
TTACCGGGAATACTGTGAATGTGTGGTAGTTGCGGAGGGCTCGGGCCGGTTGCAGGTTGATGCCTGGGTGGAGATGCGGAAGGTGATCACGGGACCGCTCCCGGAGATCGCGGCCCGCTGCTCCCGGTTCCTGGGCCGATGGTGGCCGCACGATGCCCTGGTGATCTTCACCCGGGAGTGCACCGGACGCCCCCGCAAGGTGGCCGGAAACCGTCAGATCGTCGATCGGGTGACCATCGACGAACTCGACGAGATCAAGCAGTCGATCGATCCGGGTGGTGTTTTCGACGGACCCGCCCTGTTGGCTGGTGCCCATCGCCGAGTCTGGGCTGTGCGCGATATCAGTGACGTCCTGCTGGTCCTGGTTCCGCGGCCGTCCCAGACGGGCGCACCCGACCCCGATGAGGTCGCGGCTGTGTTCGGGATCGTCGCGACGTCCATCCAGCAGCAGGTGGCCCAGGCCAGTCCCGATTATCTGGCCGAATCGAGGGCGGCGTCGAGTGAACGGGCCCGTACCATCGCCGAGTTGACGGAGGTGCACGAGGCGACCCTGTCGTCGGTGCTCGGCACTCTGCGCTCGAACGATCTCGACGACCGGCGGTCGCGGATCACTGCGAGCGAGACGGCCTCTACCGCGTTGATCACGCTGCGATCGGCCGGTGCCGCCGACAGGGCCCTGGCCGAGGAGGCGGTCACCACCGCATTCGCCCGGCTCCGAGGTGAGTTGCGCCCCCTGTTGCGGCATCGGGACGTCGACATCGACTATGTCGCACCCCCGGCCGACGGGCGACCGCTTCCTGGTGAGGTGGCGCACGCGGCACGGGCGATGGTCCGCGCCGTCGTGCTCGCCTTCGGTACGGAACCGGTGCTGACCCGGATGCGGATCGCGTGGGACTGCGACGGCGACAACGTCCTGATCGAGATCCGTGACAAGGGATCCGGCACCATCGACCGCGACGCGTTGATTCGGCAACTGGGCGCGTACCTGTACACCTTGCGTGGCCGGATCGACGTCGAATCGACTCCCGGATGGGGGAGTCGGGTGATGCTGACCATCCCGCTGGACCCGCCCGCGGCTCGACCGGCCGAGCATCTTCTGGCCACCCTGAATCCCCGCGAACTCGAAGTCCTCGCGCATCTCGCGGTGGGCAAACGCAATCGCGCCATCGCCGAGGAACTCGGTATCACCGAAAGCACGATCAAGTTCCACGTCGCGAGCGTGCTCAAGAAACTCGACGTCGCCAACCGCGGCGAGGCTGGCGCGATCGGAATGCGAGCCGGAATCGTCTCCGGCGAGGCACATTCAATGCCCGGCCGAAGTTAGACGCCACAACCTACATTCACGGCGGGGATCGCGAGATCGGGCACCACGATGATCAGGACGGGGGATCGTTGTTGCCGCGGTGGCTTTCGATCCGTGTCCTGTCAGCGGCGATCTTGATGTCGGGTGGCGCTGAAGCGCCTCGACGGCCGCCCCACCGCACCATTTTCGAGCCCTGCTTTGAGATGTGGCTCGTGGGCGAGGGTGTCGGTCTCGTGGTGACTCGTGGGGTGAGTCAGGCCCACGAACATAACCGGTCCTGACCGGCGAACCGGAAAGTCTCCCGACTTCAGCGACGAATAGTGCGGCCAGGGCGGGACGATGCCGGGCAACGCCTGGATCGCTGTGTAACTCGGCCGCGATCTGTTCGAAGAACCGGGCCTCGTGGGCGTAGTGGACGTCGATGAGCACGAGTCGTGAGATCACCCCGCTGCGCGACCGAGTGTACTGGCGCAAGCCGCTGGTGGTCGGTGGCACCGAAGAGGTCCGACTCTGAGATCAGAGTGTGCCTCATGTGATTGAAGTGGTTTGCGTTCAACGATGCGACTCGTGGTGGATGAGCTGTCTTTGCGGTTGGTGCCGGATGTGTTGTGGGAGATCGCCGAACCGTTGGTTCCACGTGTCGCCACCCGCCCCCGGGTCGCGCATCGCTCGACGCGGCATCGAATGCACTCGATCGACTCGGCGGGTACCGGTGGAAGATCTAACTACTTCGACCTGAAAAACGAGGCGCCTTGGTGAGCATGATTCGGCTGTTCTCGGCCGGCCGGCCGGCCGGTCGGGATTGGGTTGGCCGCAAGTCCCCCCGATCCGCGTCCTTCACGCTGCCAGGGTGCTGATCTTGACCAGGTTGTGCGCCAGGACCCCGTGGCCGACCCAGATCTGGGCGCCTTCGGTGCTGTCGATGCGGGTGCGGTCCCAGCCGTATCCACGTTTGAGGGCGCTGATTCTGCCTTCGACTCCGGTGCGCCACTTGATTGTTCGTCGGAACGCTGGGCGGTGTTCCTCGGCTCGCCGGCCAGCCGAGGGTTTGCCCTTGCGAGGGATCACCACGTTGCGCACGCCGAGGTCGCGGAGGTCGTCCTCGACGGCTTTCTCGCCGTAGCCGCGGTCGGCGGTGATCGTGCGTGGTGGCCGGCCGGCGCGTGTGCGGACCCGATCCACGGCTGGTGCCAGCTGGGGTGCGTCGGCCGGGTTGCCGCGTTCGACGTTGTGGTCCACGATCACGCCGTCGTCGCCTTCGACGAGCTGGGCCTTGTGGCCGAACTCGACCGGTTTGCCGAGCCGTCCCTTGGCTATGGGCCGGGCATCGGGGTCGTGCAGGCTGACCCGCCGGGTGGCTCCGTTCGGGGTCTGCCCGGCCAGCCGCTGTCGGGTCTGCGCGGTGATCTGCCGGGTCGCGGTGACCAGGTCCTCGAGGTCGTCGATGGCGCGGGCCAGGCGTCCCCGCCGGCGGCCGGCGGCTGCGTCGTGCTCGCCCTGGGCCTTCTGGGCTGTGGCCTTGGTGCGTGCCCGGCGCAGCGCGTGTTTGGCGTTGGCCAGCAGCCGTTCGGCATCGGTGGCGGCGGTCTCGGCCAGGTCCGCCAGCTCCCCGGTCGTGCGCCGGACCACGGCCAGTGCCTCGTCGCGACCGGCGGCGCTGCGCGAACGCAGCTTGGCCCCGATCGAGTGCGCCCGTTTGCCCGCCGCACGGGACCGGTCCCGCACCCGGGTGCGAGTCGCTCCACCGGCGGCCTGGATCCGCTTGCCGGTGGCCGCGATCCGTCGGATTGCCTTGGCCAACAAACCGGAGTCGGTGGGGTAGGACACGTTGCTGGGCACCACCGTCGTGTCGGCCCGCAACTTGGTGGTGCGCAGCACCTTGGCCTCGGTCGCCTTGGCCAGCAGCGCCTCATTCAGCCCGTCCACCGTCGCCGCGCCACAGCGGGTGGTCAGCTTCATCAACGTGGTCGGGTGCGGCACCGACCCGTCCAAGGGGATCCGGCAGAACCGCCGCCAGGTGAACGAGTCGCTCACCTCGCGGCACAGGGTCTCGTAGCCGAGCCGGTAGCGGAACTTGAGGAACATCAGCCGCAGGTAGGTCTCCATCGGCGTCGACGGACGACCGATCCGCGGGTCGAAGAACGGCACGAACGGTGCGAAGAACGCCGGATCATTCAACAGCGCATCCACTCGCTCGAGCTCCGCGGGAAGCCGCAGCAACTCTTGCGGCAGCACCGACTCGAACAAGGACGGCTGATCGCCTACGGTACGGAACACGATGGCCTCGATCCCTTCTAGCCCAAGGGGTTGAGGTCATCCTTCCGTTCCAGCATTGGCCGATCACGCACCGACACACCCCGACTTTTTCAGGTCGAAGTAGATAGCATTCTAGAGCCTCATTGCTGATGTGTTTCGGGGGATACCGTCTCACCACGGCATATTCATAGAGCCGGTGAAGGCGATCCTTGTGGAATCCGCGCCTGTGGGTTGGACGCGTTAGCGTGAGGACTGTCCGCCCCACGGCGCGGGAAGGAATCATCCCCGAGTACTAGACGGAAGTACCAGGGGTCGGCGTTCCACGGCCCAGGGCGGACGGGCCGAATCGACGACCGTGGCCGGGGGCCCACATGCCCTGCGTCAGTGGGCTATCCGAATCCATCGGCCATCGGGCCCATCCACTCCGGGATCGCGTCGACTGGCCATCCCGGACGAGTCCCCGGAGGGTGCACCGCATGACGGGAGGGCGGGAAGGTGACCGTCCTAGAGTCGCATCGAGCCGGACTCCAGGTACCGCTGGTGGAACGAGAACGCCTCCCCGAGCAGGTGCGGCGTCTGGCCGGCTCCCGGAGTGGCGTTCGCCCGCTCGACGTAGTCGGTGAGCAGCGGCCGGAATTCCGGATGCGCGCAGCGCTCGATGATCACCCGTGCCCGGCGGCGCGGCGACAAACCACGCAAGTCGGCAAGACCCTGCTCGGTCACCAGCACCTGGGTGTCGTGCTCGGTGTGGTCGACGTGCGGGGTCATCGGGACGATCGACGAGATCGCCCCGTTCTTCGCGGTGGACGGGCTGAGGAACATCGACAGATACCCGTTGCGCGCGAAGTCCCCGGAACCGCCGATGCCGTTCATGATCTTGGTGCCCATCACGTGCGTCGAATTGACGTTCCCGTAGATGTCGGCCTCCAGCATCCCGTTCATCGCGATGATTCCCAATCGGCGGACCACCTCGGGATGGTTGCTGATTTCCTGCGGGCGCAGCCGGATGTGCTGCCGGTAGAAGTCGATGTTGGAGGTCAACTCCTCGATCCCGGCCTCCGAGAGCGCCAGCGCGGTAGCCGACGCGAACCGGACGGTGCCGCGCTTGATCAAGTGCAGCATCCCGTCCTGGATGACCTCGGAATAGCAGGTCAAACCGCGATACGGGCCACGATCGAGCCCACCGAGTACGGCATTGGCGACGTTTCCGATACCCGCCTGCAGTGGCAGCAGGGTGTTCGCCGGGAGCCGGCCACGCCTCACCTCGTGGTCGAAGAAATCCAGCACGTGGGCCGCGATCGCCTCGCTGACCGCGTCCGGAGCGGTCAGCGCGCTCGCACTGTCGGGGGCATTCGTCTCCACCACGGCAACGACCTTGGCCGGGTCCACCCGATAATGCGGTTGCCCGATCCGATCCTCGACGTCGATGAGTTCGATCGGCCGGCGGTGCGGGGGCAGCGCTGTGCCGTAATAGATGTCGTGGATACCGTCCATCGCGTCCGGAACCCACGAGTTGACCTCGAGAATGACCTTCTCCGCGACGTCGAGCCACGTCTTGTTGTTTCCGACCGACGCGGAGGGAATCAGCTCGCCGGTCTCGGTGATGCCGGAGACCTCGACAACCGCGACGTTCACCGCGCCGTAGTAGCCCTCCCACACCTGCTGCGCCACGTGCGAGAGGTGGATGTCGACGTAGTCCATCCGCCCCTGGTTGATCTTCTGCCGTGCCGTCGATTCCGCCTGGTAGGGCATCCTCAGGGCGATTCCGTCGATCTCGGCGAGCATCCTCTCGGTCTCCGTCGACACGGACGCCCCGGTCAGCAAGTCGATGGTGAAATTCGCGCCGGCCGCCCGGGCGGAGTGAATCCGACCAGCCAAGGCCGGGATGACGGCCTTGGGTGTCCCTGCACTGGCGAAGCCGCTGACGGCGACGGTGTCACCCGGAGCGATGGCCTTGACCGCTTCCTCCGCCGACGTCACCTTCTGCTGAAACGCCGAGTGCCGAATCCGGCTCGACTGCAACGGGGACGCGGGATCACTGATCTGGAGGCTCACGGCGGCCAGTGTAGGAGTGAGCGACGTGACGTGAACACCCCGAAAGGTCGCGATGTTCACCGGATCACATCGGGTGTTCGCCACTGCCCGCCGTCCTCGACCGTTCGTCGCGGCGGGCCCGCCGCTCGCCGACCCCGCGAGGTCGCCCGTCGAGTCGCGGCCGAATGCGCATCGAATCGTGATCCTGGTCACTACGCGAGCACTTCCCCCCGTGAGAGCGGCGATCATGACGCCGAAATGACTCCCCCGCCCGCAATCCTGACGCGGTGTTGGCGGGTATCGCCCGTCAGTCGGGGCCGCCGAGTTTCTCGGCGAAGAAGGCCAGTACCCGCTCGACACCCTCCTGCCGCCGGTGCGCGGTCAGCGTCGAGTGCTCCGCGCCCGGAAACTCCACCGCGATGAAGTTGTCGCCGAACTCGCGGCGCAGCGTCTCGAAGCGATCGCCCACCAAACCGTCCTCCCGGAACCGCAGGCCGAGGACCTGGCAGCCGGCGTTCACCTTCGCGCGCACCGCGTCCAGGTCGGCGGGGCTGAGCCCGAGGTCCCGTTTACGCGTCTCGCCGACCGGAAACGGGGCGGACGGCTGCGCCAGCACGGGCGCCACCACCGGGGCGTCGACCATCATCGCCAACGCATAGCCACCGGTGAAGCACATTCCGACCGCACCGACTCCGATGCCACCGAGTTCCTCGTGCAGATCGCGCGCCAGCGACCGCAGCCACACCGCCACCGGTGCCGTCGTGCCGAGGGCCAGTTTCGTGAACTCCCGGCTCACGCAGACCTGCGCCAGCGAACTGACGGTGCTGAGCGTGCCGTACCCCCGCTCCGGCTTCCCGAACAGGGAGGGCATCACCACGGTGTGCCCTTGCGCGACGACCTCCTCCGCGAATCCGATCACCTCCGGCGTCACACCCGGCACTTCGTGGATCACGATGACGCCCGGCCCATACCCCCTGCGGTAGGTCGGGTGGGTGATCCCACCGACCGTGTGACTGCCCGGCGTCCACCCGTCCAAAAGCCCCATGACACAAGAACGTACTCGACCGATCACGGACCTCCCGCTCTGCCGACGACACGACCGTGGGTTTCATTCGCCTGCGTTCCCCGCGCCGCCTGTGCACGTACGGTACGAATCGGCACAATCCGGACAACCGAGGAAAGGGCACATATGCGCAACCTTCGACGTACGGCAGTGGCGGGGGCCATGATCGCGGGACTGATGACGGTGGGAGCCGCAACGGCGTCCGCCGCGCCGTTCGGCTCCCTCGGTGACGGGCCCGATCTCGTGATCACGCAGGCGAACGCCGAGGGCGTCAACGCGTGCGCCGTGCGGGTCACCAACGAGGGCGACGGCACGGCCACGGGGGTGACCGTGCACACCCCGCTCATGTACGCACCCCAAGACCTCGGCACCCTCGCCCCCGGCGAATCGAAACTCGCTCGATATTTCGACTGCGGCATCTATTCCAGCATCTTCTACTTCACCACGACGATCGGTGAGACCAACTGGGCGGACAACTTCCTGCGAATCGACCTCTGAGGGATCAGTGCGGCGGCAGGCTCCTTACGTGTGGCGTCGGAGCCTGCCGTTGGCCTCTCGACTCGGCATGTCGTCGTCCGATCACACCGACTCCACACCTACAGCTCCGACACGCACCTGAAACTCGAGACACGCCAGAGCCTCCCGGGCGGCATCCAGCGCCTGCTCCGGCGTCTCCCCGACCGCACGGGCGTATGCGACCCGCGAATCGGACGATTCCAAGCGGGTGACGTCGCCGCCCGGACGGACGAGCAGTTGTACATCGGTCACTCCGTCGACCTGCCGGGCTCGGTCGAGGCCGGCGATATCGGTGACGACGCCCGCGACTGGTGCCGCGGCGAACCAGATCGCGGAATGGCGCGCCGCCCGTTGCTCGGCGAGTATTGCCCGGATCTCGGGAAGGACTTTCTCCCCCACCGTCTGCCGCACGACGCACTCGCCGAGGTCCACACCGGTGGCGTCGAACGCCAGTGCCGGAATCTCGTCGCCACCCATCCGCACATGGGTCTCGATCACCCGCGGACCTGCTGGGCCGAGCACGATCTCGGTGTGTGTCGCACCGAATTCCACACCGAGGGCGTCGAGCAGACTCGTGACATACGTATGGATCTGCCCTTCCTGGGCCGCGGAGAGTGCGGCGGGTGTCACGTGCCCGACTTCGACGAAGTTGACCGGGTCGGAGAATTTCCTTGTGACAGCGACGATCTGGTGTTCGCCGCATTCCGAGAATGCCTCCACACTGAATTGCGGTCCCTCGTGGAACTGCTCGACCAGCACCCCGCTGTTCGTCAGACCGTCGAAATCACCCCCGGCGCGGGCAAAGGCCTCGGCCAGCGCGCTGTCGTCCCGGATCACGGCCACGCCTGCACTACCGGCACCGCAGACCGGTTTCACCACACAGGGCAGACCGTGTTCTGCGGTGAAGGCCCGCAGCGCGGCCACGTCGGCGACGATCGCAGACGCGGTGGCGTCGATGCCCGACTCACGAAGCCGCGCCCGCATGGCGTGCTTGTCGTGGACCGACGCCACTGTGCGCCGCGAATGGGTCGCGAGACCGAGCGCCTCCCCGATCGCGGCACAGCGGTCCTGGTCGCGCTCGCCGAACGTGGCGATCCGCGTGAAGGGATGCTGCGCATGTGCCGCCCGGGCCAACGCGATCCATTCTTCGTCCGGTGCATCGTGTCGCACGGCAATGACCCTGGTGTGGGAGGTCAGTTGGCGAAGCTTGGCGACGAACTCCAACCGGCAGATCACCGAGGTCTGCGTGCCGGGGAGGCTGGCGCGGACCCTGCCTGGAAGGTCGCGGCCGCTGCCGACGACGAGGACGTGTTCGGTCATTTCTTCACCTCGAGTTTCGAGTAGGGAGCGACAACGCGGGAAGGTCGCCGGCGTTCCGCGAGACTTCGACGTGCTGCCGTCCGGGAGACCAGCGCAGCCACCCCGAACGTTGCCCCGAGGACCGGCCAGGCGCTCAGCCCGGTGGGCAGGAGAACCACGACCAGAAGGGTTGGGCCGACGACCTTCTGGCCGGTCATACCGAGGCTGAACGCGCCGAGGTAACGGGCCATGGCGGGCGGCGGGGACAGCTCGGACGACAGCTCCCACGCCGCCACGGAATGGATGTTCTCCGCGATCGACAGGGCCACGACTGCAACGAAAACGGCGGCAATGGCGACGGCGGTTCCGGACAGCTGGCCGAGAGCGAACAGACCGCAACAGACAGCCATCAGGACACCTGTCAAGGCCAGTAATCGGCTCGCCGCCGCCGTTCCCTCGGCGTACCGGGCGACATAGACCTGGAGGACCACGGTGAGGACGGTGTTGACCGCCATCAACACCGGCACCCAGGCGAGCGGCACCGAGGTGTATTCGATGACCCAGATCGGGAGCAGAACGATCAACACGGTGTCGTACAGCGACAGGACACCGTTGCCGACCGTGAAAACCATGAACCACCAGTCACGGAACGGCGAACGCACCGTGGTAGCGGGAGACGCGGTATCGAGGGAATCACGCTCCGCACGTGAAGGTCGGTGCAGCATCACCGTTCCCGTCCGGCGGAGCACGTACCGCACGGCGGCAGCGACCACCAGGAAGGAAATTCCGTTACCCACGAACAGCGCCGTGAACGCGGCCGGCCGACCGGTCGCGAAGACAACCCCCGCGAGAAGGAATCCTGCCGTGAGTCCCACATTCCGGACCGCGCGGATGGTGGCCATCGTGCGTGTCCGATCCCGGCCTCCGATCACCGACGTCACGACGGCCTGCTGGATCGGACTGCTCGCTCGATCGGCCGCGGTGAGCAGCACCGTCAGCACCAGAAAGGTGGTGAAGTCGGAGACGAGTGCAAAACAGACGTACCCGATGCCGCGCAGCAGCAGAAGGACCACGTAGAACCGTCCCGCCCCCACCCGGTCCGCCAGTCTGCCGAGGGGCACCGGGGCGAGCAGGGCGAGTCCGCCCGCAAGAGTGGTCGCGAGGGCTATCTGGTTCGCGGTGATGCCGACGACGCCGATGAAGTAGAGGGCGAAGGAGGCGAAGAACATTCCGGTGCCGAGAGAGTCGATGCCGGCACCGACGGCCAGCGTGCGAGCCGTCGGGGTGTCGGGCAGTAGCGCGTCGCCCAGCCGCCGCAGGACGGCGTTCACGGCACGTCTCCAGGGATGACGAACGCGCGCACGAGTTCGGCAGACCGCTGCACATGCGTGGGCGTGGCCGCTTCCGGGGCGGGGCGGCGCAGGTGGTTCCAGGTGTAGCGGCGGGCCGCGTTGACGAGCAGATCCGGTTGCCCCGACCTCTCTGATTGCACCGACGTCTCCGATTGCACCGACGTCGCGGCTCGCGCAACCAGGGCTGACGCGATGAGCAGCCGGCTCAACCGGTCGACCAGCACCCACCCGGCGGCGGCGACGATCGCGGGGTCCGCCCCGACCCATTCGTGTCGGGTGGTACGCACCCCCGCGAGTGCGTCGTCCACCATCTGCCAGGCCGCGAGCAACCGTCCCTGCGGAGCCGCGCCGAGGAGTTCCCGCGTCCGGTCGGTGACCGCGTCGAAGTGCTCGGGACGCGTGAGCAACTCCAACGCGTGGACGGTGAGCGCTCCGCGGTCGGCTCGGGCGTCATCGCTCCCGTCGACGCGGGCGGTGTCCGCTGCGAGCGAGTAGGTGACACAGCGCGCGGCGGCCCTGCGTGCTCGACCGTGCGACATCTGCGGAATGTCGTGCCAGGCACGGGCGGCCATCACGTCCACCACGCGGTCGGCGACCTCCTCCCGTCGAGCGATGCCCCAAGGGCTGGATTCTTCGAAAACATCTGCTGTGCTGATCAACCCGGCGACCGCATCCTCCAGGATCCTGACGCCACCGGTGGCCCACTCCGCCGCGACCCGTTCGGGTGTGTTCGACGCGAGGAAACGTGTGTTCATGCGTACTCCAGCCAGTGACGGTAGGTGGGCTCGCGGCCGCGGACGACGTCGTGGAAGACGTCCCGCAACTGCTTGGTGATCGGACCGCAGCCGCCCGCCGCCAGCGGGCGGTCGTCGACCGACGCCACCGGGACCACCTCGGCGGCCGTGCCGGTGAGAAACGCCTCGTCGGCGACATAGAGGTCGCTGCGAGTCAGGCTCTGTTCCCGCACGGTCATCCCCAGGTCGCGAGCGAGGGTGATCACGGTATCCCGGGTGAGACCGGGCAGAATGTTGTCGCTGACCGGCGGGGTGGTCAACACATCGTCGTGAACGGCGAAGATGTTCGCGGCGGACGCCTCGGCCACGTGCCCCGTGGACGTGAGCATCAGCGCGTCGTCGTAACCGGCGCGCAGAGCGGAGACCTTGGCCAGGGCCGAATTCACATAGGCACCGGTTGCTTTGGCCATCGGCGGGACCGAATGGACTCCGTTCCGTTGCCAGCTGCTGACCATCAGGCGGCAGCCCTCCTGGTCCGCGGTCTCACCGAGGTACGACCCCCACGGCCAGGCCGCGATGGCGACCCGGGCGTTGTCCAACGCAGGCGCGACGCCCATCGAGCCGTAACCGAGGTAGATGATCGGGCGCAGATAGCCGGAGTCCAAGCCGGTGCGGCGCAGCAACTCGAGCGAGATCTCGGTGAGCTCGTCCACCGACCATCCGGGGTCCAGCAGGTACACGCGGGCCGAGTCGTGCAGCCGTCGCAGGTGGTCACGCAGCCGGAAGACAGCCGGACCACGGTCCGTCTCATAGGCCCGGATGCCCTCGTAGACGCCCCATCCGTAGTGCAGACTCGGTGTCAACACGTGGACCTGCGCCTGGTCCCAGGCGACGAACTCGCCGTCCATCCAGACGGTACTGGTCGGGGTCAGTTCCATTGTTCTGCTTTCGATTCGGTGGCGGCGGACCGCCGGGACGGGACAGGGACTGCCGGCGCACCGACCAGCTCCAGTCGACGCTCGATGCTGCGCGATTGCAGCGACAGAGCCTCTCGATAGTTGTCGGCCCCTTCGCCGCGGAAGGAGAACCAGCCCCAGCGGGGACGCAGTTGGCACCCACGCGCGATCTTGGCCTCGTAGGCGGCGAGGCCGTAGTGGATGCGACGGATGCCATGCTCCACCGCCCACCTCGCCGTCTCGTGGTACGTCAAGGTCAGGTAGCAACCACGAACACCCGGGGCGAAGCCTGCGGTCCGCGCGAACAGCGTGTCGCGGGTACGTAGATAGAGCACGAATCCCACGAGGCGGCCGCCCTGCTCGGCGCCGAGCACCACACAAGACTCGCCCAATTCCTCACGGATGGCGTCGAAATCGCGGCGAACCCGGTCCTCGCCGCCGGGTAGCCCGTACTTGGCCCGATGAGCGACCTGGAGGTCGACCACCTGGTCGTCGATCGCGGTGGGACCCCAGCGGACCACCGTGCGCAGACCCGCCCGGGTGTAGTCCGCGATCTCCTTGCGGAGCCGGACGCGACGGCGTTTGCTCAGGCTCGCGAGATAGTCCGCCCAGCTGTACCCACTCAGGTCCTGGACGCCCTCGGCCCCCAGCAAGGCCGCCGTGTACCCGGCGCGCGCCGCGGAACCGTCGACGTGCTCGGCTTCCGGGTCCCCGACGTACAGCAATGCGGTACTGCGGCACCCGAGTTCGTCACCGGCTCGACCGAGCAGATCGGGCAGGGCCGCCATGACCGCACGGCGCTCATCAGGTGAACGGCCGGGCACATGTGCCACGCCGTGGTGATTCCCGAAGGTGGCGAGCGCCACCGACGGGTACTGATCGTCGCGGGCGCCGGGCAGTGCTTCGGTGAGTGCGGCCCAGCGCTCCTGATCGGGCTGATCGAGCAACTCGGGTTCGGCCATCGGCCCGGGGGTTCCCGCGAGCCGGGGCGGGTCGTAGAAGAGCAGGCCACCCGGCCGCGCCGTGAACAGCAGTGGCGCGAACGCGACGGCCCGGCCGTCCTCACGCACCTCGAGGTAACGCACCTCGTGCAGGTCGGTGCGTTCGGTGAACCGCCACCACCGCGCGTCCTCCCAGATGATGTCCGGATCGGCGATGCCCGCGAAGTCCGCGGCGAGCGGGCGGGCACCGCGAGGCAGGACGTGGCCGGTGAGCCCGTCGAGTGCGGTCCGGGTGGTGGTCATGCTGCGTCCTCGCTTTCGAGACGGTCCCAGACGAATCCGGCGCTCACCTGCTCGGCGGTGGTGACCAATCGGTGTCCCAGAGCCGTGAAGTCCGGGTCCGTGATCACCCAGAAGGCGAGGAAGTCCGCCGACTTGCGCTCGCTGTACCGGGCGGGGCTCCACTCGTCCCCGACGTGGGTGTTCAAGGTGAAGTCGTGCACGCCCGGCGGCGCGTCCGGCAGTCGCTGCACCCTGCCCAGTCGTGGCGGCACGCCGTAGAACGCGGCGTGCGGGGCGGTCGCCACCCGCTCCCGGACAGCGTCCAGGTCGGTGGGGAGCCCGCATTCCACCCGTGCCCACAGGTGCCGGGGGTCGATGCCGAGGACATGACGCAGCATCGTCGGTATCGGGCCGCCACCGATGCGGGCGGCCACTTCGCACAGCACGATATCGCCGCTGCCGGTGACGAAGAACTCGGCGTGCACGCAGACGGTGGGCGGGGAGACGAGTGCATCGACGAGTCGCCAGGTTTCGTCCACCAGCCGCGCACAGATCGGGTCGGCGGTATCGACGGACCGCGAGCCGAACGGGGCGTCCGTCCAGTGTTCGAGGCATCCCTGGCCGGTGTAGCGGGACACGACCGCCGCCACCGGGCGCCCGCCGACCCGGAACGCGTCCACATGGTGCACCGCGCCGTCGACGAACTCCTCGACCTCATAGGGTGCCGCCGCGACGATGTCGGCGAGATCGGCCGCCTGCGCCGGCGAGTCGAGAACGTACACGCCGGTGGAGCCGGAACCGCTGCGTGGCTTGACGACGACGTGACCCGGATGGCGGCCCATGAAGTCTGCGATGTCTGCCGGGTGCCGCACCGGCGCGAAGGCGGGAACGAGAAGTCCTGCTGCCTGTGCCAATTCCTTCATCAGGATCTTGTCGCGGTAGGCGGCAGCAGTGGCGGTGTCCAGTCCGGGCAGCCCGAGTTCGCCGCGCAACCTGGCTGCCCGTTCCACGTCGACCTCGGCCAGGGCGAAGACCGCGTTCGGCCGGTGCCGTCCGGCGAGCTCCCGAGCAGCGCCCAGCACCGCGTCGTCGTCGGTGTAGTCGGTGACCGTGACGATCTCGGCGAATCCCTCCCCCGGATCCGCACCGGCGGCGCAGACCGCCACCAGCTGTCCGCACTTCTCGGGCAGCCACCGGGCAAAGGGCAGCCCGGCGCCCCGCGCACTGATCAGTACGAGAATCATCTGACGGTTTCCTTCCTGGTCAGCACTGCGCGGTCGGTTGCCCCGACATTCGTTGCCAGCGTGGCGAAGACTTCCGCGGTCCGCGTGTCCAGCGGTATGCCGTGCGCACGCCGCTCGCGCTCGCGGGTGCGTTGGGGGTCGCCCGGAGCCACCACGGGTGCCCCCGTGGCGGGGGTGGCCCCACGCACGGCGCCCAGGAGGTCGGTCAGCCCGGCTGCAAATTGCTCGTGCCCAGTGAACGCTCCGGGGTCCAGAGCGAGGACGAAGTGGCCGACCCCGCGGCTTCGCCCGGGTGTTCCGTCACCGACCTGTTCGAGCCGCCAGTCGGGCGGCGACCCGGTCAACACCGCCCCCAGCAGGGTGACCGCCATCGCCAGGCCCTGCCCTTTGTACCCGCCGAGCGGAGACAGGGCGTACGCCTCGTCGGGTGCCGAGGTCGGTTGCCCGTCGACGTCGGTCGCCCAGCCACTGTTCAGCGGCCGTCCCTCGGCCCGGCGGAGCTTCACCTCACCGAAACACACTTGGCTGGTGGCCATGTCGAGGGCGAACTCGTCGTCCTCCGCACCCGCGGCCACACTGATCGGGTTGGTGCCGAACAGCGGTTCGACCCCGCCGTACGGGGCCACCCGGGAGGCGGCGGAGGTGACCGCGATGCCGATCAGCCCCTGCCCGGCCAGGTGCCGGGTGTAGACGGACGCCGCGCCGAAGTGGTTGGAGTTGCGCACACCCACCGCCGCGACGCCGAAGGCCCTGGCCCGGTCGGCGGCCAGCCGAGCGGCAGCGAGTCCGGCGAGCACACCGAGTGCGCCGTCGGCATCCAGCAGCAGTCCGGCCCCACGGTCCCGGACCACGGCCGGGCACGCCGCCGCATTCGCGACGCCGGTCGCGAGTTCGTCCAGGTACTGCGGCAGCAACCGCAGTCCGTGGGTGTCGATTCCGCGCAACGACGTGTCGACGAGCGCGGCGGCCACAAGACCGGCGTCGTCCTCCGGCACTCCGGCCTCGACGAGCGCGAGGGAAGCGAGAGTGCGGGCCTCCTGTTCGTCGAGTAGCGAATCGCTGTCCGGCCCTGAGCTGTTGATCATGAAGCACTCCAATACATGAAGACGTGCGGTCCTATTTCCGGGATCTCGTACTCCGGACCGAGAATCTGGAAGCCGTGCTTGGTGTAGAACCCCGCGGCAGAAGTGCGGGCGTTGCACCAGACCACGCCGGCGCCGGACAGCGCGGCGTTCGTGAGGACGGTGCGCAGGATGGCGAGCCCTGCGCCGGTGCCGCGGACCTCGTCGAGGGTGGCCATGCCGCGAAGGCGCCGGCCCCGGCCCGGGATCAGGCCCGGCACGGCGTGTTCGCCCGGTGGATCCTCGTCGTACAGCGACGCCGCCCCTACCGGCCTTCCCGCGAGGAGCGCGGCGAAGTGCCGGGCCCCGGGGTGATCGTCTTCGGGATATGCGCAACTCGAGACGGGCTGTCCGGGCCGCAGCACCGTGTGGCGGATCGGTCGCACGACGTCGGCGGGCACCGGCCGGACCCGCCAGCCGTGGGCGGCGGGATCGGGGACGAATCCGGACCCGGGCCGATCGGGGAGGGTGACGCGGCCGGTGCCGTCGAGGGTCAGTCCGTGACCCGTGTTCACCGCCAGCAGGTCGACCGCGTCGACGTCCAGATGGTCGGCCAATCCCCCGAGGTGGGCCGTGGCCGATACCCCCGCAACCGACTCCGGCATGCAGCCGAGCATGGTGACCAGACCGCGCTCACGCGCCCGCCGCAGCAGCGCGAGGGACGGTGTGATGCCCCCGGCCTTCATCGGCTTGACGTTGATGCCGTCGAACGCGTCGGTGCAGGCATCCAGGTCCCGCGGCGAGGCGATGCTCTCGTCGGCTATCACCGGGATCGGACTGCGCTCCTTGAGTATCCGGGCCTCCCGCCACGCCGAGCGCGGAAACGGCTGCTCGATCAGCTGCACACCGAGGTCCGTCAGATCGGGCAGGACGGGGAGCAGACGGGACAGCTCCCAGCCGCAGTTGCCGTCGACGTAGAACGGCGCGTCCGTGTGACGGCGGAGTTCCTCGAGCACGGTGAGGTCGGCGGGGTCGGCGAGCTTGATCTTGTAGGCCGACCATCCGGGTCGCTCGCGCAACTTCCGGACCATCACTTCGGTCTCGTCGAGCCCGATGCTGAAACTCGACCTTAACCCCTGCGGACGGTCCAGGCCTAGGGACTTCCACAGCGGCACCCCGAGCAGCCGTGCCCGCACGTCGTGCACCGCGGTGTCGAGCGCGGCGAGAACGAACGGCGAATCGGGCAGTTCGGCAGACAGCCTGCGCCACACCGCGAACGGGTCTTCGGGACCCGTCTCGATCAGAAGTGGAGCAATCCGGCGAAGGTCTGCGTGCAGTTGGTCCAGGCCGGAGTTGTAGTGGTCGGTCATGAACGCGGATGCCTCTCCGAATCCGCTGACGCCGTCCTGCTCCACCTCCACCACCAGTGCCCGCTGGACCGGGATCGCCTCTCGTGCGGAGCGCCACAGATGCCGCTGGGTCAAGCTGACTTCGTGCGCGGTGACCTTCACGCGTTGCCCCCGGCATCGAAGAACTCGCGGTCGCGCGGACCGTGCGGACGAAGGTCGTCCCACCACTGCGCGTGCTCGTCGTATTTCGCAAAGAACGGCTTGCCGACCATGTCCGGTCTCCGTGCCTGCAGGAAGCGCAGCGCGAACGCCGGGCCGCCGTCGAGCTCGACGACTCCGTCGATCACGACCTTCCCCGGCGACGCGGACATCACCGGACCCCGCGCGGTGCGGCCGAGTCCGGAGACTCGTTGCAGCGCTTCACGGTAGATGTCGACGGCACGCGCCAGCGGCAGACCGAAATACGGTCGCGCACCGGTATCGCGCTCGACGAACATGTAGTACGGCACGACGCTATGACGCACCTGCGCCTGCCACAGGTCGGCCCACGCGCGCGCGTCGTCGTTGACGTGACGCACCACCGGCGCCTGTGCCCGCAGGACCGCGCCGGTCGACGCCAGCCGGGACAGCGCGGTCTGGGCCGCCTCGGTTTCCAGCTCCGCGACGTGCGACAGGTGCAGCATCATCGCGACGTGCTTACCAGCGGCGGTCATCCGCTCGAGCAGGCGGAGTAGGTCGTCGGCTTCCGGTCCGGCCAGCAGCCGGTACGGCCAGAACGAGACGGCCTTCGTGCCGATCCGCACTGTTTCGACGTGTTCCCGTCCGGGTCGGAGAAGCGGTTCCAGGTAGGAGGCCAGCAGTTCGGTCCGCATGACCAGCGGGTCGCCGCCCGTGAAGAGCACGTCGGTGATCCCGGGGTGCAGGTCCAGGTACCGGGTCATCGTCTCCGGCCCGGACATGGCCATCTTCAGGTCCGGGGTGTCCACGAACTGGGCCCAGCGGAAGCAGTACCCGCAGTAACTGTGGCACGTCTGCCCCTGACGCGGGAACACCAGCAGCGTCTCGGCGTATTTGTGCTGCATTCCCGAGCCGTCGATGTCGTCGTGCTGGGGAACGTTCATACTCAGCTGGTCGCCGGGATGCGGGTTCAGGGCAGCCCTCACCTTGTCGGCCGCCTGCCGGACGGCCGATCGATCGCCCTGCAACACGGCCTGCTCGATCAACGCGAAGTGCTCGGCCGCGAGCATGTCGCGGTGCGGAAAGGTGAGCCGGTAGATCGGGTCGTCCGGCGCTCGGTCCCAGTCGATCAGTTCGTCGACGACGTAACTGCTGACCTTGAACGGCAGCACCTGCGACACCACGTGCGCCTCGTGTCCCAGGATCGGGTCGCCGGTTCGCTCGGCGACGAGTTTGCGGAGCCGATCTCCGCTGATCGAGCGGGGCGCGAGCGCGGCGCGGGTGTCGAGACCGAGCGCCGTCATTTGTCCGTCACCGCCCGGCCCCAGTCGAAGTCGACCTCGCCCAGGACATTCATGTCCGACATCAGCGAATACAGACCGCTGTAGTCACGCACGAGCCGCGAACCGGATCGCTCGGCCCGGACGTCGGCGAGCATCGCCTCCCAGCCGGCGACGTTCTCGATCCGGAAGATCGCCTCCCAGGTCGAGTAATCCGTGGAAACGAACGCCTCCAGCCCGGCGACCAGCATGTCGAGGAAGAAGCGGCGTTTGTCCGGCTCCAACTCGTCGTACACGAGTTTCGCCATCTCGTCGGAGATCGACGCGTGGCAGTATTCGTCCCGGTTGTGCAGCTTCGCGGTGGTGGAATTGGCTACCTGGATGTCCCGATCGTCAGCGAGCAGATCGAGATACGCGTTGATCGAGATCTCGGACACCGTGGCGAAGGCCAGTGTGGTCAGGCTGCGCTCCCACCGTTCGGTGGCACGGTCGCGCAGCCGCCGGTGCGCCCTGGAGGTGTGCGATTCGGGCAATGCGCTGTCGGGGAACAGGTTCCCGCGTTTACGCCTCGTCAACGCGCTCGCGTTGATGTGCATCAAGGTGTGGTACTGCTCGTCGACCATCGCCTGCGCGAGCGCGATCTCCATTTCCTGGCCGCCGAGGCCGGGGAACTCGCCGTCCATCACCAGCGCGAACGCCGGGTTGGCGACGCGCTGCTCGGCGAGCACCGTGTGCCGGTTGTAGGCGATCCAGGCCCAGCTCAGCAGGCGCGAACGTAGCGCGTCCGGAAGCGCCTGCCAGGTCGGATGGTCGCGGAACGGGACGATTGACTCGGGATAGTCCGCCCGGCCGGCGTCGAACAACTCGTCGAGGTCGGGCTCCTCGCGCTTCACCGTCGACCGTCGATGCCAGTTGCCCGCCAGGCGACTGATGACGGCGTTCTCGGCTTCGTCGGCGGGGTCGAACGAGGGCAGTCCCGGAAGGTGCACCAGCCCGTCGGCACCCGAGCACTGCAACCGGAGGTCGTCGATGATCATGCGCGAGTCCGGCCGCCGGCCCAGAAACGGGTGAGGTGACGGGAGCGGTCGGCGTACTCCGACCGCGCGTGCAGCATGCGCTGGTTGTCCCAGATGAGCAGTGCATTCTCGGGAATCAGCACGCGGGTCCGCAGCTCGTGGAACAGGTCGCTGACGCGATGCGCCAACTTCCGACCGGCCTCGCCGAGCGGCAGCCGCGAGTGCTCGACGTCGGCGGCGCGGGGCGGGTCGTAGTCGGCGGCGGTGAGCAGGTTGTAGCTGAATCGAAGAGCCGAGCGGCCCGTGCCGTCCGAGCCCAGCATGGTGGTGCGGACGCCGCCGTCCGGACCGGGGAAGTTCAGTTCGGCATCCGTCAGCACACCGACCTCCGCGGGCGTCAGGGCGTCGACGAGTCGCCGTACGTCGAGCAGATCGGTGTGGCCGCCGCCGCAACGCGCCTGACGGTGACAGAACAGCGCCAGGTATGCCGGGCTGGGATCCCAGCCGGGTGCCTCCGTGTGGGCCAGAATCGTATTCGCGCTCTGCGAGTACGCCCGGTGATCGTTGCCCGGGCGGTATGTCACCTCGTGAGTGAGACGTCCGTTGTATTGCGGGACCAGATCGCCCAGGGAGCCGACCACGTCCGCCGCGGCGTTTCGGTCGGCCACGTCGTGAACGACGACGTAGCCGTCCTCCTCCAGACGGTGCCGATCGACACGGCGATCCACCGATTCCGCTGACGCAGACGCGAAATGACAATACGGCGACATGCATACCCTCCATCCTGGAAACCCGACTGGGATATGTATCCCGTGGTGTGAAAAGAATGCGGTCGCCCCGCCACGCACACCACCCACCCCAGGGAGGCAAAACGTCACCCGGAAAGAACCGTCGGCCACGTAACGCCCGGAGTCCCGGCCCGATGGGGCCGGCTGGTTCCGTGGCTGTTTTCGGAGAGCTCAGTCGATATGCAGCGCACCGTCCGCGTAGCGCGCAGCTACCGGGTGGACTGCCGGACGACGAGTCGGCCGTGCAGCGGTCCGGGCGGCACCGGCCGGCTCCGGTCGTCGAGTCGGTTGGTCAGCGACGTGACGGCCACGCGGGCAAGGAGTTCGGGCTGCAGGTCCACTGAGGTGATGGGTGGTGTGGCGGATCGTGTGTGTTCCGAGTCCGATCCGCCGACGATCTGCACGTCGTCGGGGACGGCGAGTCCACGCTCCCGGACGCGCGCGAGCACACCGGCGGCGTGGCGACCCGTGAGGCAGTACACGGCATCGGGCGGGTCGGCGCGGTCGAACAGTTCGTCCGCGGCCTCCCGCCCGCCGTCCTCCCCGGCGGTCTCCGGCCGGACCGCGACCAGGGGATCCTGACCACGCTCGGCCGCCCACGCCCGGTACGCCGCCTCGGCGCCGAGATTCCACGAGTTGGAATCGGTTCCGACGACGAGCGCCACCCGGGTGGCGCCACAATCCGCGAGATGCCGGAGCACGCGCCCGGTCATGACCTCGGTCTCGGTGTCGAGCCAGTCCGTGTAGTCGACGCGCGCCGGATCGCGCCCGACGGACAGGAACGGCACACCCTCGTCGAGCAGCATCTCGATGAGGGGATCGTTCACGACGGGTTCGGTGATCAGGAACCCGTCACAGGCCAGGGCGGCGGCGGGCGACTCCTCACGCGTCGGATCCGACACCAGCATGAGCCCGTAGCCGAGTTCCATGGCGGCCAGCGCCGCCGACCCGGCGAAGCGCAGGAAGTAGTCGACGCCCTCGGGAAGAAACGAGTCGAGCGTCTCCAGCGGCCGGAGGACGAGGGCGATCACGCCGAGCCGGTTGCTCCGCAGACCCTGCGCCACCACGTCCGGCCGGTAGCCGAGCGACTTGGCCGCCACCCGCACACGCTCACGCGTCGCGGTCGCGACGACGCCCTTCCCGCTGAACGTATGCGAGACCGTCGTCGCCGACACGCCTGCCCGGCGTGCGACGTCGTGGATCGTGGGCCTCGGCCGCCTGTCCGTCACCCCCACAGGGTATCAAGCCGCTCACCAGCACCAAATCGATTTGAAGATTGGTCAGCGACGCTATTGTCCAAATCGATTTGGTTCCGTACGGTGACCGGCATCACGCTGGTCGACGGCACACTGCCGTGGCCCGCTCCGTGCCCGATCATCCGGAGGATTTCATGGCATCCACCACCGAGGACTCCCGAGCGGAGACGCCCGAAACAGGGTCGACCGAGACAGGGTCGACCGCCGACCTGGCCGGCCGTGTGGAATCGCACGGCATCGACGTCATCCCCGACAGCGAACGGCACGGTCGTGCCCGGGAACTGTTCGCAGTCTGGGCCGCGCCCAACGTCAGTTACCTCGCCCTCGTGGTCGGCGGCGCCCTCATCCTGATGGGCCTGACACTGTGGCAGGCCCTGGCCGTGATCGTCGTCGGCAATCTGTTCTCCGTCCTCACCGGCATCGTCGCCGTGAGCGGCCCGGCGTCGGGAACTCCCAGCGAGGTGATCACGCGGGCGATCTTCGGCATCCGGGGCAACCGGGTGAACATCCTCGTGACCAGTTGGTTCATCAGCGTCTGCTATCTGGCACTGAACTGGGCAGCAGCCTCCTACACGGCGTTCAGCCTCGTCGAACGGATCGGCATCGAGGCCACCACCCCGATCAAGATCGGACTGATCCTGGCGGTCGCCGCGATCACCCTGGTCATCAGCGTGTACGGGCACGCCACCATCGTGCGGCTCTACCAACCGCTGGCACTGACCCTGACCCTGGTGTTCGTGGTGGTGGCCGGATACGTTCTGGCCGAGGCGGACTGGGGCTATCGACCCGAATCTGCGTTGTACGGGATCGATCTGTGGGCGACGGTGCTCGCCGGACTCACGATCGTGGCCTCCGCCCCACTCTCCTACACCAACAGCGCGGACTTCTCCCGCTACCTGCCGCGCACCACGTCACCCGTGTCGGTCGCGGCGTGGACGGCACTCGGCGCCTTCGTTCCCAGCGTGCTGTTCACCGGACTCGGCGCACTCGCCGGAACCGCCCTCGACATGACCGATCCGCAGGCCGCGCTCGAGACGATCGTGCCGCCGTGGTTCACCCCGATCTTCCTGATCGCCGTCATCTTCGGCACCATCGCGAACAATGCCATGACCGCCTACAGTTCCGGTCTGGCCCTGCAGTCGGTCGGGCTTCGTCTGCGCCGCTCGCGCAGCGTCCTCCTCGACGGCTCGATCGGCGTCGCCCTCACGCTGTATGCGCTGCTCGTCTCCAACTTCCTCGACACCGTCAACAACATGATGCAGCTCGTCGTCACCGTGATGGGCCCCGTGATGGCCGTCTACGTCGCCGACGTCCTGTGGCGACGCAACCGCTACGACGGACCCGGGCTCAGCGACGAGTCCTGCAACAGCCCGTACTGGTACACGCGCGGGATCAACTGGGCAGGAACGATCGCCGTGTTCGCGGGAATCGCCGCGGCCGGCCAATGCGTTGCCGCCGAGATCTACACCGGCGTGATCGCCCGCGCCGTCGGCGTGGACCTGTCACTGCCCGTCGGTCTCCTCGTCAGCGCCGGCCTCTACGTCGCGCTGATGCAGACGCGCCGCACCCGCATACCGCTCGTATCCCACTGACATACACCGTAATTCGAATCATCCGTGAGGACATCATGACCGAAACACACCCCGCCCGCGCGCACGTCCGCGTCGACGACACCCGCCCCCGCGAACGCGGCATCGCCCGAGGCGAGCAGTTGCGCGACGACCTGCCCGCGTCCCTCGACCTCTATCTCCGCCTGTTCGACACGGTGGGGGTGACTGAGCATCGCGTCCGGGACGGTGCGCGCCGTCTTGCGGACGTGGTGGGTGCGTGGGGTCCCCGGTACGTCGAGGAGATCGAGGGCGTTGCGGCGGGCGCCGGGCTCGAGGCCTGGCAGGTGATGGCGCTGAACGGCAGGACCGAGATCCTGGCGCAGGCGAACCGTGCCCGGCCCGGCGAGTGTTCCACCCTCGTGCACGCAGGAGCCGGACACGCGGACAGCCCGTTCGGTGTCCAAACCTGGGACTGGCACGAGGAACTGGACCCGTACTGGCACACCCACGAAGTAACCGGAACGCGGCACTCGTACGTGGGGCTGACCGAGCACGGCATCCTCGGCAAGATCGGGATGAACAGCGCGGGCCTCGGGATCTTCTTCAACATCCTCGGCCACCGCGACGACGCACCGGCTGGCGTTCCCGTCCACCTGCTGGCGGCGGCGGTCCTCGGTGAAGCCGGCTCCGTCGACGAGGCACTCGACCTTCTGCGCTCGGCACCCATCGCGACGTCGGGTGCGCTGACCCTGCTCGACGCGAAGTCCGTCGTGTGCGCGGAAGTGAGCCCCGTCGGGGTTGCGACGGTGCACCCGACCCAGGGATTCCTCGCCCACACCAACCACTTTCTCGACCTGGCCAACGCCGAAGGCGAGAAGCGTGGCCTGTACGAGCCGGACTCGCAGGAGCGCTATGGGTTGATCGCCTCCCGTGTGCGCCGATACGCCGAGCCGACCGAGGCCGATCACCTCGTCGAGTACCTGTACTCCGATCCGGGTCAGCCCCAGCTGTGCTGCGTCCCCGCCTCGGATGCGGTCTTCGGTCAGCGCTGGGCCACCCTGGCAACCGTTCTGCTGGAGCCGGGGCGCCGACGCGTCCGTGTGCTCGCCGGCACCCCGATCGATGCCCGCCGCCGACCGTGGATCACCCTCGACGCCACGGAATCCGTGGACGTCGCAGGCGGGTAGCCGAATCGGCTCGAGTCACCCCGCGAGCGGGGAACCCACCGTGAACTTCGCACCGAAGGGATCGGTGACGTCCGCGGTCCGCCCGTACGGCATGTCCGCCGGATCATCCGCGGTTCCCCCGTTCGCTCGGGCGGCGGCGACGGCCGCGTCGGTGTCGGCGACCTGGAACAGCGTGCCCCAGGACGACGACGGCGCGGCCGGGTCGCCGATGATGCCACCGATCTCGTGCCCGTCCGGTCTGCGGAGGAACGTGAAGTCCAGGCCGGGCAGATCACTGTTCCCGTCCAGCGTGAAGTCGAACACCGCAGCGTAGAAATCGCGAGCCGGGCCGGGATTCGCCGTCACCAAGTCGTTGCGCAGCAACGTGTTCGGCTCGTTCACGAGCTCGCACCCGACGTGCGCCTGGCCCTGCCACAGGCCGAACTGGGCCCCGGACGGATCACGGACCATCGCCATCCGGCCCTGGTCGGCAATGTCCATCGGCTCCATCAGCAGCGTGCCGCCCGCGTCCGTGGATCGGGTGACGGTGGCGTCGACATCATCGGTGGCCAGGTAGACGTTCCACCAGAAGTCGGTGGCGTTCTCGTCGGGATTCGGCATCAGCGCGGCGACCTTCTTGCCGCCGAGCAGACACATCGTGTATCGCCCGTACTCCTCCGGGCCCACGTCGAACTCCCACCCGAACACCGACCCGTAGAAGGCCATCGCGCGATCGAGGTCCGGGATGCCCAAGTCGATCCAGGTGGGGGTTCCGAGAGGTTGGTTCGTCGTGACGGCGCTCATCGCTACTCCTCAGCTGTCGGGTACCCATCAGACGCTAGACCCCGGTACCGACATTCGGACCGACAATCGCGCCGTCTGCGATTCCTCTCCCGACAGACCGATACCCCGTCGTGCCCGATGGCTACCCCACCACGGGCACCCGCGTGCCCAGACTTGTTGCGGCGCGACGCACTTCGGGGATGAGGTGCTCGATCTGCGTGTCGGTGAGGGCGTCGGCGGGTCCGGTGACACCGAGTACCGCAACGAGGGTGCCGTCGACGGCCCGGACGGGGGCGGTGACGGAGGCGATGCCGAAGAGGCGTTCGCTGACCGAGACCGCGTAGCCGTCGCTGCGAATCTTCTCGAGTTGGGCGAGCAGGTCGGCTTTCGAAGTCGATGCCCCACCGGCGAGGGTGATGTCTCCGGCGGGGGCGAGGATTGCATCGATCTCCTCGGCATCCATTTCGGCGAGAATCGTCTTACCCGCACCGCCGAGGTAGAGGGGCAGCCGTTCACCGACCGGAAGGATGTAGTTGAGGGGATTGTCGCTTTCCACCCGGGCGATCAGGACTCGGGACGTTTCGACCCGCACGTACATCGACGCGGTGAAGCCGGTGCTCGCGGCGAGTTGTTGCAGGGTGGGCTGGGCGAGCACGCTCAGTGGGTTGGTGACCATGAACGCGTGCGCGACCGCGAGTGCCGCAGGGCCGGCGGTGTAGGTGTCGCCGATCCGGGCGGCGTATCCCCGTTCGAGGAGGACGCCGAGGATCCGTTGCACGGTCGCGACGTGGAGACCGGAGTGGCGCGCGACCTCGCTGAGCCGCAGCGGTTGCTTGGCGTCCTGCAGGACACCGAGCACGTCGAACGCCCGGTCCAGGGATCGCATGTTGCTGGTCGGCGTCGCCACCCGTCCTCCTCGAATCGACCTACTTTCGATCGAACTTATCATCCTGCGATAAGGGCGTCAGCGGACGGCGGTGGCATTGCAGGGTGAGCCGACCCCGCCGACGAAGTTCAGGGGTTTGACGGTGACCAGGGCGTCCCAGGTGTGGGCGCGGCGGCTGTCCTCGGCGAGTGCGGTGAGGTTCCAGAGCTCGCCGAGTGGGACGCCGAGTTTGCCGATCAACTCCTGGTGCATCATGCCCGCGTCCTCGGGCGCGGATTCGGCGAACGGACTGCCCGGCAGGACGGGCAGTACTTCGACGGCGAAGGTGTCGGTGGCGAAGAGCGCGATCTTGTTGTCCCACAGCCACTGCGGTAGCTCACTGCTCTGCGCGAACCCGGTGGAACGCCGGCCCGCCCGCACCTCGTCGCGTTCCTCGTCGGAGGCACAGAGGTACCACTGCGCCCACCCGGTGTGCACGAGGACCAGGTCGCCCTCGCGAATCTCGCAGCCCTGCCGGGTCAGCGCGGCGTCGAGATCGGCGGCGTCGAGGGCCGGACCACGGGCGTGGTCGAGTGGATGTCCGCGCTCGGCGTGGAGCCCTTCGAGGTCGAGAAGCAGCCCGCGACCGACGATCGGGTTCTGCGACCAGGCCTGGATGCCGAGCGACGGGGTTCCCTCCGCGATCTGATCGTCCGGGACGCCGCCGTAGAAGCCGTGCCCCGACACACGCCGGTGCCGCAAACCATCGAGGTGGCTGCTGGCCTGCAGGTAGAAGCCGTCCAGCAGGTCGTCGCGGGATTCGGCGTGCGCCGAGACGATGGTGTGCGTCGGCGCGGTGCGCGAGCGGGACATCGGCGGGTCGAATGCGCCGAGGGGGTAGTCGAGGGCGAACACCGCCCCGCGCTCGACCAGGCCTGCGGCGTCGCGCACCTGCTGCGGGCCGGCGAAGTTCGCCGTCCCCCGGTCGGGGTTCTCGAAGATTCCCCAACTCGATCCGGCCGGGGCGCCGTCTGTGCGGGCACGCAGGTCCGCGTAGGTGGAGTCGGTACCGATCGCGCTCATCGGACCGATCACGCGACGTGCTCGGCGGTGCGGGCGAGAGAGTCCTCGTTTCCGAGGGCGTCCTCCTCTCCGCCGTGGTGGAAATACGACAGTACGAAGGCGAGCAGTCCGGCGATGCCCGCGGCGCCGTAGGCGTAGGGGGCGAGCAGTTCCTCGACGTGGGTGACGACGTGGCCGTCACCGAGGATCAGGCCGACACTCTGGCCGAGCACGATCGCCAGTCCGCCGAGCAGGAACGCGACGACGCTGATGCGGAAGAGGGTGGAGAAGCTTTTCTGGAACATGACGTGTCCTGTCGCAGGGTTAGACGGGGAGGAGGCCGAGGGCGATCAACACTCCGATGCCGAGGATCGGAACGCAGTAGTACTTCAGGAGCGGCATGAAGATCTTCGACGGGTCGATCCGGGCGATTCCGGAGGCGACGTAGATCGGGGCGCCCGAGGGTGGGGAGGCACCTTCGGTGGAGGCGAAGACCAGCACGGCGGCCGCGGCCACGGGGGCGGCGATACCGGTGCCGACCAGGGCGGCGACGGCGACGGGGCCGACCGAGGCCATAGTGGCCGAGGCGGTCAGCGGGATCGCGATGACGACGATGATGATGCCGACGAGGATGGCCATCAACCAGGACGGTGCGCTGAGGCTTTCCAGCATGGAGGTCAACTGCTGCGGCAGTTTCAGCTTGGCCAGCACCGCCGAGGCGGAGAACGCGGCAACGATGGTGATGCCGATGACGCCGAATTGGGGTGCGGCGTCGCCGAGGACCTTCCACCAGCCCGTGGTGGTCTTGGGCAAGTGCCGGCGGCCGAGGAAGAGCACCAGCAGAATCATCAGGACCGGAATCCAGGTGATCAGGCTCAGGGCACTCGCCATCACCAGGTCGGTGTAGTGCGCGATGGGTGCGGCGATCGGTCCGCGGGTGAGCAGCAGCGGGATCAGGATCGGAACGAACAGCAACAGTGAGGTCCAGCCGACGCGCAGGCTCCGTTTGACCGGGATGCGGTCTTCCGGAGCGATCGGCTGCAGGCCGTTCTTGCGGACCAGGTAGTAGCTCAGCACCAGCCGGTATCCGAGGCACCACAGGCCGGCGATCGCGAGCGGAACGATGATGTCGTCGGCGGCCATCATGCCGGTGACGGTGCTCGACCCGACAAGGATGAACATGGTCGCACTGAACGGAAACGTCACGCCCATGCCCGCGCAGCCGGCGACGACGGTGGCGGACAGTTCACCGCTCACCCCGGAGCGCTTCATCCACGGCACCGTGACCGAGCCGACCGCGGCTGTGACCGAGGCACCGACGTGCGCGATGGCCCCGAACATGCCGCCGGCGACGGTGGAGGTGTAGATCGGTCCGCCGCGCAGGCGTCCGAGGAACGAGTTGAGGATGTCGATGAGCCGGTCCAGCACCGGGGTTTTCGCGAGGATGAAGCTCATGAAGATGAACGCCAGCCCGGCGAACGTCACTTCCTCCTGCATCGAGTCGACGAAGCCGTCCCACATGTATTTCGGGGCGTCGCGGCCGGCGAACGCTCCGACGACGACGAATCCGACGATCATCGCCTCGCCGATGTTGCGTTTGAGGACCGCGTTCCAGAAGACGATGGACGCGATGAACGCCAGCAGCGCCCAGATGGCGATCATGATGCGACCTTGCGTGCGGCGATGATCGCGGCGCGGCGCTGCGCCTCGTCGGCTTCGACGGCACGGCCGCCGGCGAGGCTGCCGAACGCCTCGGCGGCCGGAACGATGATCACGCCGTCGTCGTCGGCGACGACCAGGTCACCGGGGGCGCAGACCACGCCGCCGATTGCGACCGGAACGTCGATCTTGCCGGGGCCGTCCTTGTACGGGCCGGACGGGTTCACCGCGCGCGCCCAGACCCCGAATCCGATTTCCTTCAGGACGTCGATGTCGCGGGCAGCGCCGTCGATCACCATGCCCACGCAGCCGCGGGAGCGGGCACGCTCGGCGATCAGCTCACCCATCAGCGCGCGGTTCTGGTCGCCCTGTCCGTTGATGACGATCACCTCACCTGGCTGCACCTTCGCCAGCGCCTCGTGCAGCGCCTTGTTGTCGCCGGCGCGTGTCCACACCGTACGGGCCCGGCCGACGATCCGTGCACCCTTCCACATCGCACGGATACCCGAATCGACCATGCCCATGCGCTGGCGCGCGTCCCCGATGTTGGCCACCGGCAGTCCGGCGTAGGCCTCGCTCAGCTCGTCGGTGGCGCGTCCGTTCGCGTCCGCCAAGGCGGCGTGCAGCTGCGCGGTCGCGGATGCGAGGACCGGTCGGACCCTGAGGGTGTCGAGCAACTCGACGGACGCGGCCGCCTCCACCGAACGACGACCGGCGTGCTTGCGGGTCCCGTCGCGCAACCGGTCCAGGGAGGCGAAGCTGCCGGACAGCTCGGCGGCGATCTGCCGGCGCACCCACTGCTCGGCGTCGGCGGCGATTCCGGCGTCGACGGATTCGACGATCAGGGCTCCGAGCCCCTTCATGAAGGTGCTACGCAACAGTTTCCGGTTCGACGCATCTCCGGGGCCGCCGGCGATGTCCTCGACCGTGGCGCCGAGCGCCTCGAAATGAGTGGCCGCGGCTGCCGATCCGTCACCGCTGATCACCAGGGCTGTCCGCACCCCGTTGGCGGGGACGGATCCGACCACCGCGACGTCGGCGAACGAGGCGCCGGCCGCGGTGACCACGTCCGCGACCTGGGCCTTGATCTCCGCCGAGGCGGCGTTCATGTCGGCGTAGCAGGCACCGGCGAACAGGTGCGGGGCCGCATCCGAAGCAGCCCGTAGTGCGACCTTCGCGCTGGTCAGGCTCAGCACCAGGTCCGCACCGCGGACGGCGTCCGCGACGTCGTCGAAGCGCAGTACTCCCGCGGGGGTGGCGTTGTCGGCCGGGTCGAACCCGGTCACCTCCCAGCCCTTCGCGAGGAATCCCGACGAGTACAGACTTCCGGCTTCACCCAAGCCGAGAACGGCAACCTTCATGATTTCCTCTCATACAGTGATAACCTCTATCACTTGATGCTGTAATGGTGGTCACAGGAAGGCGAGGTTGTCAAGCGTGCTTTCGGCAGCGGGCGGTCGAATACCGCCCACAGCCGGGGTGCGGGTGCCGTCCGGTAACCGCACGCACCCACACGACAGAAATGTCGCCTGCATCGACGTAACCGGTTGTGATGCAACATCTTTGTGGGCGATCTACCGCCGGGAGTCGAGGGGGCCTGGGGGTTCTGCCAATACCCGGAACAACCGGACCTGCCGCGCCCGCGCGAGTGCGGCTTTCATGGGACCTGCCACACGACGACGAACCCTTGGGAGCCTGCTGCTACGGCGGTCTCGCGCGGCCTCGGCGCCGGGCTTCTACTGCACGCGAATGAGCTTCTTGGAATCGAAAGGACACCTGTCATGACAGAGAACAACGAACCGTCCGGAGCGCGGAAGATGCTCGGGGACTTCGCCCCAGCCCTCGTCGATCTCACCGACGACGTCCTCTTCGGGCAGGTGTGGCAGCGGCCGGAGCTGTCTCCGAAGGAACGGAGCCTGGTGACGGTGGCATGCCTTGCCACGAGTGGGAACACCGACCAACTCGTCTACCACCTCGGCCTGGCCAAGGAGAACGGCGCGAGCGAGCAGGAGCTCGTCGAGGCGATCACGCACCTCGCCTTCTACGCGGGGTGGCCCAAGGCCATGTCCGCAATGGCCGTGGCGAAGAAGGTCTTCCGCGCCGACTGACGCGCAATCAGCACGACTGTCACGACTACGAATCAACTTCTTCGACACGGCCGACGTCTACGGCCAGGGCGCGTCGGAGGAAATCCTCGGCAAGCTCGTCGCCGACTGCCGCGACGACGTCGTCATCGCCTCGAAGGTGTTCTACCCGACCGGCCCGGACGTCAACGCTCAAGGCCTCTCGAGGCGGCACATCGTCCGCGCTGTCGAGGCCAGCCTGACCCGGCTCGGCACCGACCGGCTCGATTTCTACTTCGTCCACGCCTTCGACGAGAACACCCCGATCGAGCAGACCCTGCGCGCGCTCGACGACCTGCAGCGCCAGGGCAAGATCCTCTATCCCGCGGTCAGCAACTGGGCGGCCTGGCGGATCGCCACGGCGCTGGGCATCTCCGCGAAGGAAGCCCTCGCCCGGTTCGAGCTCGTCGAGCCGATGTACAACCTGGTCAAGAGGCAGGCCGAGGTCGAGATCCTGCCCCTCGCCGCGGCGGAGAACCTGGGTGTCATCACCTACAGCCCGCTCGGCGCAGGCCTCCTCACGGGCAAGTACGGCGCCGAACGCCGGCCCGACAGCGGGCGCCTGGTGGACAACGCGCGATATGCCGACCGGTACGGACTGGACAGCGACCTCGCGACGGCGGACCGCTTCACCGCGTTCGCCGAGGAGCTGGGGGTCGAGCCGGCGACGCTCGCCGTCGCCTGGACCATGGCGCATCCGATGGTGACCGCACCGATCGTCGGCGCCCGGAATCTGTCACAGCTGGAGGATTCCCTCGCGGCCCTGGACGTCGAGATGACGCCCGATCTGCGCGAGAGGATCACCGCCCTGTCACCGACCCCGGCGCCCGCCACCGACCGCACCGAGACCCTGAAGTCGACCTGGACCTGATCGCTGCCGGTGTCAGGCGCGCTTCGCGGCGCGTCGGCTGTCGGCGCGGGCCTGCATCTCTGCAAGGTCGAGGCGCTTGATCGGGCCGACGACGAAGACGTAGGTGACGACCGTCAGCAGGGCGCAGGCCCCGACGTAGACGAGGGCGAGTTCGAACGAGCCGTAGCTGTCGACGATGTAGCCGATGACGATCGGGGTGGTGATGCTGGCGACCGACCCGAAGGTGTTGAAGACGCCGCCGCCGAGACCGGAGATCTCCTTCGGGGAGATGTCGGCCATGACGGCCCAGCCGAGCGCACCGAGGCCCTTGCCGAAGAAGGACACGCACATCAGGGCGACGACGACCCAGGACGCCTCGACGAAGTTGCAGCCGATGATCGCGGTGGCCAGCAGCAGACCGGTGATGATCGGCGTCTTGCGAGCCCTGGTCAGCGACCAGCCCACGCGCAGCAGCGCATCCGAGATCAGGCCGCCACTGATGCCGCCGACGAATCCGCAGATCGCGGGCAGGACGGCGATGAAGCCCGCCTCCAGGATGCTCATCCCACGTTCCTGGACGAGGTAGACCGGGAACCAGGTGAGGAAGAACCACGTGATGGTGGTGATGAAGAACTGTCCGACGAACACACCGAGCGTCATCCGGTTGGTGAGCAGCAACTTCATGTAACGGAGCTGATCCGCCCCGGCTTGCTTCTTCTCGCCGGGCTCGTCCATGTCGACGAGCGCACCGCCGGCCTCGAGGTAATCGAATTCGGGCTGCTTCAGCCGGGGGTGCCGGCGGGGGCTGTAGATGACCTTCATCCACACCAGGCCGAGCACGATGCCGACGCCGCCGATGACGGTGAACACGTGCTCCCACCCGAGAGCGGTGACGAGCCAGCCCATGATCGGCGCGAACACGACGGTCGAGAAGTACTGAGCGGAGTTGAAGATCGCGGCTGCGGTGCCGCGCTCCTTCGTCGGGAACCAGGCCGACACGATGCGTGAGTTGCCCGGGAATGCCGGGGCCTCCGACAATCCGACCAGAAAACGGAGCAGGAAGAGGAGTCCGACGGCGGTGCCCATGCTGAAGTTTCCGAGGAACCCCTGCAGAACGGTGAACGTCGACCAGAGCAGGATCGCGCCACCGTAGACCCGCTTCGAGCCGTAGCGGTCGAGGAGCCAGCCGCCGGGGATCTGCCCGATGAGATACGACCAGCCGAATGCGGAGAAGATGTATCCGAGGGCGACGGAGCTGATGCCGAACTCGTCCTGAATCGCATCACCGGCGATGGAGATCGTGGCGCGGTCGGCGTAGTTGATCACTGTGACCGCGAAGATCATCGCCAGAATCGTGTACCGGACCTTCCCGGTTTTCACTGTCGAGGCGATGGTCGATTCCTCGACCGACCGGCTGATGGCCATGACGGAGGCTCCTTCGGAGTACTGAGATTTTACGCCGGTGAACGGACCGTGTCGCGAGTCACATTCACGAGCGGAGCCGAATCTACACACACCGACAGATGCACGTCCAAGCCGACTTTTGCATCCTGCAATACCCAACAGGTATCGGTCGGCCGCGCGGTTCGGCGCGGCGCGGCGCTCAGTCGAGCACCAGCGCGGACAGCAACCGGTCGAGAGCCGGATTCTCGTTGTTGATGCGCCAGACGAGGTCGAGTTCGACCTGCGCGGGTCGGACGAAGGTGATCGGGCGGTAGGCGACGCCGTCGAAATGCATCTTGCTCGCCGATTCGGGCACCAGGGCGATGCCCCTGCCGAGGTTCACCAGCGCCAGCATGGTGTGGAACTGATGCACGTACTGCACGACCACCGGCGCGACCGACGCCTCGTGGAACACCGAGGACAGCAGCTCGAAGAAGTACCGCGATTCGGTCGGGGTGTACATGACGAGGTCGACCCCGTGCAGATCGGTGACGTCGATCGGCCGGTCGACGTGGGCCAGTTCGTGGCTGGGCGGAATCGCGGCGACCAGCGACTCACGGATGAGGGTTCGCGACGACAGGTGCGGCCTGGTCACCGGGGGTCGCACCAGGCCGAGGTCGAGCGAGCCCTCCGACAGCGCTTCGAGCTGGTCCATGGTCACCAGTTCGCGGAGTTCCACCTCGACGTCCTCGATGACGGCCTGCGCCGAGGTCAACACCGTTTCGAGCCCCGAGTAGACGCTGCCGCCGGTGAAGCCGACGCGGAGGATGCCCGAGCGACCCTGCGAAGTCTTGCGCACCGACAGTGCGGCGCGTTCGGACTGCTGGAGGAGCCGTCGCGCATCCGCCATGAACGCCTTGCCGGCGGGGGTCAGTTTGACCGCGCGGCTCGACCGGTCGAACAGTTGGACGTCGAGGTCCTTCTCCAGCAATTGGATCTGCCGGCTCAACGGCGGCTGGGTCATGTGAAGGCGCTCGGCGGCACGGCCGAAATGGAGTTCTTCGGCGACGGCCACGAACTGAGTGAGTTGGTTGAGGGAGAACATCGATACCTTCCTTGTATCAGATGATCCATAAGAAGTGTTGGACCTGAATGGTACCGAGTTCGTAGCGTTGTGAATCAGTGCACGCTACGGGCACGATTGTCGACAGGAGACCGCATCATCATGACCACCGCCTCGCCTCAGGAGATCGCCCACAAGCTCGGTTCCGGTCTGCTGTCGTTCCCCGTGACGCACCTGCGTGAGGACGGCTCGTTCGACGAGGCCGCCTACCGCGAGAACATCGCCTGGCTCGGCCAGTACGACGCGTCCGGGTTGTTCGCCGCGGGCGGCACCGGGGAGTTCTTCTCCCTCACGCCGGCCGAGGTCGAGCAGGTCGTGACCGCGGCGGTCCAGGAGGCGCCCGACGGTCTGCCGGTGATCGCCCCCGCCGGGTACGGCACCGCGACCGCCGTCGAGATGGCCCGGTCCGCGGAACGCGCCGGCGCCCACGGCCTCCTGCTGCTCCCGCCGTATCTGACGGAGGCCAGCCAGGACGGCCTGGTCGCGCACGTCAAACAGGTCTGCGCCGCCACCGACCTCGGCGTCACCATCTACTCCCGCGCCAACGCCGTCTACACCGAACAGGCCGTCGCCGAACTCGTCGACAGCTGCCCGAATCTCGTCGGATTCAAGGACGGGGTCGGCAACATCGAGCAGATGACGCGGATCTACGCGGGCATCGGCGATCGACTCACCTACATCGGCGGACTGCCGACCGCGGAGATGTTCGCCCTGCCGTACCTGGCGCTGGGTGTGACCACGTACTCGTCGGCGATCTACAACTTCGTCCCGCAGTTCGCGCTCGACTTCTACGACGCCCTGCGACGCGGCGACACTGCGTTTGTCATCACTGCGCTGAACGAATTCGTGATCCCGTACTGCAACCTGCGTAACCGCAAGGCCGGGTACGCGGTGAGCATCATCAAGGCCGGTATGAAGGTCATCGGCCGCCCCGCCGGTCCCGTCCGCAGCCCGCTCACCGACCTCGACGACGTCGAACTCGCAGAACTGGCCGACCTGATCAAGAAGGTGAACTGATCGTGACCGCCGCACACACCGTCGAACTCACCGGAGCCAATCTGATCGGCTCCGAAGACGTCACCGACGTGGGAGCCCCGTTCCAGGCGACGAACCCGGCCACGGGAACGGCGCTCGAACCCGTCTACCACGAGGCCGACCGAGCCACCGTCGACCGCGCGGCCGAGCTCGCGTGGGAGGCGTTCGGAACGTATCGGCACACGACGCTGGAACAGCGGGCCGCGTTCCTCGAGACCATCGCAGCCGAGATCGAGGGCCTCGGCGCGGTGTTGATCGACCGCGTCACCGCCGAAACGGGCATCCCCGCCGCACGGGTGCAGGGCGAGCTCGCCCGCACCACCGGACAGCTGCGGATGTTCGCCGCCGTGGTGCGAGAGGGCAGCTGGACGCAGGCGCGCCTCGACAGCCCGGACCCCGACCGGGCACCGATTCCCAAGCCGGACCTGCGCCAGCGCGCGGTACCACTCGGCCCGGTGGCCGTGTTCTCCGCCAGCAACTTCCCGCTCGCGTTCTCGGTCGCCGGCGGTGACACCGCGTCAGCCCTGGCGGCCGGTGCCCCCGTGATCGTCAAGGCGCACTCCGCTCACCCGGGCACCTCGGAGTTGGTCGGCCGCGCCATCCGCTCCGCGGTGCGGGCACATGACCTTCCGGAGGGCACCTTCTCCCTGCTGTTCGGCGCCGGTCAGACCGTCGGCATCGCACTGGTCACGGACCCGCGGATCCGCGCGGTCGGGTTCACCGGTTCCCAGCAGGGCGGGGTCGCGCTGACCGCGGCCGCGGCGGCGCGTCCCGTGCCGATTCCCGTCTACGCGGAGATGTCGAGCATCAACCCGGTGTTCGTGCTCCCCGGAGCGCTCGACGACCGCGCCGGCACGCTCGGTTCCGAGTTCATCGCCTCCATGACGACCGGTGTCGGGCAGCTGTGCACCAGCCCGGGCGTCGTCTTCCTCGTCGACGCGCCGGGAGCGAACGACTTCGTCCGTTCCGCCGCCGACGCCGTCACGGCTGCGGCGCCCGCCCCGATGCTCTACTCCGGTATCGCGTCGTCGTTCGCCGACGGTGTCGCGCGCCTGGAGGCGAACGAGAACATCGCGACGGCGGCACGCGCCGACGTCGACGCGTCGATCGCCTGCGGCGCGGTGCCGCAACTGTTCGTCACCACCGCCGACCAGTTCCTCGACGATCAGCACCTGCAGGAGGAGGTCTTCGGGCCCGCCTCGGTGATCGTGCGGGTCGAGGACGTCGGCCAACTGCCGGCACTGATCGACCGGCTCGAGGGCCAGCTCACCGCCACCGTGCACGCGGCCGAATCCGACTATCAGGACGCCGGCGCCCTGGTCGACCGGCTCGAACTGATCGCCGGCCGGGTGCTGTTCAACGGCTGGCCCACCGGTGTGGAGGTCGGGCACGCCATCGTGCACGGCGGCCCGTTCCCCGCCACCTCGGCACCGTCGACCACCTCGGTCGGCAGCCGCGCGATCGAACGTTTCCTGCGCCCGGTCGCGTATCAGAACGCCCCCGAGGAACTGCTCGCCCCGGAACTGCGGACCCACAACCCCCTCGGAATCTGGCGACGCGTCGACGGCGCCCTGCAACAGAGCTGACCGGACGGCTCCCCCGTCTCAATTCCCGGCAACGACGCCACCCAGAAGGAGTATCGATGTCCACCAACACCTTTGCCACGCGGCCGACCAGCGCGCTGGCCGCCCCCGACGCCGCGATCAAGGCCCTCGCCGCCGGTGAGGCCACCGTCGACCGCATCGAGTCGATCACCCTGTCGTCGATCACCCTTCCGCTGACGACTCCGATCAGCGACGCGAAGGTGCTCACCGGCCGCCAGAAGCCGATGACCGAGGTCGCGTTCCTGTTCGCCGAGATCCGCACCGAACAGGGGCACGAGGGCATCGGATTCAGCTACTCCAAGCGCGCCGGCGGCCCCGCGCAGTACGCGCACGCCCAGGAAATCGCACCGGTGCTGATCGGTGAGGACCCCAACGACATCGGCAAGATCTGGACCAAGCTGGTGTGGGCCGGAGCGTCCGTCGGCCGCAGCGGTGTTGCCACGCAGGCCATCGCGGCCATCGACATCGCCCTGTGGGATCTCAAGGCGAAGCGTGCCGGCCTGCCGATCGCCAAGCTCCTCGGGTCGCACCGCGATTCGGTGCAGACCTACAACACGTCCGGTGGTTTCCTGCACACCCCGATCGAGCAGGTGCTCGAGAACGCGTCGAAGTCGCTGGCCGACGGCATCGGCGGCATCAAGATCAAGGTCGGGCAGCCGGACTGGAAGAAGGACATCGCCCGCCTGGAGAAGGTGCGCGAGCACCTCGGCGACGACGTGCCCCTGATGGTCGACGCGAACCAGCAGTGGGACCGGCCCACCGCCATGCGGATGGGCAGGATCTTCGACAAGTTCAACCTCGTCTGGATCGAAGAGCCGCTCGACGCCTACGACGCCGAAGGTCACGCGCACCTCGCCCGCAGCCTCGACACCTCGATCGCCACCGGTGAAATGCTGGCCAGCGTCGGTGAGCACGTCCGGTTGATCGAAGCCGGCGCCGTCGATATCATCCAGCCCGACGCCCCCCGCATCGGTGGCATCACCCAGTTCCTGAAGCTGGCCACCCTGGCCGAGCAGAAGCATCTGCAGCTCGCACCGCACTTCGCGATGGAGATCCACCTGCACCTCGCGGCCATCTACCCCACCGAGCCGTGGGTCGAACACTTCGACTGGCTCGACCCGCTGTTCAACGAGCACCTCGAGATCCGCGACGGCCGGATGCATCTGTCCAGCCGGCCGGGACTCGGCTTCACGCTCAGCGACCAGGCCCGCGCCTGGACGATCGGCACCGCCTCCTTCGGAAAGTAGGGCGCGCGAATTCGGGTTGCGGGGCGGCTCGTTCCGTCCGCGAGCGTGCGGCGCGCGTGAGACGATAGGAGTTCGACACCCCAACGCCCGATGACGCTGACGGAGGCCGAGGCGATGGACGACCGGGCCGACCGTGACCACCCGCGGGTGGTGATCGAAACCGACCACGGCCACGGGAGCTACGGCGCGGGCGAGACTATTCGCATCGGCCGCGATCCGCAGAGTGACATCACGATCGACGATCCCGTGGTGTCACGCGAGCACGCACTTCTGAACTGGGACGACGGCTGGCAGCTCGTCGATTCGGGCAGCAAGAACGGGCTCTTCGTCGGCGGTGAGCGGCGGGAACGGGTCCACGTCGACCGCCCCGTCGTCGTCCGTCTCGGGGACGGGGCGGACGGACCCGTCGTGCGGATCTCGGTCGAGGATCCCGAAGCTACGCGGCAGGCCGGGCCGGGCCGGTGGGATCAGCCGACGATCAGCGTCGGCGCCGAGCGGGTCACGGCCCGGCCCCCGGCCACGGATCGGCCACTCCCGGCCGGGTCCCTGACGGTGGGGCGCGCCCCCGACAACGACATCGTCGTCCGGGACGTGCTCGCCTCCCGCAAGCACGCCATCCTCCACACCGGAGAGTCCGGCCTCGAGATCGAAGACCTCGGCAGCGTCAACGGAACGTTCGTCGGCGGCGCCCGGGTGTCCCGCGCGCCGCTCAGCGACGGCGACGTCGTCACGATCGGCAACACCGACCTCGCCGTGCAGGACGGCCGGCTCGGCCCGCGGCAAGCGGTGCCGGCGGCCGTCGACGGTCTGTTCGTGAACGGAGTCGGGCTCACCATCGACAGCGGCCGGCGACTGCTCGAGGACGTCACCCTCACCGTCCCGCCGGGAAGCCTCACCGCGGTGATCGGCCCCTCTGGAGCCGGGAAGACCACCCTCGCGACCATCATCTCCGGTTCGGAAAGTCCCACGGACGGCGTCGTCGAATTCGAGGGTCGCAGCGTGCACGCCGAGTACCAGGTGCTGCGCTCCCGGATCGGGATGGTCCCCCAGGACGACCTCGTGCACCGGCAGTTGACCATCCGGCAGGCGCTCGGCTACGCCGCCGAACTGAGGCTGCCGCCGGACAGCAGCCGCGCCGACCGCGACGAGGTGATCGCGTCGGTGCTCGACGAACTCCAGCTGACCGAACACGCCGACACCCGCGTCGATCGCCTGTCCGGCGGGCAACGCAAACGCGCGTCGGTGGCGCTGGAATTGCTCACCGGCCCTTCCCTTCTGATCCTCGACGAACCCACCTCGGGCCTCGACCCGGCGCTCGACCGGCAGATCATGGCGACGTTGCGCCGTCTCGCCGACTCGGGCCGCGTGATCGTCATCGTCACGCACTCGCTGTCGTATCTGGAGATGTGCGATCAGGTGCTGCTTCTCGCACCGGGCGGCAAGACCGCCTATGTGGGGCCGCCGGACCAGGTCGGGTCCGTGCTCGGAAGTTCCGACTGGGCAGACATCTTCGCCCGCGTCGCGTCCGAACCGGACGAGGTGTTCGCCGAGTACCGCGCCCGCCGCCCCGCCGCCCCGCCGCCGCCGCCGAGCGAACCCGGACCGTTGGGCCGTCCCGCGCACACGTCGCGGTCGAAGCAGTTGAGCACCGTGGCCCGGCGCCAGCTCCGGCTGATCCGCGCGGACCGCGGCTACCTGATCTTCCTGTCGCTTCTGCCCTTCGTGCTCGGTGGCCTGTCCGTGCTGGTGCCCGGCGACACGGGTTTCGGGCCGGCGGACGACGAATCCGGCGAACTCACGCAGATCCTCGTCGTGTTGATCCTCGGCGCCGCGTTCATGGGTTGCTCGCTGACCATCCGAGACCTGGTCGGCGAGCGCATGATCTACCACCGAGAACGCGCCGCCGGACTGCTGCCGTCCGCATACCTGACGGCGAAGATCGTCGTGTTCTGCGCCGCGGCGATCGTGCAGTCGGTGGTCATGATGATCGTCGTCTACATCGGCAAGGGCCTCCCCGGACCGGGAACGGTGATCCCTTCCGGTGCAGTCGAACTGATCGTGGACATCGCCGTCACCACGTGTTCCTGCGTCCTGCTCGGCATGGCGCTGTCGTCGGTGGCCCGCTCCAACGAGCAGGTGATGCCGATGCTGGTGATCGTGATCATGGTGCAGCTGGTGATGTGCGGAGGATTGATCAGCATCACCGGACGCGAAGTCCTCGAACAGCTGTCGTGGCTCTTCCCGTCCCGTTGGGGATTCGCGGCCGCCGCGTCGACGGTCGATCTTCGGTCGAACGTGCCCGGCACGGAAGCCGACACACTATGGCAGCACAGCCCGTCGTGGTGGCTGCTCAGCATCTCGATGCTCGTGCTGATCGCCCTCGTGCTGGCTGTGTTCACCTACACCCGACTCCGCCTACGCCGTTCGCGCCGCCGGACGCGCGCGGCGGCACGTCGGTGAGGCGGTCGCCTCGAACGTCAGTGGGCGTGCCCGGACGGGAAGTGAACGGACCCGTCACTGCCGACGCACCCACCCTGCATCGGCCCGCTGCCGAAGAAGGGCCCGTTGAGCTGTCCGGTACTGCCAGGGGAAGTCGTTCCGACGCCGACTCCGGCGACACCGAGGGCTCCACACGCGTACCCGTTGGAGTCTTCCGGCGGACTCGTGACGTGGAGCTGTGTGCCGGGAGTGTTCGGGTCGCCGTGAAGGATGGGTGCAGCAGAAACCATGCCCGCACCTGACGCCGCAAGCGCCGCGACTGCGGCCGCGGTAATCGCTACTCGTGAAACAAACCTGTTCATTCGATGTCACCCTCGATCTCCTAGTGCCCGCCTCCCACAGGTCGCCGGTTCTCGGAAGCGGCGCTTGACCTGCAACGTCGGACAGCTGCTTCTACAGAGTTTCCACTCCAAAGCCTGCTCGCCCAGGTACGCCCACGTCAATCGACCTCGGCGGTCGATGCGGGGCCGGGCGATCGTGGACGCGCAACCCCGCCGTGGATGTCCGGACGGTTAAAGATTGATTGCGTCCGGCGTCCCGGCCCGCACAGCGGACCATAGCGTTTGATTTCCGTTCACGCGCTGGCCACAGTTCTCACACCCCTGATCAAGGGCCTCAACAGTCCCGCTCCACATGCAGACCGAGTACTCGGTCTGTCACACTCATCTCCGCCCACGCTGCTGCGTGGGTGCTGAAGGAGGATCCATGACCACGACAGGCGAAGCAGTGCCCGTCGCCGCCGTCATTCCCCCACCGACCGAGAAGGCGCCGCCGAAGCTCGTCGGCTCCATGGCGCTGGCCCAGTTCGGTCTGTCCATCGCATTGCTCACGCCCGTGACCGCGAGCCTGACGATCAAGGTGCAGTCGCTCGTCGGCGTGGACAACGTGATCGCCGTATTCGGTGCGGTCAGCAGCATCGGGGCCCTAGCCGCATTCCTGGCGAACCCCATCTTCGGCCGGATCAGCGACCGGACCACCGGACGCTTCGGCCGCCGACGGCCCTGGCTTCTCATCGGGATCGTCGGACTCGCCGTCAGTGAACTAGTCCTGGCGCTGGTCCCCAGCATCATCGGAATCGCCATCGCCTGGTTCGCGGCACAGGCATTCGCCAACGCAGCGCAGGCTGCGCTGATGGCGTCCATCGCCGACCAGATACCGCCTCAACAACGCGGCAGGGTGAGTGGCCTGATCGGTGTCATGCAGCAGAGCAGCAAGCTCGGCGCGGCCTACGTAGCCCAGTTCCTGGTCGCGAACATGCTGCTGATGTTCCTGGTACCTGCCGTGATCGGCATCGTGCTCGTCCTGCCGTTCCTCCTCCTGCTGCCCGACAAGCCGCTCCTCGAGCGCCCGCCGAGCGAAGGCTTCCGCGCGGTCCTGAAGACGTTCTGGCTTTCCCCACGCCTCTACCCCGACTTCGCCTACGCCTGGTCGTCCCGATTCATGATCACCATGGCGCTGTACCTGTTCATGACGTACCGCCTGCTGTACATGCAGCACGAGTTGGGGCTGTCGATCGCGCGCGCCACCGCGGTGATGGCCACCGGTGTGCTGCTCTATACGATCACGCTCGCCGCGGCAGGGCAGGCCGCCGGATGGCTCTCGGACAAGGTGGGCCGACGCAAGCCTTTCGTCGTCGTCGCGTGCCTGATCTTCGGCGTCGGTCTGGTGATGCTCACGCAGGCCCACACCGCCGGTGGTTTCTACGTCGCCGAGGTGGTGCTCGGGCTCGGTTTCGGGATCTACATGGGCGTCGACCTCGCGCTGGTCATCGACGTCTTGCCCGGACTCGACGATTCTGCGAAGAATCTGGGCGTTCTCAACATGGCCAACGTCCTGCCGCAGACCCTGGCTCCGGGCATCGGTGCCCTGCTGATCGGGATCGGCGGGCACAACTACGACCTCTTGCTGAGCAGTGCCGCCGCCGCCTGCGCGGTGGGTGCGCTCCTCATTCTCCCGATCCGAAAGGTGCGCTAGCAATGGAAGCATCCGACAGCACACGGGCAGACCTCGAGTCACGGATCGAGAAGGCGATCGTGACTCTGGATCTCGACGCCAAGGTCCGGTTGCTCACCGGCGCAACGAACTTCACCCTCCACGGCGAGCCGGCAGTCGAACTCGCCGAGGTGGTCCTCTCCGACGGTCCGACCGGCGTGCGCGGCGAGCGCTTCACGGGCGGACGCATCGCGTGCCTGCTGCCCAACGCCACCTTGCTTGCCCAGCACTGGGACACCGCAGTTGCGGAGGACGTCGGGGCACTGCTCGCCGAGGAGGCGGGCGCACAGCACGTGCACGTGGTGCTCGGCCCGACGGTGAACCTGCATCGGACCGCACTGGCCGGGCGGCTGTTCGAATCGTTCAGCGAAGACCCTCTGCTCACCGGAGCGCTCGCCACGGCATACATCACAGGCCTGCAGGACAACGGCATCGGGGCAACGCTGAAGCATTTCGTGGCCAATGAGTCGGAAACCGACCGCAAGACCGTGAACTCCGTCGTGGACGAGCGGACTTTGCGCGAGGTGTATCTCCTACCGTTCGAGATGGCGGTCGCCGACGCCGATCCCTGGGCGATCATGGCCGCGTACAACGACATCAACGGAACTCCCGCCACCGAGAACACCGCGCTCATCGAGGGAGTGCTCAAGGGTGAGTGGGGGTACGACGGTCTGGTGATGTCCGATTGGTACGCCACCGACTCCACCGTCGAGAGCGCCAACGCGGGACTGGACCTCTCGATGCCGGGCCCTGAGGGGCCCTGGGGCGACAAACTCGTCGCCGCGGTCCGGGCGGGCGAGGTGGCCGAGCCGAGGATCGACGAACACGTGCGCCGGCTGTTGAGGTTGGCGGGGCGGGTCGGTGCATTCGGCTCGGAGCGGGCATGGCCGTCCAGCGTGCCGGCGCCCGCCAGTCCGAAGCGGCGCGAGGCGCTCCGCAATCTGGCCGCGGGCGGGATGACCGTGCTCGTCAATCGCGATTCGGCGCTCCCGCTGGCCACCGAGGGCACGGTCGCCGTCATCGGACGGCACGCGACGGAAACGGTTGCGCAGGGCGCCGGTTCGTCGCAGGTCCGGCCACCCCACGTGGTCGGCATCGCGGACGGCATCACTCAGACCCTCGGTGCGGATCTGGTATCCGTGGTCGACGGAGTCGAGATCTGCACGGATCCGCTGGCGGCCGCCCAGCACTCCCTCCGTGATCCGGAGACCGGCGAATTCGGTATGCGGGTCACCACCCGCGACGTCCGGGGCGAGGTGATCGAGTCACGATACGTCGATTGGAGCGAGGTCTCCCTGCGGGAGAGCCCCTGGTTGGAGTCGGCGGCAACCATCGAACTCACCGCCGAGGTCGTGATGGAGCATGCGACGCGTATGCAGGTCGGTGTGCGGGGACGCGGCGAGTGGACGTTCACGGCGCCGGGCCACTTCGAACAAGTCCGCCTCGACCGCGTCGACGACGCGGGCGAGGTGCTGCGACTGCCCTACCGCACCGTGGTCCTCGACCTGGAACCCGGTGCGACGATCACTGCGGTCGCGACCGCGGCACCGGGCAGGCCGGTCCTCGGACTGGCGGCTCGGGTGGCACCGAAACCACCCGCGGTCGCGATCAGCGCCGCCGCAAAGGCAGCGCGGACAGCCGACGTCGCCGTGGTGGTCGTCGGGCTCACCCCGGAGCAGGAGACCGAGGAAGTCGACAAGATCACCCTCGCTCTTCCCGGGGAACAGGACGCCCTGGTGGCCGCGGTAGCAGCGGCGGCGAAGAGGACCGTGGTCGTCGTCAACGCGGCCACACCGGTGCTGATGCCGTGGCTGGATCGGGTGGACGCGGTGCTGTGGGCGGGGCTGCCCGGCCAGGAAGCGGGCGCGGCGGTGGCGGCGGTCCTGACGGGCGAGCTGGAACCCGCCGGCCGGCTCGTCACCACCTTCCCGGCCCGGGACGGCGACGGCCCGGCGTGGTCGCCGGTGCCCGTCCGCGGCGAGCTGGCATACAGCGAAGGAAGCGCTGTCGGGTACCGGGGATGGCAGACGGAGCCGTTGTTCTGGTTCGGGCACGGGCTCGGCTACACGAAATGGGCGTACGGCGAGGCCGAGTTGACCGTCGACGACACGATCCGCTCGGTCCGGGTCGAGGTGACCAATGCCGGCTCCCGCGCCGGACGTGAAGTCGTCCAGGTGTACTGGCGGCCCGAAGGTGAACCCGTGCGGCTCATCGGTTGGGCCGGAATCGATGCCGAGCCCGGACAGACCGCGTCGGTCGACGTCCCCGTCGACGGGCGGGTGCTGCGGCGGTGGCACGAATCCGAATGGCAGTTGCTGCCGCTCACCGGTGAGGTGTTGATCGCGCGTGGCCTCGGCGACATCCGGGTCACGCTGCAGGTAGCCGGACAACGATAGGGAGTATGCATGTCCTTCCCACCCAGTTATCACACAGCGCGGGCGAAGTCGCGGCGCGAGTTGTCCGGCGAGGTGTCGCGGGCCAAGGCCGTGCGGACGGCGTTGGAACTCTTTGCCACCTCGGGCTTCAAGGGCACGTCGATCGCGAAGGTGGCAGCGGAGAGCGGGCTGTCTCAATCCGGTCTGCTGCACCATTTTCCGAGCAAGGTGGCGCTGCTCTCGGCAGTGCTCGAGGAGCGCGATGCCGAGGACGGCGTGTTCCTCACCAACGAGGACGGGGAGGCGCCGCTGGGCTGGGACGCGTTCGACGCACTCGAGGCATTGGTCGCGCGCAATTCGACGCGGCCGCACCTGGTCGGACTCTTCGTCCGGCTGTCCGCGGAGGCGATCGAAGTGGGGCATCCCGCCCACGACTGGATCAAGGATCACTACGTCGGGATGGAGGCATGGCTGACGGACGCCGTCCGCGTCGGTCAGGCACACGGCGACATCCGCCCCGAGGCACCGCGCCCCCTGCTGGTCCGCCGCACGATCGCACTCGTCGACGGGCTGCAGCAGCAGTGGCTGCTGCAGCCCGACCGGGTGTCCATGGTCGAGGAGTTCAGCGCCTACGTCGCTGAACTCCGTGCGCGCTGGGGCACTGCGCCCGGAGTCGAAGGGTGACTGTGGCACCGACCGAGCCGGACGGCGATTCGCTACTGCGGAAGGTGCGGTTGATCCTGGGGGCCTTCGACACCGGGGCACCGGTGCTCGGACTGTCGGAGCTGGCGCGGCGGACCCAGCTCGCCAAGACGACGGTCCACCGGGTGGCCACCGAGATGGTCGACGTCGGCCTGCTCAACCGCCACGGCCGCCGCTACGAGCTGGGCTCGCTGCTCTTCGAACTCGGCCAGCGCGTACCGCGGACCAGGGACTTACGACTGATTGCGGCCCGATACCTCGAGGATCTGGCGCTGACCACCCGGGAAACCGTGGTGCTCGCGTTCCCCGGGGACCATGCGGTCCTCTTCGCCGAGAAGTACTTCAGTCAGCGTGGCGGCGGTGTCACCGTCACTCAGGTGGAAGGCCGGGTGCCGTTCCACTGCGGGGCTTCCGGTAAGGCGTTGCTGGCGTTCGGTGACCCGGCGATCCGCGAGCGCGTCATGGCGGCGACGCTGTCCCGCCGTACCCGGTGGACCATCACGGATCCGGCAAGGCTGACGGCCGAGCTCGAGCAGGTACGGCGACAGGGCTTTGCCGTCGATCGGCAGGAGCTCGTCGTCGGCTACGGAGCCGTCGCGGCGCCGGTCCTCACGCAGGGTGTCGCGGTGGCGACGTTGACCGTGGTCGGCCCGATCGACCGCATACACATCTCGCGACTCGCTCCCGCGGTCACCGCGGCCGCCCACGCGCTGACACGAGATTTCGCGCATGTAAACAACTGACGGTTGCCGAATTTTCGGTCCGCGCACCGGACCGATCGCATTCTCTCGAATGAATCCGTCGTGAACACTCCGTGCAGCTGAACGACAGCTACCAATCTCGAAACCAGCCGATGGAGGACCACTATGGCAGGAACGCAGCGGACGCCGCGTCAGGTACGCACGGCGGCGATCGCGAGCCTGGTCGGCAGCGCGTTGGAGTGGTACGACTTCTTCCTCTACGGCACGGCAGCGGCACTCGTTTTCAACACACTGTTCTTCCCCACCTTCGACCCACTGGTGGGCACGATCGCCGCCTTCGGCACGAACGCGGCAGGATTTCTTGCCAGACCGTTGGGTGGCGTCATCTTCGGACACTTCGGCGACCGTGTCGGCCGAAAGTCGATGCTCGTGGTCACGCTGATGATCATGGGCGTGGCGACGTTCCTGATCGGTGTCCTGCCCACCTACCACTCCATCGGAGTGTGGGCGGCGGTGCTGCTGATCGTGCTCCGCGTCGTACAGGGAATCGCGGTGGGCGGTGAGTGGGGCGGCGGCGTACTCATCGTCAGCGAGCAGGCTCCGAACCACCGCCGCGGTTTCTACTCGGCGTGGAGCCAGACGGGCGTCGGACTGGGTTTCGTGCTGTCCGCGTCGGTCTATGCACTGGTCCAGGCAACGACCACAACGGAAACCTTTCTCGCGTGGGGGTGGCGGATCCCCTTCCTGGCCGGCATCGTGCTCACTGCGGTCGGGCTGATCATCCGGCTCCGTGTCATGGAGACACCGGTCGCCAAACAGAACACCAAGGCCCCCGAGCCTGCGCGGCCCCCGATCCTCGAGGTGCTCCGCAGCCACCGGAAGTCGGTGCTGATCACGTTCGGCGCGCGCATCGCCGAAAACGGCGCGATGTACGTGTTCCTCACGTTCAGCCTTGCCTATGCGGCCAAGATCGGGCTGGACAGCGGGCTCGTCCTGGCAGCGGTCGTGGTGGGGATGCTGATCGAATCGTTCGCGATGCCGATGTGGGGTGCTCTGTCCGACCGTGTCGGGCGCCGTCCGGTGTATCTCGGTGGCGCGATCGCGATGATGGCCTGGGCCTACCCCTTCTTCGCCATGTTCGACTCGGGCAATCCGGTACTGGTGTTCCTGGCGGTCTTCGTGGCGGTCGTGATCTGTCACGGTGCGATGATCGGCACCCAACCTGCGTTCTTCACCGAGCTGTTCGACAGTCGCGTGCGATACAGCGGGGTCGCGCTCGGACACGAGCTCGCCTCGGTCGTCGCGGGCGGGTTCTCCCCCATCATCGCCACCGCGCTGTTCGCCTGGGCGGGAGCGTCCTGGCCGATCGCACTGTTCCTGATCGGCCTGGGTGTCATCACCGTCATCGCGGTGGCAGCCGCTCCCGAGACCAACGCGAAAGACATCGACGAGTTCGACACACCGATCGACGTCGAGGCGGAGACCGAAGTCCGCACCGTCTGATCCGCCCGTACTCACTACGCAAATCACCAGGCCGATCCTCGAAAGGAGGCTGAAGACGCATGCCTGCAGACAGTGCCGTCGCACGGACGGCAGAGCATCTGGCGCACGAAGTGCTGACCCGCTACCTGGCACTCTGCGACGTCCCACGTCCCCCGGACGTAACCGGTCGGCTCGACGACCTGTTCACCCCGGACGCCGTGTGGGAGGGCCTCGGACCGCTCTACACCGAAAAATTCGGACGAACGACGGGACGCGCCGCGATTGCCGCGATGCTGTCGGCCCACCTTCCCCCGAACGGGCACTTCCGGTCGAACGTGCACCTTCTCCACCCCGGCACGACCTCCGCCGACGGCGAAGAAGTTCGGGGGCGATGGCTGATGCAGCAGTTGTCCCGATTCGATTCCGGCGCCGCCGAACTCGTCGTGGCGAGGCTGGACGTGACCTTCCGGATCGACGGCCGTCACGCCCGGATCTGCCGATTCGGCACCGAACGGGTCTTCGACGCCGATCTGGGCCCCGCACTGGCGGACCGTGTGCAGGAGGTGAGCTCACGATGACGACACAGAACGGCCGGACGATGCTCCTCACCTGCTATCGGGACATCCGCTATTACGGCTGGTACCACGTGGACCTGTTCCTGCACGACCGCGACGGCAGAGAACTCAACTGGGTCCACTGGGGAACCCCGGAGGAAGGTCCCGACGGCGCCGACGCCGCCTGCGCGGCCGTGGAGCCCACTCTGCGACGGATCACCGAGTGGCAGCACGGCATTCGCGCCGACGGCAGCGACTACTGGAGTGCCGGCGCCGCATGGGACGAACACACCGAACCCGACGACTACAGGAAATGACGACATGAATACACCGACCTCACCCGAGCTCACGGACACCGACATTGCCGGCCTGGTCCAGAGCGACCGCGTGGACGTCTCCCTCTACACCGACCCTGAACTGTTCGAACTGGAGATGGACCGCATCTTCGACCGGACCTGGGTGTGGGTGGCCCACGAGAGCGAGATCCCGAATGCCGGGGACTTCAGAACCGCGATGGTGGGCAGGCAGCCGGTCATCGTGACGCGTGACCGCCGCGGCGGGATCAACGTCCTGCTGAACCGGTGCCGCCACCGCGGCGCCAGCCTGTGCGAGGTACCCCGCGGCAACGCCAACGGTTTCACCTGTCCGTACCACGCGTGGTCGTACGCGCTGGACGGGAAGCTGCGCGGCATCCCCTACCCGGACGGATACGAAGACGTTCTGGAGAAGAAGGACTTGCCGCTGCATCGACTGAAGGTAGACAGCTACGCGGGCATGATCTTCGCGAGCGTCAACCACGACGTCGAACCGCTCGCGGACTTCCTCGGACCGGCCAAGCACTGGATCGACCTGTTCATGAAACAGGGAGCCGGCTACCCCATCAAGGTGCAGGGCGAGCACAAGTTCCGGTTCAACGGCAACTGGAAGATCCAGCTCGAGAACACCACCGACGGGTACCACTTCCCGATCGTGCACAGATCCTGGATGTCGTCGGTGGACGAGGAGACCGCCGACATGCTGTCGTTCATGACCGACGAGAAGGCGCTCACACACTCGCTCGGCAACGGCCACAGCGTGATGATCATGGTTCCCGAGCACGTCGACCTCGACGAGGACGACGGCACCGAACAATTGCAGGGACGCTTCGGCCACATCGTCGAGGAACTGTCGAAGGAATTCGACCCGGCGAAGGTGCGACGCATCGTGCGCTCGATGCACGGAGCCGGGTTCAACCTCAACCTCTTCCCCAATGTGGCGATGTCGATGTCGTTCTTCCGTGTACTGCGCCCGGTCTCCGTCACCGAGACGGAGATTCGGCACCTGGCGCTGGGGTTGGATGGCGCGCCGGAGGTCGTCAACCGGGAACGGCTGCGAATCCACGAACACTTCCAGGGCCCGTTCGGGTTCGGCACCACCGACGACTCCGAGGCCTGGGACCGGGTGCAGCGTGGCTCCGCCGCCGGCCCGGGACTGCCGATCATGGTGAACCGCGGGCTGGGGCGCGAGCAGGACGAATCCAAGGGCCGGGTCTCGCACGCCACCGACGAGACCGGCATGCGCGAGGCGTACACGATGTGGAAGGCGATGATGACCGATGTCCGTTGAAACCTTTGAGGCCGCACAGCTCTCCGATGCCGGGATCGTCCCGGCCATCGAATTGATCTGGCGGGAAGCGCACCTGCTGGATCGAAAGGCGTACCACGACTGGGACCGGTTGTGGGCGCCCGGTAGCCGATACGTGATCCCCATCGATCCGGACACCGAGAACTTCGAGTCCGAGCTGAACATGGTCTACGACGACGACCGCATGCGTCGGATGCGGATCGAACGGCTGACGTCCGGGTACTCCATCTCGGCGACCGCCGCCGCCCGCACGGTACGGACCCTCTCCCGGTTCGTCGTTCTGCACCGCGACGACGAGACCGTCGAATTGAGCTCGGCACAGGTCCTGGTGGGCTATCGACGTGACGAGACGTTCGTGCTCGGCGCGGACGTGACCCACCGCATCCGGGTCGACGGCGCCACACCGCTCATCGAGGAGAAGGTCATCCGGCTCATCAACTCCACGGGCGCCGTCAACGCCTCCGGTTTCCTCCTGTAGAGGCGAGGACGATGAGAGTCACAATCAGCGGAATCACCACCGAAACCAGTGCAGTGAAGTGCTTTTCGCTGCGTCGCAGCGACGGGCACCCGCTCACCCCGTACACGGCTGGTGCGCACATCGACGTCACGGGACCGAGCGACATCACGAGACAGTACTCGCTCTGCGGCCCGCCCGATCGGACCGAGAGCTACGAGATTGCGGTCAAGCGGGAGGACTGCTCCCGCGGCGGCTCCGCGGCGCTGCACGACGTAGTCGCGGTGGGAGACGAACTCACCATCAGCGAACCGCGAAATCTCTTCGGCATCGAACCCGACGCGGACCGGCACGTGTTGGTCGCGGCGGGGATCGGGATCACGCCGCTGCTGAGCATGGCGTACCAACTGCGCCGCACCGGCGCCCGGTTCCGGCTGCACTACTTCGCCACCAGCAGGGAGAAGGCAGCATTCGTGCCACTGCTCGAGAGCGCCAAATTCGCGGGTGCTGTCGAGTTCCACTTCGGAGTCGACCGCACCGAACAGCCTCGGGCGCTCGCGCGGGTTCTCGCGGACCTCGGTCCCACAACGCACGTCTATGCGTGTGGTCCCAAGGAATTCATGCAGCGCGTGGTCGACGGGGCGACCCCGTCGCTGCCGGAGGACAACGTACACATCGAGCACTTCCAGGCCCTGGAGCCGACGGCCGAGGCAGGTGACGACTTCGAGGTGGAGTTGGACACCGGCGAGGTGTTCCACGTCCCGCCCGGGCGCAGCATCGTCGACGTGCTGTCGGACGGCGGCATCGACGTCGACACCTCTTGCCGGGAAGGCATCTGCGGCACCTGCGTGCTGACCGTCCTGGACGGTGTGCCGGACCATCGCGACAACTGCCTGACCCGCAAGGAGAAGGAGGCGGGCGAGCAGATCGCCACCTGCGTGTCCCGGGCACGGACCGGCCGACTCGTGCTGGAACTGTAACCGCCCCAGCAGCAAAAATTCAGGAAAGAACCGAGGAGAAACCCGATGCCCGCAATAGACCACGAGACATCCTTGTCCACCCTCGTGGCGGGAGTGACCGCGGGCCACCTGAGCCCCAGCGAAGTTGTCGCCGGCGCGCTCGATAGGCTCGATCGCACCGAGCCCGACATCCAGGCCTGGGTACGGGTCGACCGGACCGGAGCACTCGAGTCCGCCCGGCAGCTCGACGCCGCGCCGCTCGGTGGACTCCTGCACGGAATTCCGTTCGGGGTCAAAGACATCATCGACGTCCGCGGCCTGCCAACCGAGTGCGGATCACCGCTGCGCCGGGGCCGGGTCGCCGACTCCGACGCCCCGCTGATCGCCCGGCTCCGCCGGCTCGGCGCGATTCCGCTCGGCAAGACGGTGACGACCGAGTTCGCGTATTTCGCCCCCGGCCCCACCCGGAACCCGCACGGGCTCTCGCACACACCCGGCGGCTCCTCCAGCGGTTCCGCGGCCGCGGTCGCAGCGGGCGTGGTCCCGCTGGCCCTCGGCAGTCAGACCGCGGGCTCGCTGACCCGGCCCGCCGCGTACTGCGGAGTCGCGGGACTCGTCGCTGCAGTCGGGGGTCCGCTCGACACTGCAGGATTCGTCGGCTTGTCCCACCGCCTCGACGCGGTCGGGCTGCTCACCCAGACCGTCGCCGATCTCCGCCTCGCATACCTCGCAATGACCGGCGCTGACCGGCTGCCCGACCCCGTCGGGCCACCCGAGCACCCGAAATTGGCCGTGTGGTCGGGCACCGAACTTGCCGAGATCTCGGGTGACATGCGAGAAGCACTGACGCGGACCGCCGATGATGCCGTGGCGAACGGTGCGGTGCTCGTGGACATCGACTGGCCGACCCTGACCCCTCGGCTCGTCGAATCACATGCCACCGTCATGGGTTACGAAGCCTGCCGCGCGCTCGCCGAGGAGGGCACCCACCCGGAGCAGCTGAGTGCCCCGCTGAACGACCTCCTGACCCACGGCCGCAGCATCACCGCCCAGGACTACCGCCGCGCATTGTCCGAAGCCGAGCAGGCACGCGCCGGGATCCTCGACTTGCTCACCGACGTGGACGCGATCCTCGGCCCCGCCGCCCCCGGCGTCGCACCGAAAGGACTGGGGGCCACCGGTTCGCCCGTCCTCAGCCGGCCGTGGCAACTCCTGGGTCTCCCAGCCCTGACCGTGCCCGGTCACCGGGACGGTCAAGGCATGCCGCTGGGTCTGCAACTCCTCGGTCACCCCGACCGGATGGAGCGCCTCTTCGCGCTCGGTCATGCCCTCGAAACGGCTGCCCGCGCGGTGCAAACAATCCGCCCGATCGCGATCCACTCTGCTCGCGACATTCCAGATCACGTACCGCTTGCTCGTCGCGAACTCCCAAAGATCAAACCTGCGTGAGGACGATCTTTCCCCGGGACTGATTGCTGCGCAGACGATCAGCAGCCACCTTGGCCTGACCGAACGTGAACACGCTGTCGATGACGGGCCGCACGCGTCCGTCAGCCACGGCCGGGATGACGTCGGCAGCCAGGGCGGCGATCACGTTGCCGAGTTCCTCCGCCCGGCTGAACCCGAACGACACTCCCTGGAGCCGGAGGTGCCGATAGGACAGCGAGTCCAGGTTGATCGTGGCCTCTGCCGTGTCCAGGCGACCGATGTTGACGAGATTGCCGTCGACGCGTGTGGCGGGCAGGCAATCGGCCAGGGTCTGTCCACCCACGTGGTCGAGGACGAGATCGACACCTTCGCCGTCGGTCGCCTCCAGGACCGCCGCGGTGAGGTCCCGCTCCGTGGGGACGACAACCACGTCTGCCCCCGCATCCTTCAGCAGGTCTTCCTTTGCCGCCGAGCGGCTGGTGGCGACGACCGTCTTCGCCCCGAGAGCCTTGGCGATCTGCACACCGATGAGCCCGATGCTCGACGTCGCCCCGGTGATCAGTACCGACTGCCCGGGCCGGAACCCACCGACCTCGAGCGCGCCGTGTTCGGTGAGCAGACCCGTCGGCAGCGCGGCGGCCTCCTCGTCGAGGAGACCGGGGATGCGCATGACGTGCCGGTGGTCGGCGAGCACGTACTGCGCGAACGCGCCCGGCGTCGTGCCCATGACGCGTTCTCCCACAGCGACGCGATCGGCGCCGGGGCCCAGCGCGGCGACCTCACCGGCGAACTCGAAGCCGGCCACATATTCCTTGCCGCGACCGGTCGCCGGATCGAAGGCGTCCGCCAGCATGTGCACGTCCGCGTTGTTGAGCGCCACCGCGCGAGCCCGGACCAGCACCTGGCCGGGACCCGGCTCGGGCACGGCCACCTCGCGGGCTTCCCAGTCCGGGCCCGCGCCGCCCAGGAGTGCGGTCATCATCTGCGACATCTGCTGTCCCTTCTCGGTCAGCGGGAGCCGCTGCGCGGGCCGTTGTATTCGTCATCGGTGACCTTGTCGCCCCACACAGTCTCGGGGCGATCGTCGCCGGTGCCCTCCCACAAAGCCAGGTGCGTCATGAAGTAGTCGGGAGCGGCGCCGTGCCAGTGCTCCTCACCGGGCGGGGTGTAGATGGTGTCACCCGGATGGGCCTCGATGATCTCGCCGCCGCGGGACTGGACCAGGCAGGTTCCGGAGACGATGTGCAGGGTCTGGCCCATCGCGTGCGAATGCCAGTCGGTGCGGGCGCACGGCGAGAAACGCACCATGTTCGCACGCATCCGGGACGGCTCCTGGCCCGCGTAGAGGACGTCGAACCAGACGTCGCCGGTAAACCAGTCACCGGGCGCCTTGGTGGTCGGTTGCTTCTTCAGAATCTCCAACTGTCTCTCCTCGTGCGTAGCGGACTGCGGGTCACGCAGCGCAGCCCGGATGTCGGCAACCTCGACGCTACGTACGACCGCTCGTGGTTGGGAGGTCCTATCGTTACCTGGTTCGGCAGGGCCCCGCACACACGCGGAGTCGATGGCACACCTAATCGTGGGTCCGCTCCACGACCCAGGCCGCGACCTGTGTCCGGGAGGTGAAGCCCAGTTTGGCCAGAATGTGCTCCACGTGTCCTTGTGCGGTGCGGGGTGAGATCACCAGGCGGTCGGCGATCGCCTGATTCGTCAGGCCTTCGGCGATCAGGTCGGCGACTTGGCGTTCCCTCTTGGTCAATCGCGTGGATGGGCCGGTGTCTCGCCTGGGGGTGCTGGGCGGTTGCTCGTGGAGGGCGTACGCGATGGCATCGTTGAACCCGAGTTGTTCGCCGCTGCGGTGGGCCTTCTCGAATGCTGCGACGCCGAGTTCCCGCCGGGCATCCTGCTCGCAGTTCAGATGGTGGACGAGCAGATCGGAATGAATGATCACAGCACCGCCCATGGACCGCGCCAGACCCTCTGCGGCTCCCATCAGCGTTGCGGCCCTGACGTGGTCGCGCTGCTCACCCGCGATCCAGGCCAGCGCCTCGAGTCCGGCTGCAACGACGCGGGGACTGCGCACCTGCCGCGTCAGCTCCAGGGATTGTTCGAGGAGCTGGATCGCGCGATCGACATCACCCTGTCGCCACATGGCAATTCCCAAGGCCCACAGCGAATGCGACCGGTACATCTTCTCGCCGTACTTTTCTGTTATCGCGAGGACACGCTCATGGCTTTCGATTGACTGCTCCGTCATGCCACTCAGTCCGTAGGCCGTCCCCAACGGATACAGGGCGGCCACTTCGAGTGTTCGATCTCCGCGTGTGCTGAACTCGGCGAGTGTGGCTTCGAGTTGAGAGCGGGCGCGCACGAGGTCACCTCGGTAGAGGGCCAGCATGCCGTCGGCAAACGAGACGAATGCCCGGATCATGGGGTCACTGGTCTGCGCTGCGAGAGTGCGACCCTCCTCGACAAGTGCTGTCCCGGTCTCGATGTCGCCCTGCACATTTGCCATCACGGTGGCGCAGTACAGTGCATTGGCCCGTTCGGGGGTGGGCGGTCCACTCTCACGGGTGAGCAGGCGCTCGAGCCAGCGCCGCCCCTCGCTGTAGAGACCCTGAGAGGCCCAGAACACGTGGAGCGCGGCGGCGGTCCGCAGGCCGGCGACGGGATCGTCGTCGACGCAGAATTCGAGGGCCTCCCGCAGATTCGGTTGCTCCCGCTTCAGCCGGGCGATCCAGTCGAGCTGATCGGCGCTGATCCACTCGGCCTCGACTTCGAGCGCCAACGCCTCGTACCACTCTCGGTGGCGGCGACGCAAAGACACCGCCTCACCGGTCTGCTCGAGTTTCTCGTACCCGTACTCGCGGAGGGTCTCGAGCATCCGGAACCGC
>SEEV01000599.1 GCA_004211695.1 Rhodococcus sp. (in: high G+C Gram-positive bacteria)
GGCAGATAATCCCGATCAGAAAAGCGGAACAGCAACCAAGACGGACCACGCGTTCTCGGGCTACAACGGGAGCTGGGAAATCGGAAACTGGGGAGACACGCTCAGATTCACCAACTAGTGGTGGTCGGCGTTAGTTCGTCGGGGGTTCAGGTCCACGCGGTGGGGTCGGCGAGATAGAGGCCGCAAGCGGTGTCCAGGGCGTCCTCGGCGGTGCCGGCGCTGTAGCCGGTGGGCAGGTAGGAGTTTTGGTAGTCGTCGTGGCTGGCGCGGTAGATCGCGAAGCCCCACATGTTGGCGTAGCCGGCGTACTTGAGGCGGCACAGCTGCAGGGTCTGCCCGTCGGTCAGGACGGCGTCGACATAGGCGTACGGTGCCCGGAACCGCAGGTCGATCCGGGTGATCGCGGTCCATCGGTCGCGAGCGCGGGCGGACAAGCGTTGGCGCAGCGAGGTCTTCGTCGAGTCCGGGATGGCAGCCATGACCTCCATCCTGGTGCACCGGCCCCACGCAGGCACGGCGATCATGACGGGCATGATGCCTGTCTCGGCCGTCGTGATCGACCTGTCCACCACCGAGCGTGCCGCACTGACCGCCCGCGCCCGCGCGGTCAGCGATGCGCACCGGGACGTGCTCCGTGCCCGGATCGTGCTCGCCGCCGCCGACGGGCACCCGAACGCGGTGATCGCAGCCGGGTTGGGAGTACATGTGGACACCGTCCGCAAGTGGCGTGGACGCCCTCGCCACCCGGATTCTGTCGTTCGAGGACCGCTACAACGCCACCGCCCGCCCGTTCGACTGGCGGTACACCCGGACCGATCTCAACGATTACCTTGCACGGCTGCGTCGCCACGACCCGGATGCGCTCCCTCTCTGCATATTTGGAGCGATTTGCCTTTCGGGCCCTGCCGTCAAGTGAAGGTCAACGCCTCCTTCCCCGAGCGTCACTAGTTCGCGAATTGCGCCATGTGCAAATCTCATCGCGGTCTTCGCCCTTGTCGTTCTATACGCCAGCAAGAGGAAGCCCCAGCACTAGCCGATCGGGCGTCTGGGTCTTAATTCTGCCGATCGAGAATCATATGAGTCGCCCAGTTCCCTCACCGGCCGCGAAGGTGCCGGGTCCCCACCGCGACGATACTCCCAGACCTTGGCATGGCGTGGTTGTCTCACGGATCCGCGTCTCGGAAATGGCCGATTCCGAGACACTCGCCCGCTCTCTCATGCAGGTGCCCTGTTGCATGCCTCGACGACCGTCCTCATCGTGTTCGACAAGGCTGTTGTTCTGGTCGCATCGATCACCGGACTGACCCTGCACCGCGGCGGCCTGGCCATTCTCGGTGAGCCGCTTACCGATCACCCCCTCCTCGGCAAGCCGGACCCACTGCATACACCGAATCCCCTTGCTTATGGCGTCATCCATAGCGAGGTCGAACGTGGTGGGAGGGAACCGGAGCACCGCATCCGTTCGTCACCGTGGCGACCCGCACGGCGTCCTAGTGCCGATATGTCAGATCGCCGGATGGACGGGAGTTGGCCGGCTCACTCCTCGGCATCATCGGGCGCGAACAGACTAAGCGCCATTCTGCGGTCACCAGGCGTCCGTTTTGACCTCTGAATGGGGGATGGACTAGGAGGACCACTCAGTACCGACCGGTCTTGCCCTTTCGGCCCACGGCAGAGGACGATTGTTAGGTCAACATTTACCTATTGCCCCACGCGTCGGCACTTCGGAGTCTGGGGAATTGATTGAGCGGGCAATTGAACACACCGATAAGGGGAAATGCGATGCTGCTGTTCATTCATGGCGATACCAGGGCCGCCGCAACAGGGAAACTCGATGCCGCAGGTAATTATGTCAACTTACGAGATTACCCACCAGGTAGCTTAAAGGTGTGGTCACACATCGAGCCGGTCGGCGGCGGACGGCTCTTCTTCTACTTCGTTCAGGAAAACAGAGCTGCGACGTATGAGATCGATGCAAACGGTACTTTGGTCAATCTAAAAAACTTTCCTAACGGACAATTCGGGTCCTGGCATATAATCGTGGGAATCGGGGACGATAGGCTCTTCTTCTACTCCTCCTTCACAAACGCTGGATCAGTGGGAAGACTCGACGCAACAGGCGATTACATCCACATAAGGGACCTACCTCCCCAGTTCGCAGACTGGAGCACTATCGCGCCGGTGGGCGGCGGACGGCTCTTCTTCTACGACCGGGATAGCACGCGAGCTGCATCAGGCCAGATCGACGCGGCCGGGAACTATGTCAACTTGAAAGACTTTCCGGCGGGGCAATTCGGCAAGTGGTCCTATATCCTGCCTGTCGGCGACAGCAAACTATTCTTCTACAGCATGCTGACGAGAGCAGCCTCGCTGGGAAAACTTGATACGACTGGAAATTACATCCACATAAAAGATTTTCCTAGCCAGTTTTCCCAATGGACCGATATCGCGCCGGTCAGCAGCGGAAGGCTCTTCTTCTACAACCGGAATAGCACCCAAGCTGCATCAGTCCAGATCGACGCGGCCGGAAACTTTGTCAACTTGAAAGACTTTCCTGCCGGGCAGTTTGCGAAGTGGAACTGGATCGTGGGTGATTTGCACGCAAGATTCTAAGTAGCGGGGACTGCGAGAACTGTGGCCCGCGGGCGCCCAAAAGAACACCCAACGTGCCCTCTCGCCTATCTTCTCCGGTGTCTCACTGTCCGATGCCCCCGTAACGGCCGAATGAGAGACAACCCGATATAGCGCATAACTATCCAAACTGTTGTCCCGTTGGTCGCCACCGGACGGGGCTATCGGGACCGTGCAACTCAGCTCGTTCCAGTCATGGGCCGGCCTCCGGGAGTCTCGGTCGTCGTTCCCTCATAGTCCTCGGGCTACGTTGTACGTCGCCCCAACTCCCTCTAACCTGACTTGCACAGATTTAGTGTGCCAACGCTGACTACGAGTGCGGGATGTCCAGTGCGGTGAGGATGCGGGCTGCGTCGGCGGTGAGTGGGTCGGCGGCGGTGTGGGGTTGGCCGGCG
>SEEV01000159.1 GCA_004211695.1 Rhodococcus sp. (in: high G+C Gram-positive bacteria)
CGGCGATGCCGTTCCCAGATCGACTGCCACGGGCCGAAGTATTCGGGCAGATCGCGCCACGGTGATCCGGTTCGGAACCGCCAGGCGATTCCTTCCAGGGTCAACCGGTGGTCGTTCCATGGACGTCCCCTCCGGCCCGCCGATGCGGGTAGGACGGACTCGATCACAGCCCACAGGTCATCGGGGATCTCGTCGGCGCGCAACACATACCCCAGCATCACGCATCAATCCCCGAACATTAAGCAGACACGCTCTTACAACTCCTCGCCCGTCGGGCTGGCCGTCGGTAGCAGAGTCAGGGGTAGACCCGGATCGAGATACGGAAGCTGATGCCGTTCGATCAGCATCGGGGTAGTGCTCGAACGCCCGCGCGTGTGTCGCCCAGCATCGAAGGCGCTCGCCACGCTGTGGGAGCGGGTTGAGCATTGAGATCCTCGATCGCACGGCGGGGCCCGCCGACGTAGTGGATCAGCCGCTGGCTTCCCACGAGGCGACCGAGAGTCAGCTAATCTCGGCGCGTGTACAGGCGAAGATCGTAAGATCAGTTTGGCGGGCTGTACGACGAGTTTCTCAACACGCAATTGCCAGCCGAGCGGAATCGGTTGTGACGCCGGGGAATCTGCCCTCGCCGATTTCAGCGGCAGGTTACGGTGTAGCGCCTTGACCGTGTCGTGGTCACTATCGAGGTAGTGACGTTGACGCATTCCCCAGTGCTCGGCTGGTGTTCCGCGGGTAGTGGAACCATTTGAACTGCTTTCGTTCTCGAACGGTAAGCCCACCCCACACACCGAACTGCTCATCCGCGTCCAGCGCGTAGTTCAAGCAGTCGTCGCGAACGACGCATCCATCACAGATTCGCTTGGCAGCGCCGGAAGCCTCGTTTAACGAGTCGTTTCCCTCTTCGGCCTCGAAGAACGTTCTAGGGTCGTAGTCGCGACACCTCGCATGGACTTGCCACCCCGAAGGATCGACTTCAGTTCGCGGCACAGTCGCTGCACCTTCGTCGTTTTCAGATGATCGAAGCATTCTTTCCGCTCAATTTGAAACCTTTTTGTGGTGGGCCCGCTTCCCGCGCCGCATACCTCACTGACCTGCTACCTCAGTGAGGTATGCGACTACACGAGCGCTGCTGATCAAGCGAACGCTGACGCGACCGCTTCCGAGAGCAGAGCGCCGTTGTGGGTGCTGAGTCCGTTCTTCAGCCCGGGATCGGCTTCGCATGCGGCCTCGTATCCGTTGTCTGCGAGTGAGACGACGTACGGCAGTGTGGCGTTCGTCAGAGCGTATGTCGATGTTCGCGGTACGGCACCTGGCATGTTGGCGACGCAGTAGAAAACCGATTCGTGAACGCGGTACGTGGGCTCGGCGTGCGTCGTCGGAACCGAGTCCTCGAAGCAGCCACCCTGATCGATCGCAATATCGACCAGCACCGAACCTGGCTTCATCCGCTCAACCAGGCTGTTGGAGACCAGCTTGGGGGCCCGCGCGCCCGGTACCAGGACTGCACCGATCACCATGTCGGCCGACAGAACTGCTTGTTCGAGTTCGAATGCATTCGACACGACCGTTTTCACGGTGCCCTGGTACTGGTCGTCGATTGCACGGAGTGCCCGGATGTTCAAATCCAGCACCGTGACGTCGGCGTGCATTCCGTGGGCGATAGCGATTGCATTCCTGCCCGAAACACCCGCACCGATCACCACGACATTCGCGGGCCGAACGCCGGGGACACCGCCCATGAGCACACCGCGGCCGCCTCCGCTGGCCATCATGTGATAGGCCCCAGCCTGCGGTGCGAGACGCCCCGCGACCTCGCTCATCGGGGCCAGCAGTGGCAGAGAGCCGTCCGCAGCGGTGACGGTTTCGTACGCGATCGACGTGGTTCCCGACTCGAGGAGTGCATCGGTGCACGGCCTGGACGCGGCGAGGTGAAGGTAGGTGAACAAGACCTGATCCTTGCGCAGCCGCGAATACTCCTCAGCGATCGGCTCTTTGACCTTCAGCAGAAGATCAGCGGACGCCCACACCTCATCCGGATTGCTCAAAATCTGCGCGCCGGCGGCTTTGAAGTCGGCATCAGAGAAGGTCGAACCGACACCTGCCTGCGTCTCGATGGTCACATCGTGGCCGCGACCAACAAGTTCGTGCACGCCTGCGGGGGTGATCGCCACCCGGTACTCGTGGTTCTTGATTTCACGGGGTACACCGATCTTCACTGCTGCCTCCAAAAATCTGAATGTGGAGCTACTGGGTACTGCATGATTGGCTTAAAACTCATATGAAATTTCGATCGCTTCGGTTTCGGGGAGGCTTTGGCATGCCAGACGAAGCCCATCGTTGAGATCCTCGTCGTCCAGGACGTCATTTTTCAACATTTTGACGGATCCTTCGACGACTTGATACATGCACGAACTGCATTCACCTGCGCGGCATGAAAAAGGTGCGGCCAGTTTTTTATTCAACAAGAAATCCAGCAAAACTTGGTCGGCCGGCCAATCGTCATGATCGAACGAGACGTCGCCGATCTTTCCGGACACACGAAAGGATGGAACCGCCGACGGCGAAGTTGTCGAGGCCGAGCCTTCTTTGGCGGTCTCCGACAAGTCGTGCTCGGTGGTCACAGCTTCAATTTCGAACGGGTTTCCTTCGAGCGAGACAAAACGCTCGTGATGTTTACGCTCGCGGGGGAGCCCCAATTGGTCCAAAGCTGTAAGCGCCGCGGCCATGAAAGGGGCGGGACCGCACACGTAAGCGTCGTACGAGGAAAAGTGACGTACAACGTTCTTCAGCTGAGTGACGGTTGGTATCCCTTGGACTGATTCGAGCCAATGAATTGTCACAAATCTGTCAGGATGCTTGGCCGCGAGCTCACTCAATTCGCTGGCGAAAATGACCGATGCATCGTTTCGATTTGCGTAGAAGAGCACCACATCCCCGGTGCCGGTTGCCAGCGCAGATTTTGCGATCGACAACACTGGTGTGATGCCGCTACCTCCAGCGAAGAGCAACAGATCGGAGGATGCCTGACGGGTGGTGAACAGGCCTGACGGAGGCAGAGCTTTGAGTGTGTGCCCGACTTTGACGTTGTCGCACATCCAGTTCGAGCCGTAACCGTCTCGAACTCTCTTGACAGTGATCTTGAGTAGGTCCGATTCATGAGGGGCGCTCGAGAGTGAGTAGCACCGCGCGGTCCCCCCTGCCTCGGAATCGGATGGCACCTCGATGGTCAGGAACTGCCCAGGCTTGTAAACAAGTGCCGAGGACGCCTCGAAGACGAACGACTTCGCATCGCTCGTCTCCTCGATTATGTCGACGACCCGCAGTTGGACCGACTCGGTCACATTAGATCCCATCTTCCGAGGTGTTCACCACCGCTATGGTTCCCGCAGACAGAACGTCGCCGCGTGGGCACTGCGTAACTGACGCCGGGTGTTAGAGACCCATCTGAACCGTCCCTTTGGTTCTGACCAGAGTTCCAGACTGGAGCGACGGCTCCGATACTCCTGCTGTCATGCATTGATCCAGCATGAATGGACACAGTGTCACGGTCGGAGAGTCCGGAGATAACTACCGTTCGGACTTCTGCCTGGACCGGGACTCGCGAAGACGCCCATCGCGGCAGAAAGCGGAGCATTATCGCACGAATCTGGAAACTCCGCTGCAAAATGTCCGGTACATGTCGGCAATATCCTGAGCGATGACCGACACTATGCCGGTTTTGAGACCTCAAGATCTGACAGCGTGGGGGTCAAGTGCATGCTTTGGGGGGTGAAGAATGGCTTATCTCACAGCCGCAAACCGCCTTAGGAGGCCCAATGACCACTCTCGATCACGGGACGTACTTCACCAGCCTTCCACGCGAGTACTACGTGTCCCCAGAACACTTCGCCACTGAGCTTGACGAGGTCTGGGCCCGCCAGTGGGTGTACGTGGGTCATATTTCGCAGATCCCGAAGCGCGGGGACTACTTCACCTTCGAACTGGCGAACGAGAGCATCCTCCTGATTCGCGATGAAGGTGACACCGTGAATGCGGTTCACAACGTCTGCAGGCACCGCGCGCTCCGGTTGTGCGACCAGCCGACAGGTTCGGTCCGTAAGCGCCTGGTGTGCCCGTACCACTCGTGGAGCTATGCACTGGACGGCGAGTTGAAAACTGCAACCCGTCAGACCGACGGTGAGAACTTCAATTACTCGGATTTCGGACTGTACAAAATCCACGTCGACGTATGGAAAGGCTTCATCTTCATCTGCCTTGCCGACGAGGCACCTAAGCCGGTGGCTTCGATGATTGACGAGAAGAGCTCGGCGGATATGGACCTCATTGGGCCGACCCGCCTGAAGGTTGCACACGAAATCGTTTACGACGCTGAAGCGAACTGGAAGCTCCTCCTCGAGAACGGCGTCGAGTGCTACCACTGCCCCAGTGTGCACCCGGAGTTCTGCGTAGTGTTGAACGCTGAAGAGATGTCCGATTACTACGATCGCGACATGGTTCCCGAGGTCGTTCAGGGCCTGGTCATTCCGGTGAAAGCCGAACTCGACTCTCTGTCTATGGATGGCAGTTTCGTGTCGAAGAAGCTGCTCGGCGAGTTCGACAATGGTGTCGAAATACCCCGGGAGTTCGGGGCAGGATTCATGACTCAGCCGGGATATGCATGGGGTGGATTCCACCCAGACTATGGCATGGTCGCGACCACGATTCCGATCTCCGCCACGAGGACCAAGATGCTGTGCCAGTGGTTCGTGCACGAGGACGCGGTGGAAGGTGTCGACTACGACGTCGACGAATTGATCAAGATCTGGGACGTCACCAACGTTCAGGACTTGGCCATCCAGGAACGGCAGCAGCAAGGCCTGAGTTCCAGCAAATATACGCCGGGTCCGAACAGTTTCGACCAGGAGCCTGGAATCCGCGCATCATTGCGTCTTTACCTGGAAATGCTGGGAGAATTGGAAGAATCTGAGCGTTAAATCCAGCAGGACTCACTCTGGTGTCGTCGTAAGGCTGCGCGAGGTGTCAGCTGGGTTCGTTGCGGCTTCCTGAATGGCAGCGGCTTGCAGTGTTTCCAGGGTATCTACCGCCTTGTGAGGCTGAATTCTATTCGTTGACAAGCCTCGAAATTGGCATTGTGCAAGATGAGGAAATATCTGTGCTGAAATTTTCAACCAACAAGTGGACTAACTTGGTGGTGTCGTACATGGCGCTGGTGGGTGGATTCATCGCCTACAACGGTTGGGCTCCAAGTCTCAACGACATCAAAGATGATCTGGCCTTGACCTTTTCGGAGGTCGGCAGTTTGTCTGCGGTGACGGGCCTCTCGGCGGGGATCATGATTCTGCTGGGAGGTCTTGCGGCGTCACGATGGGGAACCAAGAACGTTGTACTCGCGGGCCTGGCGTGCGGGGTCGTCGGTCTCTTCCTGTTCTCGGTTGCTGGTGGTTACGCACTAGCCATCACCGGCCGTGCTATCAGTGGGTTCGCGGTCGGCTTGCTGTTCGTGGGCACGTACACCCTCGCGGCAGAGTGGTTCCAAGATGACAGGCAGACAAAACGCGCAACGGGCATCATGATGTCCGGCGACGGCGTCGGGGTGCTGCTGTCCATCTTCGTCTTGGCCTTCGTACTGAGCGCCTTCGGGTGGCGAAATGGCCTCGCCATCGAGGGAATCATCGTATTGGTCATGATTCCGATCGTTGTTCTCTTCGCTCGGAACGTAGACAACCGGGCGAACGCAACTGAGCGTCGACAGACCGTCAGGCGGGCAGGCAAGCCCATCCTTGGCTCTTGGTCTGGTGTGAAGCATCGCAACGTGCTTATCGCGACCATCTACTGGTGTGGAGGGGTCGGCCTTCTCACCCTCATTACTGGATGGCTGCCAGCGATTTTGGTGGACGAGGCAGGCTGGTCGGAAAGCACAGCTGGCTTCTTCTCCTCGATGTTCTCGGTGATCGGGATGACGGCTGCATTCTCCGCCGCCTTCTTGACGGGACGAGCGATCAACCACAAAACACTGATTCTGAGGTCTGGCCTGGTCATCGTTGGTGCGCTGGCTGTGCTCACACTCGGGCTCGCTATAGGAAACTACGTCGTAGTCGTGGTAGCTGCCCCGATCGTTGGCCTGGGCCTGTACTTCGGTGAGCCTCTGGCACTCTCGATGGCGATCGATTCCGTAGACGATGAAAACGCAATCGGTCTGGTGAACGGTCTCGTGATCGGCGTTCCTTGGCTTACCGCGGGAACGCTCTTTCCGTACACACTCGGATGGATTCGGGATTTGACCGGTAACTACACGGTGGGCTTCGCCTTAGCCATTGTTGTTATTATCGGCTTGTGTGTGATATCGGTTCTCTTTCTGAAGCCGGTTTCCGTCGAACCTCAGGATACGAGCACTCCGTTGCAGGAATCGGTGTAGGCCCCACTCCCCCGAACTGCCGTGGGTGCGCATAACCCGAAAAGATCGCGTGATGTCGTTCTGTATCCATAGACCAAGCCCGTCACGCCGCTGAACTCGATTCGAGGCGGCATAACGCCACCCTCTGCATCAGATCTGAGGGTGGCGTTACGGGTTTGGTCGCGCACATTCTGGCATCTCGACTTCGGCTGGGGCGACGGCTCACAGAGACACATCTCGACGATTTCTGCACAACACAGCACGGTTTACACCGTCTTCTTGAACCCACCCAAAACGGGGCAATCGGGGCGGCTGGAAGGCTTCCCCGCCGAAGCTCTGCAGCGCAGTTCGTCGGCCGGAGAGTGTGCATAGTGGTCGGAATGTCGCGCACACCGAACTGGACCAGCATCAAGAAACTGCGCGGTGGTCAGTTGGTCAAGTGGGGTCCGGCGAGTGAGAGGCCAGGTGAGTATGGTGCGGGCAGTGCCCGTGCACAGGCGTCGCGTCCGATGCCGACAACCACCTCGCGGTGAGTATTCGACCTCGAAGTTGGCGGCGGCATCGTTCGTTTGTCGTATCCGGGCTAACAACGATGGTCATTATCTCGCTGATCCGAAGGATCTTGAAGGCACCTGCAACGCACCCGGCTCGACCATGCGAAGACCGCGCGGTCGCTGACGCGCAGAGCTGGCAGAGGATAATTGAAGTATGGACTCAGCTAGCAACGGTGTCAGCCAGACAACACCAGCAGGTGGCGCGCTCACTGTTCGTGCTGCACTTGATCTGCCGATTCTGCGTGGTGGCGCCCCCGAGATCGTGGTGGGCGCAGAGGCCTTGGATCGCCCGATCAGGTGGGTGCACGTCGTCGAAGTAAGGGACATCGCATCGGTGCTTCGGGGCGGAGAGTTGCTACTGTCCGAAGGGCGAATGTTCGGCAGTGCGGTAGAAGATCGAAGGCTGATCGCTGAGCTCTCCGAACGCGGTGTAGCGGCACTGGTCATCGAGCTAGGGTCACGTCACCGCACACTGCCGAAGAATATTGTTGTCGCCTGCCGTGAACACGGGTTGACACTGATCGCCTTACATTTGCCTGTGGCGTTCATCGACATCACAGAAGCCATTCACAGTCAGATCGTGTCTTACAAGCTCACCCTTCTCGATAGCGCGCATCAGCTACAGGATCGTCTGACACATCTCGCACTTGCCAACGGACGTATCCCGGAGATACTGGATATTCTTGCCGAGGCTGTGCAGAACCCGGTGATCTACGAGAGGCAACACGGGGGGTTCGTGTATCAAGCCCTGCACACCCTGACGGAGAGGGACGTATCCGCCGCCTGGGAAGCCCATACTCGCAGAATCAACTTTGCCCCAGCCGCTTTGGAGACTAGGCTTGCTGTCGGTGAACGCTCGGCAGGGCGGCTCGTCGCGCTGGCGACGAATCGTGCGTTCACAGAAGCTGACGAGGTGGCGCTCGAGCGAACCGCGGGGATCATCAGCTTGGTTTTGATGCGGGACGAACACCAGGACAGCGTCGCTGCGCGCAATCAGAGGGGATTCCTCACGGCTTTGATGCATGGAGAAATTCCTCCGTATCGAGCCGAAGCAAGAGCTGCGACTCTGGGTTTCGTGGCTCCGGTTTTGTTGCCGCTGGCCATTCGTGCCGCAGCCCACCACCGTTCTCGGCCACTGAGTTTGGAAGATCGCCTATGGAAGCAAATCTGGGATGACGTCAACTCGGAGATGACCGGCCGTCGAATGAGCGCGATGATCGATCAGGCACCGTCGAATGACGTCAGTTTGGTCATGTTGGGCTTGGAGGATGTAGCTCAAAGGAAGACTGCGATCGACCGCTTCGCAAATGTCGTGCAGGAGGCCGCGGACCGCCACATCGGTGTACCCAACGGGGCAATCATTTGTGCCGGCTCGGCAGTGCACACGTGGCAAGCCGCTGGTGAGGGGCTCATTCTGAGTGTTGAGGCGATGGAAGGTGCCATGCAGAGCCAGCCCAGACCCTGGCACGATGCGGTCGATCTCGATCTCGACAGATTGTTGTGGAGCCTGCGGCAAAATCCGGACCTTGCGAGGTTTGCCCACCTTCGCCTCGATACTCTGCTCGACCACGATCGACAACGACGCAAAGAGCTGTTCAAAACGCTTCAGGTGCTTCTTCGTTTGAATGGTCGGAAAGCTGAAACGGCCCGGGCCCTGCACCTCGAACGTCAATCGCTGTACAGCCGTGTCGAACGGATCGAATCGCTGCTTGGGGTGGATCTTGACGATCCGGACACCCGACTCGGTCTTCATCTGGCTCTACGCATCATGCGTCAGTTGCCAGAAGTCACCGATGATATCTGGGACTGACGCTCGGGTCTTCGATGTCATTGTGATGACGCATCAGTTCAAGCTGTCGGCGACGAAAGCCACTGACTGACATTCTGTCCATTGTTCTCGCGGGTCCCACCAGGAAATGTTGCCAGGTGATAGGCCGGGTGTTACTTGCGCGTAGACGAGTGCAAGGCCCCGGTCACAGAGAGAGGGCAGATGAACCATGGCGATCGCAACTATCAACCCTGCTACCGGCGAAACGGTCAAGTCGTTCGAGCCAATGTCCGAACGGGAGGTGCAGGAACGTATTCGAGTCGCTGATGCCCGCTGGAAGCAGTTCCGCACCGTCAGCTTCGAGCAACGAGCGGTCTGGATGCGCGCGGCTGCCGATCTTCTGGAAGCGGAGATCGACGAAGTAGCTGCGTTGATGACCTTGGAGATGGGCAAAACACTCGCTTCTGCGCGAGGTGAGGCCGCCAAGTGTGTGAAAGGGCTCCGCTTCTACGCCGAGAACACCGAAGCCATGCTCGCAGATGAGGCTCTGCCTGGAGGAGCCGGCGTCGTGGGCGCCTCGCGCGCTTTCACCAGGTACGAGTCGTTGGGCGTTGTGCTCGCCGTCATGCCGTGGAACTATCCGTTCTGGCAGGTTCTGCGTTTCGCTGCACCAGCTTTGATGACCGGTAACGTCGGCTTGCTGAAGCACGCATCGAATGTTCCGCAGTGCGCGATGTACATCCAAGACCTTTTCGAACGCAGCGGCTTCCCCGAGGGTTGCTTTCAGACCCTCTTGATCTCTTCAGGCCAGGTCGAGGGTGTACTGAGAGATCCGCGGGTTGCGGCGGCGACGATCACCGGCAGTGAATGGGCAGGCCGATCCGTCGCGTCTATATGCGGAGACGAGATCAAGCCGTCCGTACTCGAGCTCGGGGGCAACGACCCGTTCATCGTGATGCCGTCGGCCGACTTGAAGTCGGCAGTAGCCACAGCCGTGACAGCCCGGACTCAGAATAACGGTCAGTCGTGCATCGCAGCGAAAAGGTTTTTGATTCACGATGCTGTTTACGACCAGTTCACAGCGCGTTTCGTTGAAGCAATGTCAGCTCTGACCGTTGGCGATCCGCTGGAGGGGACGACCGATGTTGGTCCGCTTGCCACCGCCGAGGGACGAGACGAAGTAAATGAGCTCGTCGACGACGCAATCGGAAAGGGCGCATCGATATTGTGCGGTGGTGGTCGTTTGGACTTGGACGGGTGGTTCTTCTCGCCAACGGTGATCGCAGACATCTCGTCCGACATGCGGGTCAACGAAGAAGAAGTTTTCGGTCCAGTGGCAATGTTGCACCGCGTCAAAGACATCGACGACGCCATTGCCGTTGCAAATGCGACGCCGTTCGGATTGGGCTCATCGGCGTGGACCAGTTCGGCGGCAGAACAGGACCGGTTCATCTCGGAGATTGCCGCTGGCCAAGTGTTTATCAACGGAATGACAACTTCGTACCCGGAGCTTGCGTTCGGAGGCACGAAGCGCTCCGGATACGGTCGTGAGCTCTCCTATCACGGGCTCCGCGAGTTCTGCAACGCCAAGACAGTATGGGTCAAGTAGTCGACCCGGCGATCTGTTTGCAGAGATTGGCGGGTAAGTGACTTCAAACCGAGCGGACATCGACAGGTGACCGCCCTGAGAGATAGGGCCTGAAATGCGATTGACAGGTAAGGCCGGAGTTATCACCGGCGCAACTAGTGGCCTAGGGCTCGCCACCTTGGAAGCAATGACCCGAGAGGGTGCGTCCATTGTTGCAGTCGGCCGTGATCCAGAGCGCGGAAGTCGCGCGGTGCAGGAAATCAACGACAACGGTGGGCGGGCGGTCTTCCATCAGGGCGACGTGACCGTCGAAGATGATGTGAGGGGCATGATCGATCGGTGCCGTTCGGAGTTTGGACGCATCGACATCATGCACAACAATGCTGCTTATCTGGTCAGCGCTGCTATCCACGAAACCACCAACGACCAGTGGTCTGCGTCTCTTGCCGCCAACCTCACGTCGGTGTTCTGGGGGACCAAGTACGCAGTCCTGGCCATGCGCGAGCAGGGGCACGGGGGCTCTATCATCAACACCGCGTCAGTGGCCGGGTTCACAGCTACAGGTGACACTGCTGCTTATGTGGCAACCAAGTCGGGGGTCATCGGACTGACGCGTGACACCGCGATTGCGTATGCCGCAGAGGGAATTCGATGCAACGCGGTCTGTCCCGGCGATTTCGAATCCCCCATGCTTGAGCACTTCTTCGAGACGGCTACCAACCCGGCTGCAGCGCGCGATGCGATGGAAAAGCTGTACCCGACCCAGCGCATACTTTCGCCCGCCGATGTCGCGGCTGCGATCGTATTTGTCGTCTCGGACGAGGCTCGGGGAATGACAGGAACGTCCTTGATCGTCGACGACGGATTGACGGCTAAGACGTACTGATCGACAGGTTGTCGTCACTCGCTGCCATCGCGACCGGGTGACGACAACCTCTCGAATGAAGGGCTTCACGCACCCTTCGGCGGGTGCGCGACAGTTTTATCGCTCGCTCGAACACACGGAACACACGGTGGCCACTGCGGCGGTAGTCGAACGCACCGCCGCGCTTGCACACTCGGCCTTAGTTGGAGGCCAGCACATCAGCTGACATCATGCGCCCGATAGTCTTCTCCGTCTTGAGAGAAGGCTTCGAGGACATTGCGGGGTGACAGTCGAGACATTGTTCTGGTAGTTGTTTTGCGACAGACATCCGCTCCATGTAATCGATCCGGTACTGAACACGGCGCCACCCTTCGGATACTCGACCAGGACCATGTCAGTCTTGACCAGAGGGCTCACCGACCCGCTCTGCCCCGAATCCGAGGTCAGTATCTCTTCGGAGCACGCTTGCGCGTCGTCCGAGAAGCCGGTCGCCGTGCAAGAACTGTAGTAGTGGTCGGTGTGTGCGGTTGGCGTGGCCTTCGACGGGACCGGAGCTGTGTGACAGGGTCAGTCCCGCGGTGACGGCGTCGAGGTCTCGACGCAGACCCCGGACGAAGGATCGCAGCGCCGGTTCGCCGTCAGCGTCGACAGCGATCATCCAGGCGGCGAGGTCGACGCCACGGCGGTCGGTCATGATCTCGGCGAAGTCATGCACCAGATCTCGGGTGGTGGTCCGGGCAGGACTGCGTCCCCGGAGCACGTCAAGCTGAGCGCGTTCGTCGTCGGTGAGCCGGTCCGGTCGGCGGGTCAGCCAGCCGGTGGCCTGCCGGATCGTGGGCGCCACCGCTGCCGGCGACAGGGCGTTGTGTGCGTCCCGCAGCGGTTGCAGGTAGCGGCGGACGGTCTTGTCGCTGCCGCGGTAACCCAACTCGACGATTTCCCGGGTGAGCCGGGCCGCGTCGGTGCACCCGGCGCGAAAGCGGTCGTGCAGGTACGGCTTGAACTCGTCGAGCAGGCTGGCGCGGGATTGCGCGGCGGTCAGCAGTTCCTCAACGTCGGTGGCGCGGGCGAACCGCCGTACCGTTCTGCGGTCGAGGGAGAGCTTCCGCTCGATCGCCGACAACGACACCCCCTGTAACGCCAATTGTTGGACGGCGGAGTAGCGTTCGCGGGTCCGCACCGCCAGACGCTGCTCCGACCCGATCGCGGCCACGGGTGGTTGTTCAGCGAGAGTGTCGCCGCCGGTGTCATCGGTAAGCGGGCGCAGATCGCCGCGGTGACGTGTTACCGTCTTCTCCACTGCTTCGGCCAGGTTGTGCCACAGGTGCCAGCGATCGGCCACCTGCACCGCGTCCGGGGCGCCGGTCCGGATCCCTTCTAATGGTAAGTCAGCTATTCGACTTGTTGGAATGCTTGGTGTCTGGTGTGGTGGTTCGCTTGCTGACGTCGGCGGCGTAGGCAGTCCAGTCTCCGTTGGAGATCTTCTGCCACTGGGTGGCGGCCTTGATGTGGATGCCGAGCGTCTTGGCAAGGATCGCGGCCGGGACTTCGGTGGCGAGCATGAACAACGCGGTGTTCCGGCTCTGGCGTGGTCTCAGCCCGAGAGCGCGGAGTCGTCGGGCGAGAGCCTCTTCGGTGAGGGGGCGTCCCGGCCATCGTCCGGGGAACAGCCAGGTGGAGGGGACGTCGATCAGCCCACTGCCCGGTGTCCTGCGGATGTTCGCGAGCTCGTTGACGAGGCTGTCCAACGGGGCGGGCAGAACGATGGGCCTGCTGCCCAGGACCAGCAGGGTTCGGCCTTCCTCGTTGCGGACGTGTTGGGTGGTCAACGTGCTGATCGCGCTGAGTTTCTGCGCGTAGAGGAGGATCAGCAGGCCTGCGACCCGGTCAGCGACCGGGCATGTGTTGTCGTGCAAGAGCCGCCGCGCGTCGAGGAATTTTTCACCTCCCGAGGAATGGACGACAAACCGCAGTGTCGGCAAAGCGCATTTGTTCGGGTGAACCTGTGCACGGTGCTACCTGAAATTTCACAGGTCCGCGAGCAATGTGGGGTCGATGCGGTCAGCGAAGTATGCGAGGACCCCTTCGGCGGACATGCCGTACGTCGTTGCCACCAGATTCGGGTCGTGCGTATTCGCGAGAGCGACGAGTCGGGACGCGCGCAGC
>SEEV01000160.1 GCA_004211695.1 Rhodococcus sp. (in: high G+C Gram-positive bacteria)
GCGCCGATCAGGACGATTGCCGGCATGACGTTGTCTCCTACGGTCGACGTACAGTCGTATCCGACTGCGTGGTCCTGCCGTTCGTAGGCAGTGGCCGGGGGAACAGTCTAGCCGAGGGCCCGGAGAACAGACCCCACAGTACGGCTGGGGAGGCCATCTCGGGCGTGCCACTAGGATGATCCGAAAGGGAAGCTGCGGAAATCGCGGCGGGACATCCGGGCGAGGAGTGGCGTTGACCCCCGTAGTGCTCATTTGCGGCGACGCGCCGCTTCCCCTATCTCTGGGTTCCATTTCGGCCTCGAGTGCACCCACTGTTCCGGACAAGGACGACTTCGACGAGGTCTTCTCCAAACTTCAGGTGGTCGCGGATCCGCGGCTGATCGTGGTGGGTAGCGACGCGGCCCTGGCCGCCACTCTCACCCGATTGATGCGCACCGAACGCCTGCACATCGAACTGGCCTACGTCGCGGAGCATCGTTCGGACGCCACCGACGCCTACCACCTGTCCGCCGGCGCCCGCGGGGCCCGCACCGCCTTGAAGGGGACGGCCAAACCGGTCCCCCTCATCCGCGACGACGCGGGGATCGCGCTCGTCGGGTGCGCCGCCGTCACCGGTCCGGACGGGGGTCCGCTCGTCGGCGAGGCCTACGTCGACGACACCCGGTTGTTCTCCGGTACGACGACGAGCATGACCGTCACCCCGACGCCACGGATGCCCGGCCTGCGGGCCTCGGTCGAACCGCGCCGGCGCTGGCTGCCGCGCCGCTGGGTCGAGGGCCGCGCCGTGCAACTCGGATCACCGGCCGCCGCACTCACCCGCGACGACGTCCCCAACCCCCGCGACGTCAAGCGTTCGACGTTCTACCGCCACGACCAAGAGTGGTTGCTGGTGCGATGAACCTGCCCAGGGCACGGACCACCGCCGTCCGTCCCAGCCCGGTCTTCCTGGTGGTCGTCGCTGTCGCTGTCGCCGGCGGCATCCTGGCATGGCCGGCCGAGCGCCAGTCGGTGCTCGGACACGTCGGGGTGTTCCTGCTGGTGGTCGCCGGCTGGGTGGTGACACTCTGCCTGCACGAGTTCGCGCACGCATACACGGCGTGGCGGCACGGCGACACCGACGTCGAGGTACGCGGCTACCTCACTCTCAACCCGTTGAAGTACAGCCACCCGCTGCTGTCGATCGGTCTGCCGGTGCTGTTCATCGCACTCGGCGGGATCGGGTTGCCCGGCGGTGCCGTCTACCTGCGCACCGGGTTGTTCCCACCGAAGGTCCAGGCGCGGGTGTCGCTAGCCGGGCCGGCCGTGAACCTGGTGTCGGCGATCGTCCTGCTCGTGGTGATCCGCTGGTTCGGCCTGGGCGGCAACCACGAGGTGTTCTGGGCGGGACTGAGCTTTCTCGCCTTCCTGCAGGTCATGGCCACGGTGCTCAATCTCCTGCCGGTCCCCGGACTCGACGGCTACGCCGCACTCGAGCCGTTCCTGCCACCCCGCACCCGTAGATCCGTCGACCAGTACAAGCCGTACGGACTGCTGATCCTCGTAGCGCTGCTGTTCGTGCCGTCGATCAACGTGGTGTTCTTCGACGCCATCTACGGACTGTTCGGACTGTCCGGGGTGCCGGAGTTCTACGCGCAGTACGGCAACTATCTGATGCGCTTCTGGCTCTGACCTGTGAGTACTTATTAACCGCCCGCGGTTAATAAGTACTCACGGGTGGGACCGGCGGGCGTCCTCTTCGGTGAAGTTGGGGGTCAGCCGCAGGTCCTGCAGCGGCACCTCCCGGCCCGGGCTGCGGACCTCGACGCGTACGGGTTCACCGGTCGCGTCGTCGCGCAGTCCGAGGGGAGGTCCGTACTTGTCCTGGAGGTATTTGTCGCCCCACTGCATCAGCGCGAGGACGGCGGGCAGGAGGTCGCGTCCCTTCTCGGTGAGCACGTATTCGTAACGGGTGCGCTGCCCGGGCTCCTTGTACGGTTGCCGCTCGAACAGGCCTTCCGCCGTCAGTTCACGCAGCCGGGACGCGGCCACCGCCTCCGTGATGCCGACCCGCTGCGCGAAGTCGTCGAATCGTGTGGTGCCGTAGTAGGCCTCGCGCAGGATCAGGACGGCCGAACGCGTGCCGATCACGTCCATCGCCTTTCCGATGGAGCAGTGCGTCGCCCGCCAGGTGTCGCGATCCGCGAGAAAGCCGTCCAACCGTGCCGCGTCCATGCACCCATCGTAGCTGACTTGTGAATTACATAGTCAGCGGTCACAGCCGCCAGGACAGGTGCGAGAGACCGCTGGCGTCGAGTTCGAGACCGCGCGGAGTCGACACCAGCCGGAGCAGCACCTCCTGACAACCCGGACAACGCGCGACGACGCCGGGTGCGCGGGTGTAGACGTGGACGGCAGCCATCGGACCGTCGAGACCGCAGAATCGGCATTGCCCGGTCGCCGCGGTGAGGTCGTGAACGAAGATCTCCGCGAAGGGCCCGCCGAGCACGTTGCCGTCCTCGAAGTCGTTGTCCTGCACCGTACTCATCGACAGCTCCTCCTCCGGTCACGACCCCGAGGGGCCGAACCTCTCGGTCTTGATGTTGTCCGGCGAGTGCCCGAGCGCGAGAAGCAGCCGGGCCACCTCCTCGACGAATCCGGTGGGGCCGCAGACGAAGCACCGCGGCGCGAAGTCCGCCGGCCACCCCCACGCGGCGAGATCGGCAGCGGAGATTCGCCCCGCCGGGCGCCGCGGCGAGCCCTCGCGGGTGCGAAGGACGACCGTCTCGACTCCCCCGTCTCCGGCGCGGGGCCTGTTCAGCTCGTCCGCGAACAACTGGTCGGCCTGCGTCCGGAGGGAGTACACGAGCCGGAACGGTGTGCGGTCGTGGCGGAAACGGCGCTCGCGAATCATCGACATCAGCGGCACGATGCCCGAACCGCCCGCAACGAGGAGGACCGGCGCGCCGGCGCCCTCACGCGGCGACCACACGAACCAGCCACCGATCGGCCCCCGCACCTCGATCAGATTGCCGGCGCCGAACACGTCGGTCAGGTACGGCGAGACCTCGCCGTCCCCCACCCGCTGGACGACCAGCTGCAGTCGCCAGCCGGCCGGGGAGCGTTCGGCGGGCGACGCCAGCGAGTAACTCCGTTCGGTGGTGTAGCCGTCGGGGCCGGTCAGGCGGAGGTCGACGTGCTGCCCGGCGCGATGACCCGGCCAGTCGGGAACCTCGAGGACGAGGGCACGGGCACTCGCCGTCTCGGGCCACGAATCGACGAGTTCGGCCACCCGCCAGGTGAGTACGGCGCGGCCCGCGAGCTCACTGGTCACCCTGATACCTCTGCTCCCGCCAGGGATCTCCGCGGTCGTGGTACCCGAGCTGTTCCCAGAAACCCGGGACGTCCTGGGTGACGAGCTGGATCGAACGGACCCATTTCGCGGACTTCCACAGATACAGATGCGGCACCAGCAGCCGGGCCGGGCCGCCGTGCACCGGTGCGAGTGGCGCTCCGTCGTAGCTGTGCACGATCCAGGCCTTGCCACCCAGGATGTCGCCGATGGGAAGGTTCGTGGTGTAGCCGCCGTCGCATCCGACGAGGACGAATCCCGCGGATGTCTCGACGTCCGCGAACAGGGTGTCGAGGGAGACGCCCTTCCACGAGGTGCCGAACTTCGACCATCGGGTGACGCAGTGGAGGTCGACCGTCGGCCGCTCCTGCGGGAGTGTCATGAATTCCGCCCACGTCCATTCGTGGCGCTGCCCGGTCTCGTCGGTGACGGTCAACGTCCACGTGTCGGTCGGGACACGAGGCGTGGGCCCCGCGGAGAGCACGGGAAAATCCTCCACCTCGTACTGCCCGGGCGGGAGGGCGTGCTCGCTGCGCGGTCGACCACGGAAGCCGGGAGTCAGAACAGCCATGCCTCACGCTAGGACTACGACGGCATCTTTGCAGCGCAACCGGTCGTTTCGAGGCATCCAACACACCTGACTTGCCATAACCATAGTCAGGTCGTACATTTCTGACTATGGCACTCAATAGTCAGGTGCGTGAGCAAGCGCGGCTCGGCCCGCTCCTCACCGTCCTCTCCGGCGCGCCGTTCGTCGCGAGCCTCGACCTGTTCGTCGTCAACGTCGCACTGGGCGACATCGCGGCGAGCTACCCCGGCTACAGCCTCGGCGACCTCAGCTGGGTGCTCGGTGGTTACGCGATCGTGTTCGCCGCACTGCTGGTTCCGCTCGGACGCTGGGCAGACCGTGTCGGCCGCCGGCGCGGTTTCCTCCTCGGGCTTGCCTTGTTCACCGCCGCCAGCGCCGCGTGCGCACTGAGCCCCTCACTGTGGCTGCTCGTCGCGTTCCGGCTGCTCCAGGCCGTCGGCGCGGCCGCCCTGACCCCCGCGAGCCTGGGACTGCTGATCAGCACGTTCCCCGAAGCGAAACGCGCCGGCGCCGTCCGGATCTGGGCGGCGTCGGGTGCAGCGGCCGCCGCCTTCGGACCCGTGGTGGGCGGCCTTCTCGTCGAGGCGTCCTGGCGCTGGGCCTTCCTCGTCAACGTCCCCATCGGCATCGCATTCCTGATCGCCACCGTCCGAGTGGTCCCCGACTTCCGCCCCACCGCCCGCGACGCCGACCTCGACCTGTTCGGCGCGACCCTGCTGACCGTCGGCATCGGCGCCCTCGCGCTCGGACTGGTCCAGGGACCCGACTGGGGTTGGGACGACCCGCGGATCGCGATCGCATTCACCGTCGCCGCCGCGTCCGTCGCACTGTTCTGGCGGAGCAACAATCGGCAGCGCGAGCCGCTCATCGATCCGGCCATGCTGAAAGTGCGGACCTTCGCGTGGTCGAACGTGACCGCGCTCGCGTTCAGCGCCGCCTTCGCGGCCGGGTTGCTCGCGAACATCCTGTGGCTCCAGCAGGTGTGGGGCTACTCCGCCCTCCGCACCGGTCTCGCGATAGCACCGGGCCCGTTGATGGTGCCGGTGTTCGCCGTCGTCGGCCAACTCCTGGCCCGCAGATTCTCCGCGGGCGCTCTCACCGCGGCAGGCAGTGCCCTCTGGGCGGCCGGCGCACTGCTCGTTCTCACATCCGTCGGGATGGAGCCGCAGTACGCGTCGGAACTGTTGCCCGGCTGGATGATCGCCGGTGTCGGGGTCGGCCTGGCGCTGCCGACGATCCTGTCGTCCGCCACCGCGGGACTGCCGCAATCGCGATCGGCCACCGGTAGCGCCGTCGTCACCATGAGCCGTCAGATCGGCACCGTGCTGGGCGTCAGCATGCTCGTCGCCCTTCTCGGCACCACCGTCGGATACGACGACACCCATTCCGCGTTCCAACTCGCCTGGGCCGCGGTGGCCGCGGTGGCCATCGTCGCCGCACTCACCGCGCCAGGTATGAACCCACCCCGTGAGTACTTATCAACCGCCCGCGGTTGATAAGTACTCACAGCACCGAAAGGAAAGATCATGAGAGACGCCGTCATCGTCGAGGCCGTCCGCACCCCCATCGGCAAGGGCAAGCCCACGGGCGCCCTGCACCGAGTGCACCCGGTCGACCTCCTCGCCCACAGCCTCTCGACCCTCGTCGAGCGCACGGGAATTGATCCGGCACTGATCGACGATGTCATCGGCGGCACCGTCACGCAGGTCGGCGATCAGAGCCAGAACATCACCCGCAGTGCACTTCTCGCCGCCGGATTTCCCGAATCCGTGCCCGGCACCACCGTCGACCGGCAGTGCGGCAGCAGCCAACAGGCCGTCCACTTCGCCGCCCAGGGCGTGATGTCGGGCGCGTACGACATCGTCGTCGCCGCCGGCGTCGAATCGATGGGCCGGGTTCCCATGGGGTCCAGTGGCATCGGCCGCGAATCGATGGGCGTCGGCTTCGAACGCCGCTACCCCGACGGACTCGTGCCGCAGGGCATCAGCGCCGAACTCATCGCCGCCCGCTGGGGCCTCTCTCGCACCCAGCTGGACGAGTTCGCCCTGCGCAGCCACCAGAAGGCCGCGGCAGCAACCAGTGCCGGGAAGTTCGCGAAGGAACTCGCCGTCCTTCCCGAGTTGAGCGTCGACGAGGCCATCCGCCCGGACACGACCCTGGACGCGCTCGCCGCCCTGCGACCCGCCTTCCGCAGCGACGCCTACGCGGCGAGGTTCCCGCAGATCGACTGGTCGATCACGGCCGGCAACAGTAGTCCCCTGTCGGACGGAAGTGCCGCGCTCATGATCACGACCAGCGAGATCGCCGGCCGACTGGGACTGCGGCCCCTGGCCCGGCTCCACAGCTTCTCCGTCGTCGGCGACGACCCGCTGATGATGCTCACCGCAGTCATTCCGGCGACGCGCAAGGTGCTGCTGCGCAGCGGTCTCGACATCTCCGACATCGACCTGTTCGAGGTCAACGAGGCCTTCGCGCCGGTGGTCCTGGCCTGGGCCGCAGACACCGGCGCCGACCTCGACCGCGTCAACGTCCACGGCGGGGCCATCGCGCTCGGACATCCGCTCGGGGCCAGCGGCGCCCGGCTGATGACCACCCTGGTGAACGCGATGGAACAGCGCGGGGCCCGGTTCGGTCTGCAGACCATGTGCGAGGCCGGCGGTCTCGCCAACGCCACGGTGCTCGAGCGACTCGTGTGAGGCGGCAGAGGTAGTCCCGCTCAGCCGTTCCGGCGGGCGATCGACTCTCCCACCGCACGCAGCGATTTGCGCAACGAGTGCGGCCCGAGCACTTCGACTCCCCCGCCGAGGACGGTCAGCTGGTCGAGCGCCACGTCCTCGGCCTCGAGCACCAGGTCGACGGTCACCCAGCCGTCGTCGTCCGGCGGACCGGGTTCGACGCGCGCGGCCTCCACACCCACGACCCGCGGCAGTCGACGCCACGACGCGGGCGACAGCCGCACCCGGCACGGGAATCGCAGGAGGGCACGATCGAACTCGGCCATCGAGGCCGTCCACCATGCACCCAGGTCGAAGTTCTGTGGCCGCGCCGCCGGTTGGTCCAGCACTGCCGCCGCACCGATCCTCGACACGCGGTACGACAGTGTCCGCCCGCGATGCTGCGCGACGAGATACCAGACACCCGCCTTCGCCACCAAACCCAGCGGATCGAGTGTCCTTGCCGCCGAGCGGCTTCCCCTGCGGTAGCGGATGGCGAGGCGCCGCCCCTCGAGCACCGCGGACGCGACCACCGGAAGGTGACCGTTGTCGCGTGGCCCGTCGAACCAGCCGGGCGCGTCGACGTACAGCCGATCCCGCCACAGCTGAGCCCCGACGCGCAGCGGGATCGGCAACGCCCCCAACAGCTTCGACTGCGCCGCGGCGGTGACGTCGCGGACGCCGAGATCGTCGGCGATCGACGGGACACCCATCAACATCAGCGCGGACGTCTCCTCCCCCGTCATCCCGCCGAGCTTCGACTGCCAACCGTCGAGCAAGCGGATTCCGCCGCCGGGGCCGCTCTCCGTCCACAACGGGACACCGGCCGCCGACAACGCCGTGACGTCGCGGTACACCGTGCGGACCGAGACCCCGAGCTCGTCCGCCAATTGCTGGGCGGTGGCGCCGCGGCTGCCTTCCAGACGGAGCATCACCTCGACGAGCCGGCTCGAACGCATCCTCCGAGTCTAGAGAAAATCCCTGACAGTAGATGTCAGGGATAGGAGAGCACACTGGTCGGCATGACCAAGTGGACACAGTTCGAGACCGAAGCACCCGAGCTCGCCAAGGCCGTTGCCGCACGCTTCGAAGCACACAAGCATCACGTGCTGGCGACGCTCCGCAAGGACGGCTCACCGCGGGTGAGCGGCACCGAGGTCGAGTTCTACGAAGGCGCGTTGCTGCTCGGTTCGATGGTGGGCGCCCGCAAAGTGCGTGACCTGCAACGCGATCCGCGGTTCTCCCTGCACAGCAACCCCGGCCACCACACGATGGAGGGTGGCGACGCCAAGATCAGCGGCCGCGCAGACGAGATCCTCGGGGAACGGAAGCAGCAGATCGTCGACCACTATCCCGACGAGATCCCCGAGGCGGACGTCTTCGAACTCGGCCTCGACGAGGTCGTGCTCACCACCGTCGACGGCGACCACCTGTACGTCGACCTGTGGCGACCGGGCGCAGGCGTCACCCGGTTCACCAAATGACGGTCACTGCGTGACGGCGAATCCGAAGCCGAGGGTGCACGGTGCCTGCGCCCCGGGCCCGTCGGCGTCGTAGGTTCCGCCGGGTACCAGATGAGCGGTAAATCCTGGCAGCTCCTTCTTCACCCCGTCGTCGCCGATTTTCAACGGCCCGGACGTGCCGATCGTCGGCGCCTGACCGATGTTCAGGTACGTCACCTGGGCGTCGGTTGTGGCGTCCTTCGGCCCCTCGAACTCCCACTCGACCTGGTTTCCTTCCTTCTCGACGTCCAGTGTCGCGGAGGGCTTGCAGTTCGCCAGCGGATCGGGCATGAACGGGGCGGCCGAGGCGACGGCCGGTGCGGCGAAGAGGGCGGCCGCACCGAGTGCGGCGACGGCGGCGGGTCGTGCGAACGCTGCGAGAGTGGGCATGGTGTTCCCTTCCGTGAGTCGTCGCATCTCGGTTTCCCGATGCGATACCGGACGAAACAGACAGGACCTACCAGGTGACGTTCTCGGCGCAGTGACGTCCGTTGGCGGTGGATTCGACCTGCACCGTCGCGTGGGAGAGTTGGTGGCTCTCGAGGATCGTCCGCGCGGATTCGAGGACCGCGGAGGAGTCGGCGTCGGTGGTGAGGTGGACGGTGGCCACGTCCATTCCCGTCGTGAGGGTCCACACGTGCAGGTCGTGCACCCCGGTGACGCCGGGTAGCGCCTCGAGGTCGGCCTGCACGCCCTCGACGTCGACGTCGGCCGGGGAGGCCTGGGTGAGGATGCGCAGCGATGCGGCGGCCAGTTTCATCGCGCGCGGCACCACCCACAGCGAGATCAGGACACCGACGATGATGTCGGCGTAGGTCCAGTTGAAGGCCAGCACGAGGGCGCCGGCGATGAGCACGCCGACGCTGCCGACGGCGTCCGCGAGCACTTCGAGGTACGCGCCGCGGACGGCGAGGCTGTCCTTGGAGTCGGCGCGCAGCATCAGCATCACTACGAGGTTCGCGGCGAGACCGACGGCGGCGGTGAGAATGAGAGCCATTCCGGGGAGTTCGGGTGCGTCGCCGATGCGGGAGATGGCCTCGTAGAACACCCAGATCGCGACGGCGAGCAGCATCGCGGCGTTGGCCATGGCGGTGAGCACTTCGGCGCGGTGCCAGCCGAATGTCCGGGCCGCGGTGGCACTGCCCTTGCGGGCCAGGAGGAGTGCGACGAGCCCCATCGACATTCCGACGACGTCGGTGAGCATGTGACCGGCGTCGGCGAGCAGCGACAGCGAGTTGACGGCCAGACCGACACCGGCCTCGAGGAACAGGAACGCGACGAGAATGACGAGGGCCACTGCCATTCGGCGGATCCGCGCGCGAGACGGCCCTACCTCACCGCCGCCTTGCGTGTGGCCGTGTGAATGGCCGTGTCCGACTCCCATGACTGAGCCTCCTCCCGAGTTGTGCCGATCATATGCGTACATGCGCATATGATCAACAGCGTGCTCGGGCGGTCAGAGTTCGGGACGGTACGCGGGCTTCTCCACGGTCGGCGGCAGCGTGGCGATCGCCGAGATGCGTTTCAGACCCGCCACCTGCAGGAGGTCGACGGTCAAGGACCGGATCTGCGCGAAGACAACGGTGGCCGACAGACCCGCGTTCTCGACCAGTTCCGGTTTCAATCCGGACGCGACCGAGCGCAGCACCCGCGCCGCCTCGGCCTGGTCGGGTTGCTGCCCCGGGTCGGCGAGGGCCATCTGCCGGAGGGTTTCCAGGGCGTGGGCGAGCTTCTCCACCTGGTCGACGAGCCTCGGGTTCAGGATCTCGTCGTCCCGCACCAGCGAGAGTGAACGCCGCGCCAGCACCCGGATGTTGCGCAAGGCGTTGTCGAGGGGGTCCGCGGCGGCGGTCAGCCGTTCGAGCCGGCTACGGGTGTTCCAGTACAGCGGCGAGATGCGGCTGATCTCCCGGCCGCCGGCAAGGTGAGTCCGGAGGGTGTCGATGGACGCCTGGGTGGCCCGCGCCTTCCGCAGCGCCTCCTCGATGGGCTTGTCGTCGTTGGCAATCAATCCGTCGGCCACCAACTGCATCACCTCGGATGCGGTCCCGAGAACGTTGGCGGCATACTTCCGCGCCCGCCCCACGGGATGCGTGGGTATCAGTGCGACGACGGCGATGCCCACCAGACCACCGGTCAGGGCGTCCACCATGCGGTTGACACCCGCGGCGCCCCCCGGCGGAAGCAGCGTCGCCACGAGCACCGCGGAGTTGCCCGCCTGCATCGAGAAGATCGGGCCGCTGTTCAGCAACACAGCCGTCGACATCGCCAGCACCACGACGAGCGCGATCTGCCAGGCACCGCTTCCGATGAAGGAGACGATGAGGTCGCCGACCCCGATCCCGATCGTGACCCCGGCCACCAGCTCGACGGAACGCCGCAAGCGGGCACCGAGCGACAACCCCAGCGACACCACCGCCGCGATCGGCGCGAAGAAGGGCGTCGGGTGGCCGATCACCACCGTGGCTACCCACCACGCCACTCCGGCCGCCACCGCACACTGCACGATGGGCAGCGCGGACACCCGCAGCCGCTGGACCGAGGTTCTCAGTCCGTTGCGGCTGCGGACCTTCGCCGAGCTGAGGGCGTTAACCGACGCCAAGCGCTTCGGCGGCTCGGGGATCGCAGTCCTCGAGCAGGTCGAGGCAGCGCGCGTACTCGTCCGTCTCGCCGATCGCCTTCGCCGCCTTCGCCAGGACGGCGACGCACCGGAGGAACCCACGGTTGGGTTCGTGGCCGTACGGCACCGGGCCGAAACCTTTCCAGCCGTTGCGGCGCAACTGGTCGAGGCCGCGGTGGTACCCGGTGCGTGCGTAGGCGTACGCCGCGATGGTCTCCTCCGCGCCGAAGGCCGCCTCGGCCAGGTAGGCCCATGCGATCGATGCGGTGGGGTGGGCAGCTGCCACGGAAGCCGGATCCTCGTGATTCAACAGGGCCGACTCGGCCTCGTCGTCCCCGGGAAGCAGTGTGGGCTGTGGTCCGAGAAGGTCACCGAAAGACGTCATGCGCCTATTGTGCCCCCGCCGCAGCGCCGTCACTGCGTCGGCCCGCGTCCGCGACGCGCCCTGTCGTGGTCTCCGAGGACGCACGATGTCGTTAGGCTGCCCCCAACGTTCATTTCTCTGCAGACCGAGGGGCAACGCGTGCAGGACCCGAAGAAAGACGAATCGACTCAGAAACCGGCGGCGGACACACCGTCCGACGCGGGCGCGGCGAACGCCACCGAGAAGCCGGCCGCCGGCGGCGACGCGGCCGCGAAGTCGGCCGCCGCGGAACCCGCCGCACCCACGGCGAAGTCGCCCGGGCCGAAGCCCCCTCAGAAGAAGGTCCCGGAGAAGACGGACCCGCAGAAACCCGAGGAACCGCAGGCCCCACTGCCCAAGCCACCGACACCGCGCCCGAAGGCCGCGAAACCGGAGGAGAAGGCGTCCGAGGCGGCCACTACTGCGATCCCCACGCAGAAGGGCGCAACCGCGTCACCCGACGCCGCGACCCAGCAGATGCACCGCGCGCCGACCGCGCAGGCACAGGGGCAATCGAAGCAGACGTCCGACGCGGAGACGGTCGCGATTCCCATGACGAAGCCCGCGGTCCCGGCGACACCTCCGCCGCCCCGACCCGCCGCCGCCCCGGCGAATCAGTCTCGGCCGAACCAGTCTCAGCAACCCCAGAACCCGAGGCAACCCCAGAACTCGCGGCCGGTGCCTCCGCCGCCCGCTCCCCCGCGTCCGGCGCCCGCCCCGCCGAAGGCCGCACCTCAGCGGGTGCTGCCTCCTCAGCAGAGCGCGCCGCAGCGTGTCGCCGCGGCGCAGCAGCCCACCAAGAAGCACGGCAAGGCGTGGCTGTTCGCCGCGATCGCCGCCGGCGTCATCGTCGTTGCCGCCATCGCGGTCGCCGGTGTGATCGTCTACAACAACAACCAGGCCGAGAACTCCCCCGAGGCCCAGGTGCAGGGAACGATCGACACGTTCGTCGCGGCACTCACCCAGGGCGATCTGGCGACGTTGCGCACCAGCACCTGCGGCAGTCTCGCCGAGTACTACCAGGGCATCTCCGACCAGGACTTCGCCGAGGTCCACCAGGTCGCCGTCACGCAGCAGAACATTCCGGTGGTCGGCGGCGTCGACGCCGTGCAGATCACCGGTGACACCGCCATCGCCCAGGTGATGGCTCACACCGCCGCCAACCCCAGCGAGCAGTCGTGGCGCACGTTCAACCTCGAGAAGGTCGACGGCACCTGGAAGATCTGCGACCCCCGATAAAACGACTGTGCGCCTTTCCGGTAGCGCCGGCTACCGGAAAGGCGCACGAGCGTGAAGCGCCTATCCGGAGACGGAACGTCCCGCGGACTTGAGGTCGTTGCAGGCCTCGATGACGCGAGCCGTCATGCCGGCCTCCGCCTTCTTGAGGTAGCTGCGCGGGTCGTAGAACTTCTTGTTGCCGACCTCGCCGTCGATCTTCAGGACGCCGTCGTAGTTCGCGAACATGTGGCCCACGATGGGACGGCTGAACGCGTACTGAGTATCGGTGTCGACGTTCATCTTGACGACGCCGTAGTTCAGCGCAGCCTCGATCTCCGACTTCAGCGAGCCCGATCCGCCGTGGAAGACGAAGTCGAACGGCTGCGAGCTGTCGGACAGCCCCAGCTTGGCGGCGGCGACCTTCTGGCCGGTCTCGAGCACCTCGGGGCGCAGTTTCACGTTGCCCGGCTTGTAGACGCCGTGCACGTTGCCGAACGTGGCGGCCAGCAGGTACTTGCCGTTCTCGCCGGTGCCGAGCGCGTCGACGGTCTTCTCGAAGTCCTCCGGCGAGGTGTACAGCTTGTCGTTGATCTCGGCTTCCACACCGTCCTCTTCACCACCGACGACGCCGATCTCGACCTCGAGGATGATGTTGGCGGCCTTCGCCTTCGCGAGGAGTTCCTGGGCGATCTCCAGGTTCTCGTCGATCGGCACGGCCGAACCGTCCCACATGTGGGACTGGAAGAGGGGGTTGCGGCCGGCCTCGACGCGCTGACGCGAGATCTCGAGCAGCGGACGGACGAAGGTGTCGAGCTTGTCCTTGGGGCAGTGATCGGTGTGCAGGGCGATCGTGACGTCGTACTTCGCGGCGATCACGTGCGCGAACTCGGCGAGTGCGACCGCGCCGGTCACCATGTCCTTGACGCCCAGGCCCGAACCGAACTCGGCGCC
>SEEV01000161.1 GCA_004211695.1 Rhodococcus sp. (in: high G+C Gram-positive bacteria)
CATCGACGCCGGCTACGCCGACCGCGGCGTACGCATCCCCTGGTGGAACAACCGCGAACTACGCTTCCGCTTCCCACCCCGATGAAATCTCAGGTCGATAACCTGACCGAAAATCGAGGCTAACTCCCGAATCTTGCCGCCACGTGAGTGGCTATCGTTCGGCATCCCAGAAGTCGTCGAATGAGAGACGAGCCGGACGGTGCATAAACATGCGGCCGTGGGGACTTGAGACAGCGCGAGAGCAGCCTGTGACATCCGAATCGATCATTTCACACTTCGAAAGATTGCCCATGTCCCGTGATGAGGACTGGGGCGTTCGTCATCAACACGTGGTGTCAACCTGGCCTCGCGAGACAGGAACGCTGTTAGGAGCCGAAGAGACCGCACAATGAGCCGGCGCACAGTGGCGCTCCGACGGTGACTGGATCGGGGCGGCGGCGGGCGGGAAGTCCGGGTCCGGACTGAGATACGGCGCGGTTCCCCAAATCTACGAGGTGCGCGGCCTCCGGGACGGCGATTCCGGGCCCGTCCGGCGTGCCGAAGCATCATTCGTGGATCTGGCGTGATTTTCGTGAAGGCGCTGGGCGTGTCGTCACGGTGCGCTGACCTGCGGCGGGTGAGGATCGTCGGCGTGTGATTTCGAGGATGTGCGGGTTGCTGCCCGATCGGTTCGGTGTCGTCGTCGCTGCGGTCCGCAAGGTGTCCGACGATCCGTATCGCCGCAGAACCGACGGCACTGTCACGTTGGCGAGTTTGGCGAACTGAGAGGATCGGTGGCGTGACCACAGAGATGCCGTCGCACAAGGGACACCGCTACCCGGTGGAGATCATAAACCACTGCGTGTGGTTGTACTTCCGGTTCCCGCTCAGCTTCCGTGAAGTCGAGGAGATGATGCTCGAACGCGGTGTCCTGGTCAGCTACGAAGCACTACCTGTGGCGGCCGGTCGACCAGCACGGCAACGTGCTCGACGTGCTGATCCAGTCGAGCCGAAACGGCAACGCCGCCAAGCGATTCTTCCGTAAGCTGCTCAAGGGCTTGCAGTATGTGCCTCGGGTAATCGTTACCGACAAGCTGTCCAGCTACAGCGTCGCCCACCGCGAGTCGCTGGCCTCGGTCGAGCACCGCCGATCCGAGTACTTGAACAACCGAGCCGAGAATTCCCATCAGCCGACCCGACAGCGGGAGCGGGCGATGAAACAGTTCACCTCAACCGGGCACGCGCAACGCTTCCTCTCCGCTTCCTCGGGCATTTCACCGCATTTCCGGCCCCGCCGCCACCGACTGACCGCGCCCGAGCGGCGCACCGAGATGGCCGACCGATTCGCGGTCTGGCGGGAAGTCACCGCGACCGGGGTTGCCTCCTGAAACATGAACAACCCCAACGGGGTTACACCGCCGTGTGCTCCAAACCAACGGCGCCGCTATTTCCTTCAATCAACGTGATAGTGCCATCCGAACTGCCCCGTCCAAGTCACTCGAGGCACTCTGTGCCGGAGAAGTAGATCTGATTCGTGAATCGTCCCGGATGGTCGCGGCTGGATCTGATCGAAAACGAAGCCATCGAACAAATCGGCGCAGGCGAGGAGTTGATCCCCGGGAGAATTTCGCCCAGGAGCCCGGCGGTCGGGAACCGCGACATGTCCAACCCACCTCGGCGAGGCCGCTTCGACATCTCTCGACCATGCAGCGTGCGAATTCTTTAGCGCCCGAGTCGAAGCCGATGTGGTCCACCTCAACGTGATAGCACATGCGCGCGTCTCCCTGCCACTCCAGACTCGCGTGAGTTGCCCCTTCTCCAGCCTCGGCGGTCTGGGCGAACCCTTGCTCGCGGACCTTGGCGAGTTCGCGTTCGAGTTCGGCTGCCGTGCTGATGGTTTCGGGACCGAGCTTCTGGAACGTGGACTCGGTGACCACCCACTCGACGACGTCGGCGGGAGCCCAGGCCAGGAGCGCACGTCCCATGGAGGTGCCGTAGGCGGGGACGCGGGTGCCGACGGAGACGTTGATGCTCATGATCCGGCGGACGGGAACGCGCGCCGCGTAGACCACGTCGGCGCCGTCGAGCACGGCCAGGTCAACGGTCATCGCCTGATCCGCCACCACGGCGAAGTACGGCCAGTACGATGTATGCACCTACGACGACCAGAGCGGTCATCGCCGTCATCACGAACTGCGACGAATTGCGCGCAAGCCCGAGGACAATACCCACCCCGAATAGCGTCGCGAGGAAGACGACCAGCGTCACCAGGTGGTTTCGCCTTCGGGATCGCTCCCCGTCCACCCGACCTCCAGTCCGCAGCCTCTCGCGGCGATGTCCCGCGCGATATCTGTCCAGTCCAGAACGCACCGCGTAACACCTGTGCGGATCGAGGACTCGTCCGCCTAGCAGAAATCGACGAGCCAGTTCCTCGTGCTGCACAGCAGAACAAAGTCCAAAATATTGGACGCGGCCGAAACTGTCGGCGGACGTGAAAAGCGGATCTGGCGCACTTTTCGTGAAGGTGTTGGGCGTGTCGTCACGTTGCGGTGACCTGCGGCGGGTGAGGATCGTCGGCGTGTGATCGGCCGGCTCACCCTCGACCCAGCGCGCGATCGTCCAGGTGTGCTCGAACAGGTTCGAAGCTTTGCCGATACGCACCGGGGCGTTGGCAGCGGCGGCGGTTCGCCAACACCGGCAGCCACGTCCGCTCACGCCCGGTACGCGGCAAACGAACTGCCAGCTCCTCCCCCAATCGCCATTGCTGGTTATCCCAGCCCCCGTCGACGTCTCGGAGCTCGAGGCCTGCCAGATCTGGATGCTGTTCCCGCAGCAGCGCCCGAACCAGGTCCTGCTCGAACTTGACCTCGTCTATCAAAAAGCCTCCGATCGCTGCGTGCGCAGGCACGCTAGCACCGGTCGAACACGCAGCAGACAGAAGAGGCGCACGGGCCGGCGATCAGCTTCGTCGCCTTCGTCCAGCCCCGTCCCGCAGGCCGCGCAGCGCCGTTTCCAGGCCCCAGGCAGGCCACCCAGGCGCGAGCGGGTCCGGTTCGTCGAACCACATCCCGATCCGGACCTATCGCCGTCAGCAGGGCGTTCAGCGACTCCGCCTCGGTGTGCAGGATCGCCCGCGCCGCCCTCGGTGGGACCTACACGGACAGGAACGCCCGCCGCAACCAGATCGTCCGCGGTGAACCGGTCCGCCTCCCCCGCCCGGTCCCCGGTGCTGGACCAGGAGTCGAAGTGCGCCCCGACGTAGGCGTCGTCGCCCAGGTACGGGCGGCCGTAGTACTTCGTCAGCGCCGCGATTGGCCGCGGCATCCGAGTCCGTCGCGAGGGTGGTGGGCAGCCGGAATGTCATACCCCGCACCCTCTCACCCTTCAGGCGCCGGCAGCCGGGAACCGGGGCGGGGCGGTCGCTACGCGCCGGATCCGGAATCGGTGTCGGTGTCGGCCGCGGCGCGGCCGGCGGTCGTCTCCGGCAGAAGCGTGCGGGCCTTCTCCGCCAGGTCCGGCAGACCCAGCGCACCCCGCCAATCACCGTAGGCCCGCGCCGGAGTGGTCCGGGCGAGTTCCTCGTCCACCAGCACCACCGGGCTGGTGGGGTACGCGACCCGGGCCACGAACCGAGCGACCTCGTCGGCGGTCAGGATCTCCCCCAGCGGCGGCGTGGTTGCTGCATTCACGGTCATGGCATCTCCCCCATCGTCTGAAGTGTGGACAGTATCGCGTTGTGGGCGTGGCCCTTCGGACATCACAGGGACTTGTCATCTGCCCGTTTCAGAGGCTTGAGATGCCTCCGCTACCGACAGGTGTCAGGACCATCGGGTGCGGTGTCGAGGGTCCTGGTCGGGCTGTCGGTGGCTATGCGCCGCGGCGGGCGCGGGCGTTGTCGACCACGGACTGGCGCAGCACCCGGGTACCGCCGACACGGGTGGCCGGAAGCACAGCCAGGGCCGTTTCGGCACAAAGCAAGAATCTAATTACGTTGCTACACAACGTTTTAGTTGCCGCTCCGTATGGTACGTCTACTACCTGGCGCAATCATCCAAGCTAGTTGGCGCGGGGATCCAAGCGTGGTCGCGCGCGACGCGACACCATTGCTGTGTAGGCGCCCGAGCGTGGTCGGGCTCACACGTTCGTAATATTTCAAGCAACGGAGGATCTGATCGCAATGGCCATCAACTTTGATCTGAGCCCGGAACAGGCCGGTCTGCAGAAGGCGGCACGATCGTTCGCTGACGACCAACTCAGTCTCGTCGAGGGTGTAATAGCTCCTCTGCCGAGCCCAGAGGCCCGGTTTGCGGCGATCAAGCCGTTCTATCAGGAAATGGTAGATGCGGGTTTCTTGAAGGCGCTGGTACCCGTCGAATACGGCGGAACGGCCATGCCCTCGCTCGACTTCGCGTTAGCTGCTGAGGAACTCACTCGCGTCGATATCAATGTTCCGACTGCGCTCCTCGGCACCGGTTTGGGACTCCAGCCGATCATCCACTTCGGAACCGCGGAACAGAAGGCGCAGTTCTTGCCCCCCTTCGCCGGGAGCGAACCACTCCTCGCGGCGTGGGCCTTCACCGAGACGTCCGGCGGCGCGAACTTCGACTCCAGCGACCCCTCCACCGGTGTACAGACCTTCGCCCGAATGGACGGAGACGAATGGGTCATCAACGGTGACAAGCACTTCACCACCAACGGATGCGGATTCGATGGAAACGGCGCCGCGCTGATCAGCGTCCTGTGCCGCACCGACCTCACCCTGCCCCCTCAAGAATCGCTGGCAGTGATCGTCGTCCCGGGCGATACTCCGGGCATCAAGGTCGAGTCATACATCGACACGATGGGCCACCGGGCGACCATCTCTCCCCGTATTACGTTCACCGATGTTCGCGTACCCGCAGGTAACCTCATCGGCGCTCCTGGGGACGGCATCGAAATCTCCCGGAAGACCTTCAACTGGACGTCGTCCCTCATCGGAGCGGCCTGTGTCGGCCGGATGCGAGCCGCATTCGACTACGCATTCGAGTTCGCCAAGACCGACAAGCGGTCCGGTCCGGTGCCGATTATCGACTACCAGAATGTCGGCTACATGCTCGTCGACATCAAGACTCGGATCGAGGCGGCCAGATACTTCGCCTGGAAGGCGTGCGATCTCTATGACAAGACCGACGGCGCGGACGAAGAACTTGGCCACATGGTCAAGGTCTACGCGTCCGAGCTGTCCGTGCAGGTGGTCTACGACGCGATGCGGTTGGTGGGGGTGAACTCGTACGGCGACCAGACACCGATCGCCGGCATCATGGAGGACGTCCTGTGCTTCCCCGTCTACGACGGAGGCAACATGGGTGTACGGCGCCGGCAGCTGCACGCGTTGCTCAAGAGCGCGGACTACGACCCGATGGAGTCCTCAGCAGGCATCACAGCTGTCTGAGCCGGCACGGCCGCGATCCGGCGAGTTTCCCGGTACTGGGTGGGCGTGCACTCGAGATGGCGCTGGAATGTGCGGGTCAGATGGGAGCTGTCGCAAAATCCCCAGCGGGTGGCGATCTCACTCAGCATCACCGAACCCGGTGCCACCTCGAGGTCACTCATCGCCCCTCGCAGCCGCTCGTCTCGGACACACGCGGAGAATGTGGTGCCGATCGCCTGAAACAACCGGTGCAAGGTTCGCACTGAGATCGCGGCCTCCCGTGCGGCTCCCTCAGCACTGACCCGTCCGAGGGGGACGGTCACGCGAATGTAGTGCCGCACAATCCGGCGCAACGCCGCATCACGTCGTTCGTCGTCGGATGTCGCGAATGCTCCCACCCCGGACGAGGTTGCCGCGGTGAGAACATCGGTGAACGACCGTTCGAGCGCCTTCAGCGTGATGTCATCCATGTTCGGCTGTTCGCTCCACAGGGCTGACATCATCGCTCCCACAACATGGCCCGGACCGGTGTTCGTGTCGATGGCGCACGAGGTTGCGTCATCGACACGAACCATCGAATGCCAATGTTCACGGGGAATCCGGAAGGACAAGACCCGCCAGTTGGGTTCGTTCGACGGCTCCCGGAACTCGAGCGTGTAGGGACGTGTGGTGTCGAAGATGGCGAAGCTGCCCGGACGGACGATACATCGGCGGCCGTCCTGCTCGCCGAAGCATGTCCCGGACAGCTGCAAATTGACGAAGAGCACCTCCTGCGGTGCTCGGCGGACCTCCGCGGCTCCGTGCGTCAGTAGCTGCGTGCAGGAAGCGATTTCGGCGCCGTTGGCACTTGCCAATGGTTCCGACCGCACCCACCCCGGCATCCCCTCGGCGGTGGCACTGCGATCGATATGCGCCCGCCCGCGGCGGGGGTAGAGCGGCGTGAAGGCCTCACAGACGACATCACCCCAGTACCTGGCCTGATCCTGCACACTCAAGCCAGAGGTGGACCAGTACGGCACGGGTATCCCTCCTGTTCCGAGCGCGACCAGCGTGCCGAGGACCAGCACGTATGCCATCAGATTCTGCGCACTCGGACTTCCCTGTCAAGTGGTGGGACCGTCCAGGGGATCGGGCACAGACGCCGACAGGGATACACCCACATGAGCGTCCGGCAAGGCACACATCGACCCGAAGAAGGTCCAGTGTCACCTCGGGTGGGCCGAGATGACACGTTACGAAGGAGTGAAACCATGACGAACTCGTCCGGAGTCAACGACAAGGCGCTCCGCCCGGAGATAGCCGCGTCGTGGAAGCGATCGGAGCTCGCGGGACTCACTCACGAGATGGTCCCCGATCGGCTGCAAATCGCCGACTTCGAGTCGTCGAGTCAGCTGTTGACCGCGGCCGTACCTGTACTCGACAGCGTGGCCCGTGACCTGAGGGGTCTGACGTACAGCCTGCTTCTCGCCGATGCGAACTGTCGAATCGTCGGACGCTGGTTCGACCGGCCGACGATCGACAGGACACTCCAGCGCGCCGGCGCCGTGACAGGCTCGAGGTGGAAGGAATCCGATGTCGGAACCAACGGGCTGGGGACTCCCGCCGAAGTTCGGACCGGGATGTGGGTGCACGGCGCCGAGCACTTTGCGGCCGTGCTGAGTGGCTTCACCTGTTACGGCCTGCCGATCCTGCACCCCCTCACCCGAAGGGTCGAGGGGGTGCTCAACATCACGGTGCATCCGAACGACGCCCACCCCCTGTTTCCGCCTACCCTCACCCGGGCCGTCGATGACATCGAACAGCGATTGATCGACACGTCGCGGCCGGCCGACTCGCGGCTGTTCCGAGCCTTTCGAGAGGCCTGCAGAACCGGCCGGGCCATTGTCGCGCTCAATGACCACGTCATGCTGGCCAGCAACGCCGCGGTGGCGATGGTCGAAGACCTCGACCTCGAGACGATGCGCGAGATCGCCCGCTCTACTGCCCACCGCGGGGCGTCAACGGTCGAGTCGGTGGCCCTGCTGTCCGGAGCAATGGTCACGACCCGGATAGACAGATTGCAGGACTTGTCGCACGGCGCAGTGTTCCGGCTTCGAACGCCCGCCGGCACGAGAGCTGCGTCGGGTGCAGCGCCTGCGAATCGCGGTCACGTCGTGAGCGCCGAGCTAGCGGCATCCACAGCATCCGCAAGTGTGTTCGTCGAAGGTGAACCCGGGAGCGGCAGAAGCACGGTAGCGCGCTCTCTCCTCGAGGGGACATCGGTCATTGTCATCGACGCACTTGACTGCCTCGTCGAGGAGTCCACGGAGTGGGCCGGGCGGCTTGCAGCCGCGATAGACGGGGGCGCAGGCGGACTTGTCATCGACAATGTCCATGTCCTGCCCGGTGAACTGGTCGATCTTCTGGCTCGCACGCTCAGCGTCGATCACCACAGGATGCCTATTGTTCTCACTGGAAATCCGCAGGGGTGGCTGCCTGCTCACGTTCAACCCTTGGTCCGACGCTGTCGCCAAGTGGTCGCATTGAAGCCGTTGCGTGAGCGGCGCACCGAAATTCCGCTGCTGGCGCAGTCGGTGATAAATGCTCTCGAACCGGGTCGGACCCATCGGTTGGCTCCCGCAGCGGTCCGCGTTCTGACGGCCCAACCCTGGCCGGGAAATATCCCCGAACTGCGTGAGGTCCTGCGTCACGCTGTCGCCAACAGACCGTTCGGTGCGATCGAGGTAATCGATCTCCCCGCCGCCTATCGGTTGCGCCCGGTGCCCGCACTCGCCGGCCGGGAGAAGGCCGAGCGGCACGCGATCATCGAAGCACTGCGCCGCTTCGACGGCAACAAGACGCAGGCGGCACAGTTCCTCGGGATCACCCGGACCACCCTCTACAACCGGCTACGCGCCCTGAGAATCACCGATGACACCGTCCACTTTTTACACAGTTGACGCATCGTTCCCGGAACTACCGTTCGACTACACACCAAAGGGTAGGTGCGGACCGTCGAACTCTCGAAAAGATGCCGACGGAGACGCGAAGCGGCATCCGGGCCCTCCCGGCAACGCGACCATCACGACTTAATTCATCAGGCCAAGCACAACTTTGAGGAGCACGCAATGACGGTTACTACAGTTGTACCCTCACCCCAGGTATCGGCTTTCCTGGGCAATCCGGTCCTGCACCTGATCGACGGCCAACAGGTGCCGGCAGCGTCGGGCGAAACGTTCGCCACGTTCAACCCGAGCAACGGTGAGTCCCTTGCCCAGGTGGCATTCGGCGGTGAGGAGGATGTCGAACGCGCGGTCGCAGCGGCTCGTCGCGCCCTCGACGGACCCTGGGGCCGTATGACCCCTGCGCAGCGCAGCAAGATCCTGTGGCGGGTCGGCGATCTCCTCGAAGAACGCGTCGAAGAGGTCGCCCTCCTCGAGGCACTCGACAACGGAAAGCCGTTGACCTACGCGCGCATGGTCGACGTACCGCTGTCCGCCGACTGGTTCCGGTACATGGCCGGCTGGCCCACCAAGCTCGAGGGCAGCACGATCCCCGTCACCTCCACGGCAGCGCCCGGCGACTACTTCGCCTACACCGTCCGCGAGCCGGTCGGTGTGGTTGCTGCGATCGTCGCCTGGAACTTCCCCCTGCTGCTGGCAGCGTGGAAGCTCAGTCCCGCGCTCGCCACCGGCAACACCGTCATCCTCAAGCCCGCCGAGCAGACTCCGCTCAGCGCGGCCCTGCTCGGTGAGGTCCTTCGCGAAGCCGGAGTCCCCGACGGGGTGGTGAACATCGTGCAAGGAGACGGACAGAGCGTCGGCGCCGCCCTCACCGCCCATCCCGGAGTCGACAAGGTCTCCTTCACTGGATCCACCGCGGTGGGACGCGAGATCATCTCATCGGCCCGCGGCAACCTCAAGAAGGTGACCCTCGAACTCGGCGGCAAATCCCCCAACATCGTCTTCGACGACGCCGACATCGACGCCGCCATCGAAGGGGCTGCAATGGCGATCTTCTTCAACCAGGGCGAAGCCTGCGAAGCCGGATCACGACTGTTCGTGCAATCGAAGGTGTACGACCGAGTCGTCGAAGGGGTCGCCAAGATCGCATCCGCACTGAAGGTGGGCGACAGCCTCGACCCCGAAAGCCAAATGGGCCCCCTGGTGTCGCAGAAGCAACTCGACACCGTCCTCGGATACCTCGACAGCGGCAAGGAGGAGGGGGCCACCGCACTGACCGGTGGCGGCCGCAAGGGCGAGATCGGCTACTTCGTCGAACCCACAGTCCTGGTCGACACCACACCGACGATGCGAGTGGTCAAGGAAGAGATCTTCGGACCCGTGGTCACGGTGTCCCCGTTCGACGAGGTCGACGACATCGTCCGCACCGCGAACGACACCGACTACGGGCTCGCCGCCGCCGTGTGGACCTCGGACGTGTCCAAGGCACACAACGTCGCCGCACAACTCAAGGCCGGCACCGTGTGGATCAACAGCTACCACGTCCTCGACCCGGCCTTGCCCTTCGGCGGGTACAAGCAGTCCGGCTGGGGCCGCGAACACGGTTCCGCCGTCCTCGACGCCTACACCGAAACCAAAACCGTGATCCTCAAGAAGTAACCACCCGGGCAGATGCCGTGCATCGTCGACCGCGGCATCTGCCCGTAGCTGGTCGTGGTCGAACGCGAGGAAGTCGATCGAAGCTCGACTGCGCAGCATGCCGGGGAGTTCACCGGCATTCATGCACCCGATCACCATACCTGTCGCTCGATGCCAAATCGTCTGTCGCTGTATGTCAAGCCACGCTGATGCCGCGCTGGAAGAATCGTCCGAGCACGGGGAGAACAAGCTCCGGCGCCGCCCCAAGAAACGATCGCTACCACCCAGACGCCCCTCCCCTTGAGGAGGAACGTGAGACGAGAGGGAATTGATGGACAACGCCACAGCCGCGGGTTCTGCTCTCGTCGGTTCGGACGGGATCAGCGCTTCCGCTGACACGACCGATCCCCGGTGGCAGATGCGGACCATTCAGCGTTCATGCGTGGCCTCGGCGGAGAACCACGGTCGGCAACGGCGCTCGCCGACCGGGGAGGCGTTCGGGCCGGGGACGCCGGCACGATGCCGCGAGCTTTTCGAGATCCTGCTGAAGACGGGAACGTTGACAGCCGAGGGCAGGTGGATGACCGACTTCGCGATACGGTGGTCCCCTTACGGCGGTTCCAATGCTGCGGAACTTCTCGAACACTTCGGAGTCACGCGCCAGAGATACCTGGACCTGCTTCGAATCACGCTAGGGCCCGCACCAGCCGATTTGCCCCGGATCCGAGACCTCAAACGCGATTTGACCATTCACCTGGGACGTGCGTGGACGCAGACGCGACGGTGAAACGCGTCCCTGCACGGTCGGTTCCCGCAACGGCGCTCGCCGCAGCCGAGTCCGACTACCGCCGCCGCCTGCGAGCGGTACGGCTGGGCCGCAATGGTATCGGGCTCGGGTCTCACTGCTCATAATGCATGAATATCGAGGAGAGACAATCATTTCCAGCGACATCGATGAACGCATCCGGCAACTGCTGGTGGAGTACGACACCCCTCAGGCGTGCGCCGCAGAGCTGCTGTGTGATCGCCATCCCGACGACAAGGTGGCCTTCACCGTCGTCGAGAGTGATCTGACAACAACGGATCTGACGTACGGTGACTTGAGACGAAGGTCGGCACAGTTCGCTGCCGCACTGGCCGAACTGGGCATCGAGCCGGGCGATCGCATCGCGACATTGATGGGCAAGTCCGCCCAGCTGGTGGTTGTCCTGCTCGGCATCTGGCGCCGAGGCGCGGTGCACGTTCCACTGTTCACCGCGTTCGCACCGCCCGCCATCGGGTTCCGATTGGAATCAAGCGAAGCGAAGATCGTCATTAGCGACGCCAACCAGCTCGACAAACTCCAACCCGGCGAGGACATTCCGGCGGATGCACCATGGTTGGTGATCGCCGCCGACAGCACCGAGAATCCGGCGCAGCTACGCCTGGATGACCTTCTGGCCGGATACACCCCGGACGACCCCCGCGGCAACGCCGTCGCCGTGGGCGGCCAGGGTCTGCTCGTGCAACTGTTCACCAGCGGAACCACGGGCACCCCGAAGGGCGTGCCGGTCCTGGTGCGCGCCCTGGCATCGTTCCACGCCTACCTGGAGTTCGGTCTGGATGCGCGGCCGGACGACGTCTTCTGGAATGCCGCCGACCCCGGCTGGGCCTACGGCTTGTACTACGCGATCCTGGCGCCCCTGGCATCCGGGACGCGCAGCATCCTGCTGCATGCCGGCTTCTCCGCACCGCTGACCTGGCAGATCATGCTCGCCGATGACGCCGACGAATTCGCTCCCACGGGGACGATCGGACGCGTGGTAATAGACACCGTCAACAGCCCGCTGCTGTGGTTCCCCGGCTACATCGACGCCCGGGAGAAAACGGCACAGCGATACACAGAAGATGGGCGTTGGTACCTGACCGGTGACGCGGGGATGGTCGACGCCGACGGGAACTACTTCTTCTCCGCCCGCGACGACGACGTCATCATCATGGCCGGCTACCGAATCGGCCTGTTCGACGTCGAAAGCGTACTGGTGCTTCACGACGACGTCATCGAAGCAGCCGTGGTGGGACTGCCCGACGAGCTTCGTGGTGAGGTGCTCGAAGCGTTCGTGGTCCTCCGCCACGGAGTGGTCGGCGGCGACGAACTCGAGGCCGAGCTACAGACGCTCGTCAAACGAAAGTTCGCCGCGCACGCCTACCCCCGCCGGGTGCACTTCGTGCCGAGCCTCCCCAAGACACCCAGAGGAAAGGTACAACGTTTCCTGCTCGGCAAACAGGAAAGCGCACGGCAATAACCACGAAGATCCGACGCCGCGCCCGGCCACCGACCACCACTTGAACATCGATACGACGAGACCCCCGCAGTTCGGGATCTCGCTGACAATTTCCACGAACCCGAGGCCCCGAAATGCCCACTCTTCTCGTATATGCGTTCCTCGCAGTACTCCGCATCCTGATGCCCCGTGTGGGTGAGCAGGCACTCGGCCACTTCCTTCTCACAACAGCGCTCACCCGCTCCTACCTAGGGTGGTCGCACGCCACGCACGATGCGGCCCTGTCATGTACGGATCCTGTGATTGAAGAGCCGCTCACTGGTGACCGGGTTTCGCGATGAGTGGGCAACTCGAGGTGAGTCGATGCTCCGCACGTGGAATTGAGTAGCTCTCGTCGATGCGTTGTCGGCCGGTGGAAGCAATGATCTCAGGCACTCGAGCGCCCGTCCCCATCGACGGGTCGTGCCGATTTCCACGCACCAGCCACCTCAGCTATCAGCTATTCCAATGGGACCAAGAGAAAGGGGCTCTTCGATAAACACTTTCGCGCAAACTGCCAGCTGAGCCTCACAACGCACCGCGGCATATCCACGGGGAATGCCGCAACATCCGACGACCGAATGACGTACTCAATCGGCCGATCGAGCAGTCCTGCCCCACATCTTCACCAGCGGGACACCCCACTATCACCCTCGCAATGTAGACGTCCGATGTCCCCCACCGCCAGAACACACCCCAGCCCAACAACTTCGCCGCTCCAAGCGACACAAGCCGCAGAACTGCCCCGGCTCGGAACAGCACCAGCTCTGCCGTCCCCCAACGCCCGTTCACACAAACCGATTTCATCTCGATTCACTGTGGCGGATGCTCGCAGCTGGCCTCTCGACGATCGTCTCCATTCCGGGCCAGTGAGGACTGTGCGCAACGGCCTCAGCGCAGGGCGGGCGCGATGAACCCCCGCGATGGCTCCCTGGTGATCCAAAGATGCAGAAACTGTGGCACACTGCTGGCGCCCTTGATTGCCGCGTGTTCGGCGTGCCACGGCGTCGATCTCGAATCGGTGCCCTCCAGCGGCATCGGCTCCATCGTGTCGTCCAAGGTGATGCATCGCGAGCTTTACGGGCCCCAGAACGATCCCCTCTCGCGCACAATCGCGATCGTCGCACTCGACGACGGCCCCTGGGTGTACTCGTGGATCGCCGGGCATATTCCGACCCCTTCCGAGCCTGCACGCGTCAAGTTCCAACCGTCTGCAATGGACGAGCGCCTGCCCCTGTTCTCGGTTAAATCTGACCAGGATGGTGATTCTCATGCGCAGCGCCGATGACGACGACCGCGGCACGATCCTCGGCCATGACCGGATACCCCCACGCCGGTGCCTGCTGAGTTTGATCGCGTGGACGTCGCAGACCTTTAGTTGTCACGCAGGTGGTTGCGAATGGTCGCGGCGGTGACCAGTCGCTACGCGCCGGGTCCGGAATCGATGTCAGCCGCCGCGCGGCCATCGGCTGTCTCGCGGTTGGGCTGGCCCCATGACCTCTCGCGAGCATCAGCAATGGGCAGTGTGGCCGCCACCAACAAAACACAGGCGTTTAGGGCCGGGCCGCAGCCGCACGATCACCGCAATGTCCACATCTACGGTGGTGAACAGTACCTGTTGTAGCAGTGCCGTATTCGCCGCCTGAAGCGTCATCGGTTCTCGGGTGACGATTTGTGTGTCGGTGCGCAGCGGCCGGTGTCGGTACACCCACACGCACACCGCGCACAGGTCCCGGACGGCCAAATGGGTCCAGGATTCGAACCCGGTGAATCTTCGCGAAATCGCCTGCACGACGGGAGTCGACCACGGTCGTCGCGCGAGCGCACCGCGCGCACCCGACCACCCGATCCGCCGGCTCGGCACATTCCGGGATGCTCTCGCCCCCGGTGAGGCGGCCCACACTACGTCCTGCTCCGCCGCGGTCAGCGCCGGCGTCGTCACGGCGTCCCGTGCGGCGGTCGGTGTCGTGGGGTACTGCTTGGCGATCTCGCTGGCCGCCCGGGCCAGCCAGGTCATGTCCCCCCGCCCGTCCTCCCCGACCGTCATCAGATCCGCCCACACTGCGGGCCCCGGACGCACACCAACGCCAACCCGTTCTCGGACAACGTCTGCCCCAGCTGCTCCACCGCGGACGACCCCCATGCCGCCCATTCAACCGCGGAACATCACACCGGTGGCGGATCACCAAACCCAGGCACTGCGCACCAGCGTGCACCAGGTGCCGGCCGTCCTGCTCGAGGACACCCACCCCACACCCGACACCCCGGACGACTCGCTCCGCCCCACCGGGACCAAGAACACCGCCCGAGCCCGCTGGTCCACACCCCGCGGGGACCGCACCGCCGCAGTGCCCGCCGATAACCCTGCGAAGGTCGGTCAGACGATCACCATCAGCGTCGACGCCGACGGCAACCTCACCGGGCCCCTCCCCAGCCCCCGGGACAACATCGTCATGGCCGTGACCGCCGCATGCGGAGCATGGGCACTCGCCGCCGGCGCTCTCCTCCTCCCCACCACCCTCGCACACACCCTGTTCAACCGAAACCGCATGCGGCACTGGGCACACCGAGTGGAAACAAATCGAAATACCATTGCGATAGTCCCCAGGACCCGGGTCCACTAATTCCGCCAGGCGGACGGCGGGGCGCACCGATCACAGCCGCGGGTGGCTATCGCGTCACGGCGATCACCGAGCGACGTACCGGACAGAAGAAGGCGTCAACTCTGCTCTGGTAGGGCGGGTTCGATGTCACCTCGTCGGCCGCGACGGCCCACCTACGCCCTGCGGTCCCCGAACCCGGTGGTCTCGGGGACGCAGAAGTGCGAATGCGGTAGCCGCCACAGTGGTTTCACCCCTTCGTTGGATGACTGGAGGATCAGTCGCACCCGTCTCGCGTACCGAGCACCTGTCATGGACTCCATCGGTGCGAGATAAGAGTCAGGATCGAGGGCTCACCCCGGTTCGCGCACTCGCCCACCGATCGAGAGTGCGCGTTCCGATCGGCGCTGTCACTTCGTCGGCGTAGGGCGGGTCCTCTGGCTCGTGGGGTGAAAATGTGCGAGGGCGAGTGTTCGGATCTGTTCACCCGTTTCCATACCGAGATGGCGACGCCATGATCCCAGCGCGAGAAGGTAGCAGAGGCGGCTCCAGTACTGGTCGGGGTTGAGGCCGAAGCGGATCCAGATTTCCTCTGGCGGCGGTTCCCCGTAGGGGAGCCAGGTGACCGCGAGGTCGACGAGCAGATGGTCGTCATCCCGAGAGATCGACACCCCTGGCGGCTGGGGTCGCGGGGCAAGCTGCCGCGTCCGATGGACGGGATGACTGCTCGTGTCTGATCGGTGCATGTCGTTGTCGGTGCAGGGCGCGCAGAGGCCGGAGCGGGTGGTGACGCCCGGCCTCTGTGGTGGACTGCTATCCCTTCTTGAGGATCACGGTCTTGGTTTCGGTGTACCCGTCGAGTGCGGACGAGCCGTGTTCACGGCCCCAGCCGGACTGCTTGTAGCCACCGAACGGCAGTGCGGGGTCGAGGATGTGGTAGCTGTTGATCCACACGGTGCCGGCCCGGAACTTCGCGGCCAGGTTGTGCGCCTTGGCCACATCAGAGGTCCACACGGCGGCGGCGAGTCCGTAGTCGGTGTCGTTGGCGGCGTGGACCACATCGTCGACGTCGTCGAACGGTGCGACGGTGACGACGGGCCCGAAGATCTCTTCGTTGACCACGCGCATGGTGGGCTTGGTGTCGACGAGCACTGTCGGTTCGACGAAATATCCCACGTCGCCCTTGCGGGTACCACCGGCTACGGCGGTGGCACCCTCTGCTCGGCCGCTGTCGAGGTATCCGAGCACGCGGTCGAGCTGCTGCTGCGAGACCAGCGGTCCGAGCTGCGTGTCCGCGGCGAGGCTGTCGCCGACCTTGATTTGCGCGGCGGCCTCGGCGATACCGGTGACCACCCGGTCGTATACCTTCGACTGCACGAACAGCCGGGATCCGGCTTCGCACGCTTCGCCCTGGTTGAAGAAGATCGCGTTCGCTGCCCCGGCGATCGCGGCGTCGATGTCCGCGTCGGCGAAGATCACGTTCGGGGACTTGCCGCCGAGTTCGAGGGTGACCTTTTTCAGGTTGCCGCGGGCGGAGGCGATGATCTGCCGGCCGACCTCGGTGGATCCGGTGAACGAGATCTTGTCGACCCCGGGATGGGCGGTCAGTGCCGCACCGACCTGGTCACCGTAGCCGTGCACGATGTTCACCACACCCTCGGGAACACCGGCCTCCCGCAGCACGTCGCCGAGCAGCGCGGCGCTGAGCGGGGTCTGCTCGGCGGGCTTGAGGACGACGGTGTTCCCGGCGGCCAGCGCCGGCGCGAGCTTCCAGGCGGCGAGCAGCAGTGGGAAGTTCCACGCGATGATCGCCCCGACCACACCGACCGGCTCGCGGACGGTGTAGGCGAAGTAGTCGCCCGGGGTCGCGACCGCCGAGACCGGGATGGTGGTGCCCTCGAGCTTGGTGGGCCAGCCCGCGAAGTAGCGGAACCAATCGATGGCCAGCGGGACGTCGACCAACTGGGCGTAGGTGACGGGCTTGCCGCTGTCGATGGCCTCGAGGATCGCGAACTCGTCGAGCTTTTCTTCGATGAGATCGGCGACCCGCCAGAGGATCTTGCTACGTGCGGAGGCGCTCAACCGGCCCCACGGCCCGTCGAGGGCCTTGCGCGCCGCGGCGACGGCCCGGTCCACATCTTCCGATGATCCCCGGGTGACCTGCGCCAGCGTGTTGCCGTTGGACGGATTGACCGTGGCGAACGTTTCGCCCGTTGCCGAGGCAACGGTCGATCCGTCGATCAGGTGCTCGATCGGTCGGCTGAGAAAGTCTGCCACCGAGGGCGAAAGTCCCGCGGTGGGGCTGATGGTGGAGGTCATTTTCCTACTCTCTGCAAAAGGGTGGTGTGTTCTGAGATCCGTGCAGCGGCAGGTCTCACGCGGGCAGGTCCGCTTTGGTGATGACCCAGAACTTCTTCACGAACGGTCCCCTCGAGGTCCAGGTGACGTGCACGCCGGATGGCAGCGCGATCAGGTCGCCGGCCTTGAAGTCCCACTCCTCGTTCGTCTCGTCATTGCGGACGTGGACCTCGCCCTCGAGCAGCAGGATCGTTTCGTCACCGAGGGTTCCGGTGTACGGCGTGACGAGCGTCCCGTCGGGTTCACTGCCGGCGATGCCCTTGCCCGAGCGCCACAGCCCCGACAGCACGGTGCCGCTGCTGCCCTCCGGGCGGAGGATGACCAACTCACCCTTGGTCAGGTCACCTTCGAGCGGTTCGGTGAAGTCGTACGGGGTCCACGTGTCCGGGTTGTCGTTGACATTCGCGATGATCAGGTCGTCGCTCTTGGCGCCCGTCGGATTCGGGCCGTCGAAGATCACCCAGAATTTCTTGAAGTACGGCCCCTTGATGTCCCAGATCTGCTCGAGGCCCTTGGGCTCGTAGATGATCGACCCGGGCCCGACCTCATACTGCTTGCCGGTCGCCTTGACGGTGATCGTCGCGGAGCCCTCCAGGACGACCGCACACTCGTCACCCAACGGAGACGACCACACGACGGAGCCCGACCCGTCGGAACTGGCTCCCGGTGCTCCCGCGTGATACCGCCAGAAGCCTGCGAGCAGGTTGCCGCTCGTCCCGTCCGGGCGAAAGACGGCGATCTCACCCTGCACATCGGTCCTCCCGAGAGCGGGCTCCTCCCACTCGAAGGGCTCCCACTCGTGCTTGGCCGGGTCGGCCGAGCCGCCGTAGACCCGGCCCGTGGTGGTTTCTTGTGTGGTCATTTGTTTCTTCTCCTTCGGTGGGTGCCGCGGTGGGCTCGGTGGGATGAACATCGAAGAGGTGAGGCCGCCGCCGGCGTCCGGAGCAGGCGGCCTGCCTCGAGGCGATCGGCGAGAATCAGGCGTGCGCTTGTGCCGGGGCCGGTTCCTTGCCGTTGGTGGAGGCCGGATCCAGGGCCAGGTCCTTGAAGACACCGAAGCTCGACTCCTCTCGGTCATGTAGGGGAAGTGGAATCCGCAGTTCGGGCACTGCTCGCGCAGCACCGCCTGTTCCTGACCGAGGTCGTAGACCTTGTCCTGAAGTTCGTTGCAGCACGGACAGATTCGCAGCAACCGGGTTCCGACCAACTCGAAGTTGGTGATGATGTCCTCCATGATGGCGCCGTTCGCTGCCCACGCCTTGGCGTGCTTGTGATAGGTATCGGTGTGCCAGTCGTAGAGGGCCTCCTTGCTCGCCCAGAAGCTGCATTCGTTGAACCACATCCGGTCGTCGGGGTGATCCCACCAGGTCAGGTGCAAGAACCCGGGTAGCTTCATCAGGTGGTGCCGGGTGTCGGCGAAAACCACCGTGAACTTCTCGTACGCGTCCGGGCTGGAGAACCGCACGCGCTGCATGCTCAGGTAGATAGCCATGACGGGTGAACCCTCTCTTCGGGGAAACAGTGCGTTCTCGGGGCGCCCGGGAAGTGGGCGTCGACTCCGGCACGCGCACTGACGTCGCTCTGTGATTGCGTTCACACTCATCGTGTGTGGTTCCTATAGTTGACCTGATCCGGACGGTCCAACAGATCCAATTTCGAGGGAGTTAGAGGTACCGATTTGTCACCCGCCAGTAACACCCCAGAAGGGCCGGATTCACCCGCGCCCGCGTACCGCCGCCTCTACGAACAGCTGCGGGCGGGCATCCTCAGCGGCCAGCTGAAGGCGGGATCGCCCCTGCCGGCCAGCCGCCGCCTCGCCGCCGAGGTCGGCGTTTCCCGCAACACCGTCCTGGCCGCGTTCGAGCAGCTCGACGCCGAGGGATACCTCGACCGCCGCCCCGGATCGGGCACCTACGTCGCCGACGTTCTGCCCGAACAGATGCTCACCATCAATCACGCTCCCTGGACCGGTACCGGCCCCGACGACGGCACCGGCAGGCTCTCGCACCGCGGCCGCGCGATCGCCGACACCCGCAGAATGCCGCTTCCGGAGATCACGGGCGTCCCCGCCGAGGCGACCGCGTTCCAGATCGGCCTGCCCGCCCTCGACAGCTTCCCGGCCGACCTCTGGGCACGGATGTACGGTGCCCGGTTGCGGCAATCCACCCGCGATCTGATGCGCTACAGCGACCCCCGCGGATACCGCCCACTGCGCGAGGCCATCGCCTCCTACATCGGACCGGCACGTGGAATTCGCTGCACCGCAGACCAAGTCGTCATCGTCTCCGGATCACAACAAGCCCTGGAATTCTCCGGCAGGATCCTCCTCGATCCCGGCGACCCGGCCTGGATCGAGGACCCCTGCTACCTCGGTGCCAAGGCGGCCCTGATCTCCGCCGGAGCACGACTGGTGCCCGTCCCCGTCGACCGCAAAGGCATCGATGTGGCCGCCGGCATCGCACGTGAACCCACCGCCAAGCTCGCCGTCCTGACCCCCTCGTACCAGTTCCCACTCGGGGTCACCCTCACCCTCGAGCGCCGGCTCGCACTGCTCGACTGGGCCGCCCAAGCCGGGGCCTGGATCCTCGAGGACGACTACGACAGCGAATTCCGCTACCGCGGCCGCCCGCTCGTCGCCCTGCAGGCCATCGACAAACACCGCCGGGTGATCTACGTCGGCACCTTCAGCAAGATCATGTTCCCCGGGCTCCGGCTGGGCTACCTGATCGCCCCGAGGGAACTCGTCGACGGCTTCGCCGCAGCCCATCTGAGCACCGACATGCATGCCCACCTGCTCGACCAGGCGGTGCTGGCCGACTTCATGGAGGCAGGCCACTTCACCCGGCACCTACGCAGAATGCGCGTCCTCTGCGGCAAACGGCAACAACTACTGGTCGCCGAAGCCAAGAGCCGGCTGGGTAGCCGTATACGGATCGAGGACCCCGACGGCGGACTGCACCTGGTCGGCTGGCTCCCGGACGGTCACGACGACCAGGTAATCGCCGACCTCGCCGCCCGCCAGCGCCTCCACCTCTGGCCCCTCTCGACACACTGCGTCGAAGCCGACCTGCCACCAGCCCTTTTGCTCGGCTACGCCGGAATCAGGGAGCGCGACATCGGGGACGGCGTGGCAACCTTGGCCCGAATTCTCCGTGGCCACAGTCCCACCGCACGCTGAGCTGACAGTCGTGGCGCCCACCCGGATACACTCGCCCACACGCGTCAGAGTATCGGCGACACCTGACATCTGCAGGTGCGGACGCGATTCCTACCCAAGAGCGGGCCGTCAGTCCCTCGCGAGACCAGGCGAGGTTCACCGAAGCCGACCTATCCGCCTCTTGGCTACTACACACACTGTTCCGAAGGCCTGACCCGTCGTTCCTCGCGAGACCATCCTGATTCATCGGCCCGGGGAGGAGGCCTCGACGCAGCGAAACTGGTGACATGTTCAGCGAATTCGACCAGATCGTCGGATTCGGTGCACCAATCATCGTTATTTCACGTCCTGGCTGCGCCTCCTTCCCAATGGCTCTCATGCACTTTTCCCTGCAGGCCGTATCCCGGAACGCCGAAGCATGTTCGTCGTTCGCACACCGCCGTCGCCCAGACACATCCACGACGGGCTGAACGGGGTGCGAAGAGAACGACGAGCCATCTTTCACGGCCGGAACCCCGACACCGGCAGGCCGCATCGCTGCTACGGCAGTGCCTGTTGGGGTGATTTGAATCGTCTCGGGGGATTGAACTGGGCCATGGCCTGGGCTTGGAGTTCGGCGACAGTGGCGGTATTGAGTAGTTGCAACCATTTCGGACGGGTGAGCAGGTAGCAGATCCGATGCCAGAACGGCATGGCGCCGAATCCGAACCGGGCCCAGATATCTTCCTCCTTGGGTCCACCGAGGGGAATCCATTCGACCGCCAGAGCGAGCATCGCCTGATCGTCGTCCGGAAGATTCCGATTCGTCGGCAGTGCGATTGTGGTCCGGGATCGGCGTTCCGGGCGTTGAGGTCTGGCAATCCCTAGTTCACTCATTGCCTCTCCTTACGTCAACGGGTAGATGCTGCGTACGAGAATCCGCGGCATCTACCCGTTGTGGCTTACAGCCGCCGAACGGGCCGCGACACCACCGTCTCGAGCTGTTCTCCGAGATCAGCGCGTGATAAGCGTGCCGGTGACTGCTTGGGCACTACGATGGGGCGAGCTGTGTTCACGCTGGCAGGTTTTCGTTGGTGATGACCCAGAATTTCTTCACGAACGGGGCCTTCGAGGTCCAGGTGACGTTCAGTCCCGACGGCAGGCCGATGATGTCGCCGGCCTTGAAGTCGTACTCCTCACCGGTTTCCTCGTTGACCAGGTGCGCCTGCCCCTCGAGCAGCAGCATGGTCTCGTCGCCGATCGATGCCGTGTACGGGACGGTCGAGGAGCCGTCGGGTGCACAGCCGGCGATCCCGACGCCGGTGCGCCACAGCCCGCACATCAGGGTGCCGGTCGAACCGGTGGACCGCACCGCGAAGAGTTCACCGCAGACCTGAGGGCCGTGCTGCGGCTCGACCAACTCGTAGGGCTCCCACGACTCGGGGTTGTCGCTGATGTTGCCGACGTAGAGGTCGTCGCCCTTGGTGGCCTCTTGCGGGCTGTCCCACAGCACCCAGAACTTCTTCAGGAACGGAGCCTTGATCTCCCAGGTGATCTCGAGTCCCTTCGGGTGGCTCATGATCGAGCCCGCCTCGAGGTGGTACTGCTTGCCGGTGGCGTTGACCGTCACCGTCACTTCGCCCTCGAGGATCACGACGGTCTCGTCCGCGTCGGGGGCGGAGTAGTCGACGTGACAGGAACCGTCCGCTTCGCAACCGGCGATGCCGATACCGGTGCGCCACAGGCCGGCTTGCTGGGCGCCGGAGGTGCTGCCGGTCCGGATTATGACGACCTCGCCCTTGACCTGGGGGCCGAGCTTGGGTTCGACCCACTCGAACGGGGTCCACTGGTCCGGGTTGGTACTCCGGCTTCCGAACTCGATCTTCCGGACGAGTGATGTGGTCATTTCCAATTCTCCTTCAGTGGGTGCCCAGTGGGCTCGGTTGGAGTGAAACATCGAAGAGGCGAGGATCAGGGGTGCGCCTGTGCGGCGGCCGGCTCCTTGCCGTTGGTGGAGGCCGGGTCGAGGGCCAGGTCCTTGAAAACGCCGAAGCTCGATTCCTGCTCGGTCATGTAGGGGAAGTGGAATCCGCAGTTCGGGCACTGCTCGCGCAGCACCGCCTGCTCCTGGCCGAGGTCGTAGGCCTTGTCCTGAAGTTCGTTGCAGCACGGACAGATTCGCAGCAACCGGGTTCCTACCAACTCGAAGTTGGTGATGATGTCCTCCATGATGGCGCCGTTGGCCGCCCACGCCTTGGCGTGCTTGTGGTAGGTGTCGGTGTGCCAGTCGTAGAGTGCTTCCTTGCTCGCCCAGAAGCTGCATTCGTTGAACCACATCCGGTCGTCGGGGTGCTCCCACCAGGTCAGGTGCAAGAAGCCGGGTAGCTTCATCAGGTGGTGCCGGGTGTCGGCGAAGACGACCTTGAACTTCTCGTACGCGTCGGGGCTGGAGAACCGCACGCGCTGCATGCTCAGGTAGATAGCCATGATGGGTTGAACCTTCCTTCTCGAGACAGTGCGCTCTCGGGGCGCCCGGGCTGTGGGCGTCGACTCCAGCACGCGCACTGACGTCGCTCTTCGCTCTGCGATTGCGTTCACACTGACGGTGTGTGTGTGGTTCCTATAGTTGACCTGATCCGGGCAGTCCAACAGATCCAATTTCGAGGGAGTTGGTGGTACCGGTATGTCATCTGTGAGTAACAACCCACAATGGGCGGGCTCGTCGCCACCCGCGTACCGCCGCCTCTACGGACAGCTGCGGGCGGGGATCCTCAGCGGCCAACTGAAGGCGGGATCGCCCCTACCGGCCAGCCGCCGGCCAGCCGCCGAACTCTGGGTGCGGACGTAGGGCGCCCGGCTGCCGCAGTCCACTCGCGGCCTGATGCGCTATAGCGACCCACGTCGGATACCCCTGCGGGAAACGATCGATTCCTCCATCGGCCCGGCACGCGAACTCCGCTGCACCGCAGACCAAGTCGTCAGCGTATCCGGATCTCAAAGGCATCAACGTTGGCCACCTGCATCGAACGCGAACCCACCGCCAAGCTCATCCAACCTGACGCCGGTGGCAGGTCGGCTTCGACGCAGTGCGGAGGCGACGACGACCAGGTACCAGTTCCCAGTCGAGGTCACCGTCTCCCTTCGAGCGCCGACTCGCACTCCTCGATCGGGCCGAACGATTCGGGGCCTGGATCGCCGAAGACGACTACGACAGCGAATTCCGCCACCGCGGCCGCCCTGCAACGCGACATCGGGGACGGCGCAGCCGCCCTCGCCCCGAATCCTGCGTGGGCGGTGCTGCGTCAGTCCAGGCGGGTCCAGCCGTTCTCCAGGCGGTACCGGCGCGGGCTGACCCTGTACCGCGCGGTGAATTCCCGGCTGAAGAAGGCCGGTGTCGAGAACCCGAACCGGGACCCGATCTCGTTGATGGTCAGGTCCCGTGCTGACACCGCTCCGACCATGGTCGTCTTCCCGACACCGAAACCTCCGGCTATAACGCTCTTGGCCGGGGTGACCCGGTCGGGCAAAGGATTAGGCGCCCCTCGAGTGCCAGCCGGAGGTATTGCTGTCGGAATCATGACCGAACTGCCGAACGGGGCACGGCCTCGATTTCGGACCCCACGCGCTCGACCAGAACCGCCATTTCGTAACCGACTTGTCCGATGTCGCACTCGGCCGTGGTCAGGGCAGCAAGCTGCGAGCCATCCCCGACGCTCATCAACAACAGATAGCCGTGGTGCATCTCCACGACCGACTGCAGGACCCCGCCGCCCTCGAACAGCGACGACACACCGGCAGAGAGACTGACCAGACCTGAGGTCACCGCGGCGAGCTGTTCGGCTCGGTCGAGCGGAAGGTGCGCGCTCGCGGCCATCAGGAGACCGTCAGCCGAGACCAGCGCGGCGTGCGTCACGCGCGGGACGTTGCTGGCGAAGTTCGACACCAACCAGTTGAGAGTGCCGCCACCTATCACGAAGGTTCCTCCTGTTGCCATTGGTGTAGGGGTCCGGGATCGTGCGGTGTGTCCATCCGGCCTGCGCGGACGCCGCTCAGGTGTCGTGTGAGATCTGCGCGGACCGTCTCGGGGGTGCGGGCGTGCCGGGACATGCGGTCCGGTCCGTCGACACCGCCAGGGACGAGGCGTTGCCCGGGGATCCGTTGTGGCAGGCCGTTAAGCCCAGATGCACCGATCAACTGATGAGGTCGGTGTGAATGTGGTTGTGCGGCAGCGGGTGGGGTGCGGGCATCGGTGATCGTCCGACCTCTCGTGTCGGGTTGTTCCACTGGCCCT
>SEEV01000600.1 GCA_004211695.1 Rhodococcus sp. (in: high G+C Gram-positive bacteria)
CACCGTGTTCTTCGAACTCATCGAACGCCACGGCTCCCTCGGCTTCGGCATCGGCAACTTCAAAGCCCTCTTCGAAGCCATCGAACGCGAACAAGCCGCCCGCGGAAACTTCTGAGCGGACTCAGACGGAGACGAACGCGGAGCGGATTGTCACTGCCGCGCTCAGCGCACCCGCGGCGTCTTGCGGGTGCTCACGGCGATGCGATTCCACGCATTGATCGTGAGCACCAGCGAGATGAGCTGAGCCAGTTCTGTCTCGTCGAAGTACTCCTCGGCCTCCTCGTACACCGAGTCGGGGACGAAGCCGTCGGTCAGCACGGTGATCGCCTCGGCGAGCGCGAACGCCGCGCGCTCCCTGTCGGTGTACAGGCCGTGGGCTTCCTCCCAGGCGTTGAGCAGGTACAACTTTTGTTCGGAGATGCCGATCCTGCGGGCGTCGGCGGTGTGCATGTCGATGCACCACGCGCAGTGATTGATCTGGGAGCAGCGGGTGAGCACCAGCTCGACCAGTTCCGGATCGAGGCCCTGTCGTGCTGCGGCGTCGAGGGCAATCATCGCCTTGTAGACGGCGGGCGCCTTGCGTGCGAGATCGACTCGGGTCTTGCGCTCTGTTGTGGTCATACGAAGAACAGTAGGCGCGCAATAGCCCATCTCCGTGGTTCAATTCATCCATGGAATCTTGGGCCAATTCGGGCCTGGGCCGCGACCTGCACCTGGACCTCACGGCATCCGTCGGGACGCGCTCGGCCGGGTTGCGCGCACACCTGATCTCGGCGCTGCGCGAGTCGATTCGCTCGGGACGGCTCGTCGCCGGCACCACCCTGCCACCCTCCCGCACCCTGGCGCTCGACCTCGGCGTCGCCCGCAACACCGTCGCCGAGGCGTACTCCGAACTGGTGGCGGAGGGCTGGCTCACCGCCCGGCAGGGGTCGGGGACCCGGGTCGCCGACCGGGCGGACGAGGCGCCGCGCCGCACACGCACCCCGGCGGCCACCGTCGCGCGTCCGGCTCTGAGCCTGCTGCCCGGCTCGCCCGATGTCGCGGAGTTCCCGCGTGCCGCCTGGATGACGTCGGCCCGCCGGGCGCTCACCGCGGCGCCCCACGACGCGTTCGGCCCCGGCGACCCCCGCGGCCGCCCCGAACTCCGCCACGCCCTCGCCGAATACCTCCCTCGCGCACGAGGAGTGCGCACCGATCCCGACCGCATCGTGGTCAGCGCGAGCTCGGGGCACGGGCTGTGGCTGCTCGCCCGCGCCGTGAAGGGACCGATGGCCGTCGAAGGATACGGGTTGCACCTGCATCGCGGACTTCTCGGCGACGCCGGAGTCGTCACCGTCCCCCTGCAGCTCGACACCCGCGGAGCGCAGCCCCCGGATGCGACGGGGCAACGCCTGTCGGCGTGCCTTCTCACCCCGGCTCATCAATTCCCCACCGGCGGGCCACTCCATCCCGGCAGGAGAACGGCTTTCGTGGAATGGGCGCGCACGACGGGTGGGATCGTGATCGAGGACGACTACGACGGCGAGTTCCGGTACGACCGTCAACCCGTCGGCGCCCTGCAGGGTCTCGCCCCCGACCGGGTGGTGTATCTGGGCACGGTGAGCAAATCCCTGTCCCCCGCGATCCGGGTGGGGTGGATGGTGCTGCCGGAACGCCTCATCGACGACGTCCTGGCAGTCAAGGGCGTGTACGAGCGATGGGTCAGCGCGACGGACCAGCTCACCCTGGCCGACTTCATCGAACGGGGCGCGTTCGATCGGCACGTCCGCAGGATGCGCACCCTGTACCGCCGCCGGCGCGACACCCTCGTCGAGACCCTCGCCGCCCGCGCACCCCACGTGCACGTCACCGGCATCGCGGCCGGGTTGCATGCCGTCCTCGAACTTCCCGCCGGGACGGAGGCGGCCACCCTCGAGCGGGCTGCGTCCCTCGGTCTCGCCGTGGAGGGTCTGCGCACGTTCCGTCATCCCGACGGTCCCGCGAACCGGCCCGACGGGCTCGTCGTCGGCTACAGCACACCGTCGTCCGCGCGATTCTCGGCCACGGTCGACGCCCTATGCCGCGCGCTGCCCACTGGGTGAGCGGAATTTCCTATGGGACTGGTCGGAATGCGTGTCGTGCGGTTACAGTCTGATCCGTGACCGAATCCCGCGTGATCGACTCCGGCGAGCTGCTGACGCGGCGCCGCCATGTCGATTTCGCGTTGGTGTGTACCTCGGGGTGTCCGATCTCCTGATCGGACCCGTCCCGGCGTGATCGTCTCCACGCCGGGTTCTTCCTGCACACCCACGTTCTCGAAGGATTCGTATTCACGTGACCACTGCATCCGTTTCACATCTTGCGTCCGTCATCGGCGCCACCCGCGACGCCGTCTCCCAGGATTCCGCGAACGCTCAGGTCGTCTTCCGCGCCTCCGCCGAGGCACACGACGCCGTCGCGAGCACCGTGTCGATCGGCAAGTACAGCGTCGAGGTGGACGAGCCACCGGCGCTCGGCGGCGACCACTCCGCCGCCAATCCCGTGGAGTACTACCTCGCTTCACTGCTGTCCTGCCAGGTGGTGACCTACCGCTTCTGGGCCGAGAAGCTCGGCATCCGCGTCGACGACATCTCGGCGCGCGCGGAGGGAGACCTCGACGTGCGCGGCTTCTTCGGCTTCGACGACGCCGTCCGTCCCGGGTTCGGCGAAGTGCGGGTCGTCGTGACGCTGACCGGCCCGGAATCGCAGGAGCGCTATCTCGAACTGCAGGAAGCGGTCGATGCGCACTGCCCCGTCCTCGACCTGACCCGCAACCAGACCCCGGTCCACACCGTGGTCGAAACACTCACCGGCGACAACTGATTCACCCCATCCACCTCACCGAATCCGGAGGACACCACTCGTGACCGAGAGTATCGATCCCACCGTCAACTGGTCGTTCGAGACCAAGCAGATCCACGCCGGGCAGACGTCCGACGCGACCACCAAGGCGCGGGCGCTGCCGATCTACCAGACCACCTCGTACACGTTCGA
>SEEV01000601.1 GCA_004211695.1 Rhodococcus sp. (in: high G+C Gram-positive bacteria)
GGAGTCACCGTCACGCTCACCGACGCCCCCCGCGACGCGGACGGCAAGTACCCCGTCGACGCGTCGCCGGACGATCTCGTCGTCCACCAGCAGGACGTCCAGAGCGTGCTGAACGCGCTATGGGTGGGCGGTGCCGAGGCCATCAGCATGCAGGACCAGCGGATCGTCAACACGTCGGCACCTCGCTGCATCGGCAACACCTTGCTGCTGCACGGCCGCACCTACAGCCCGCCGTACGTCATGTCCGCGATCGGTGATCCCGCGCGTCTCGAGGCGGCACTCGCCAATGAACCCGGGATCCGGGTGTTCAAGCAGTACGCGACGCGGTTCGGGCTCGGCTACTCGGAGGCCTCGTCCGGCCAGTTGACCGTGCCCGGCTACGCGGGGCATTAGAGAAGAACGGTCCCCGGCCGTGCGGGACAGGAACGGGGCAGAATACCCTGCTTCCATGAGGATTCTCGTCGTCGACAACTACGACAGCTTCGTGTTCAACCTGGTCCAGTACCTCGGACAGTTGGGAACACGGGCCGTGGTCTGGCGCAACGACGATCCGAACCTCACCGGGCCCGACGCCGTCGCGGCGGCGGCGGCCGACTTCGACGGCATCCTGCTGAGCCCCGGCCCCGGCACCCCGCAGCGCGCCGGCGCGACGATCGACCTGGTCACGGCATGCGCCGCCGCGAAGACACCGCTCCTCGGGGTCTGCCTCGGACACCAGGCGATCGGCGCCGCGTTCGGCGCCACCGTCGACCGGGCACCCGAACTGCTGCACGGCAAGACCAGCGTGGTGCACCACACCGGCGAGGGAGTACTCGCCGGTCTGCCCGACCCGTTCACGGCCACCCGGTACCACTCACTGACCGTCCTGGAAGACACGATCCCCGACGAACTCGAGGTCACCGCCCACACCGACAGCGGCATCGTCATGGCGATGCGGCACCGGGAACTCCCCATCCACGGCGTGCAGTTCCACCCGGAGTCCGTGCTCACCGAGGGCGGTCACCGCATGCTCGCCAACTGGCTCACCGTGTGCGGGGACGCTCCGAAGGAATCGCTCGTCGCCACACTCGAAGCCGAGGTCGCACAGGCATTGGGCGCGTAGCGCCCGTGAGTGGTTGACGAGTCCTGAGACTCCTCAACCACTCACAGGCGGCGGAGCCGCCTACCGCGGGATGCCGAGCGCGCCGACACCGACCGAGACGACACCGTTCTTGGTGATCTCCGATCCCGGCGGCTGCTCCTGGCTGATGATCTTGCCGACCATCTCCGGGTCCAGCGTCGACGTCTGCGTCTGATTCAGCGACGCCGACGACCCGCTCCAGCCGGCGCTGCGCAGCTCGGCGAGTGCCTGCGACACCGTCTTGCCCGTCAGGTCGGGCATCTCGATGTTGTTGCCGTTGGACACCCGGATCTGGATGGTGTCGCCCTTGGCGGCGGTGGAGCCGCCGACGGGGTCGGTGGACACGACCTGTCCCTTGGGTACTCCGGAATCGATGTTCTGGATCTGCACCTTGAAACCGGCGCCCTCGATGTTCGCCTGCGCGACCTCGACCTTCTGGCCGGTGACGTCGGGGATACGGATCTGTTCCGGCCCGGTTCCCAAGGTGATCGCGACCTCCGAATCGAGGGAGATGCTCGCGCCCGAGGACGGGTTCTGATCGATCACCTTGTCGACGTCGGACACGTCCGACGGTGCGCGGCCGACACCGGTGTCGAGCCGCAGACCCACCGCGTTCAGCTCCTGCTGCGCTTCCTGCTGGGTCAGACCGGCGAGCCGCGGGACCTTCACCTGTTCGGGGCCCGAGGACACCTCGAGGGTGATGGTGCTGCCCTGGTCCACCTGCACGCCGCCGACGGGGCGGGTGGTGATGACGTTGCCGGTGGCCACCACGGCGTCCGGTTTCTGCTGCCGGGCGACGCGGAAGCCGAGGTTCTGCAGCGTCGTCTCGGCGTCGTCTGCGGCCTGGTTCGTGACATCCGGCATGGTGACCTGATCGGCCTTCGATCCCGGGCCGACGGACCAGAGGAATGCGCCGACGATGCCGACGACGATGAGGGCGCCCAACGCCAGCAGCGCGACCCGCATCGGGTTCTTCTTCTTGTCGGGTTCTGCCGCGTCCGTCTTCGGCGCCGCGGTAGCGGACGTTGCGGGCGGGCGCCGGTAGTGGCCCGCGCCGGAGTCGACGGCACCGAGGATCGTGGTGCGGTCCTCGTCGCTCATGACCATCGGCGCGCTGGGGCGCTGCCCACCGAGGACCCGGACCAGGTCGCTGCGCATGTCCGCAGCGGTCTGGTAGCGGTTGGCGGGGTTCTTGCTCATCGCCTTGAGGATCACCGAGTCGAGCTCGCGCGGAATGTCGGGGTTGACCGCGGACGGGGTCTGCGGGTCCTCCCGGACGTGCTGATACGCGACCGCGACCGGCGAGTCACCCTTGAACGGGGGTTCTCCGGTGAGGATCTCGAACAGCACACAACCGAGCGAGTACACGTCGGAGCGGGCGTCGACCTGCTCGCCGCGGGCCTGCTCCGGCGACAGGTACTGGGCGGTGCCGATGACGGCAGCGGTCTGCGTCATCGGGCTGGACGCGTCGGAGATCGCCCGCGCGATGCCGAAGTCCATCACCTTCACCGCGCCCGCACGGTTGATCATCACGTTGGCGGGCTTCACGTCGCGGTGCACGATGCCGTTGCGGTGGCTGAAGTCCAGCGCCGCACACACGTCGGAGATGACTTCCATCGCGCGGCGGGGCGCCATCGGGCCCTCGCCGCGCACGATGTCCCGCAACGTGTCGCCGTCGACGTACTCCATGACGATGTACGGCAGCGGTCCCGCGTCGGTCTCCGCCTCGCCGGTGTCGTAGACGGCCACGATCGCCGGATGGTTCAGCGCCGCGGCGTTCTGCGCCTCGCGGCGGAACCGGAGGTAGAACGTGGGGTCGCGGGCGAGGTCGGCGCGCAGGACCTTGATCGCGACGTCACGGCTGAGCCGGACGTCGCGGGC
>SEEV01000602.1 GCA_004211695.1 Rhodococcus sp. (in: high G+C Gram-positive bacteria)
GCGTCAGTGCGTTGATGTCCGACGCCGGGCTGACCAACGGCGCCTTCTACGCGCACTTCGCGTCGAAGGACGAACTCGTCGCGGTGGTCTTGGCCGATCAGCTGACGAAGCAGCTGGATACTCTGCGGGCGCTACCCGACGACGGCCACTCGTTGCAGTCCTACATCGAGGGTTATCTGTCGGCGAGTCATCGTGACCAGCGTGAGAACGGATGTCCTTCCGCCGCCCTGCTCAGCGAAATCAGTCGGTCGACACCGATTGTGCAGCAATCGTTCACGGATGGCATCGCGGCCATGATCACCATCGTCGCCAGTCGTACCCACATCGACGACACAGCCGCGGCGCGAACGATAGCGATCGGCCTGATGTCGAGCCTGATCGGGACCCTGCAGTTGTCGCGGGCGGTGTCGGACCCGACGCTGTCCAACGAGATCCTCGCGGCCGGGTTCACGACCGCGTTTCGCCTACTCGAAAAATGAAGCAACCGACCGAAAAGAGAAGCAATGACAACGACCACGCGTGACCGCACCCGAACCCGTATGCAGTGGACCCTCGGGCTCATGGCGTTGGTCCCGACCATCAGCGGAGTGCAGCAGGTTCTGCTGGGGGCGCAGGCAGTGCCCGCGAATTCATCTGAGGTCTCCGCTTCAATCGACGGAGAACTCCGATACGCCAATGTTTTCAAGGCTGCTGTCGGGCCGATCATCCTCTCTCGATTAGGCACGGTGGAGGACTCGCCCGCCGTCACCGCTGCCCTGGGGACGGTGTTCATTGGGGGATTGGCACGTCTGTGGTCGTGGAAGCAGACCGGACGTCCGCACAGCATCGGAATCGTTGCAATCGCGCTCGAGGTTGGCGTCGTACCGGTAATTCTGGCCTGGCGACGACGTTTCGCAATTCACGGCGCCGGTTCTCGATAATGAGCTGGTTCGGTGCCGGCACGGAGTAAGTGCGTCTCGGGATTCCGTCTCAATTGGGACGGTGTGGCCCCGTGCTGCCTGTGTAGTCACACCGACACGTACTTGTCGTCGTCCCACTCGCGGCGCGCGTAGTTGGACGACACCTCGCCGCGGAGCGTGAACGAGGCCGCCGGGTTCAACGTAATCCGCCTGTTACCGCATGTCTTCGTGGACCGGCACCCATGCTGGAGCGGGCGAGCCGGTCGGGAACCACATCCCGCGGGATTATGACACCCCGGAGATCCCACGCGCGGCGCGATGTCGTTGAGTGAGGGCGTATTGCGCCTGCACCGCCGCCCTCGCCCCGGCGCGCTTCCCCGAATGCGCAGGGTCGGCGGCGGGTGGACGAACTCATCTCGGACCGCGGACTGCATGTGCATCGCAGCGGGCGACACCCGCGTCGGTGTGCGCAGCCCACCCCGGCATCGCCTGAGACGCGACGGTGCCGGGAAGCAATTTCCTTCAATCCACACCACTCGGCCTCTGGTATCTGACGTGCCGCCAGGGTACGGAGTATCCGCGAAATATTCTCGTAGAATTGGGCGGCGCTCATGCCAAACGTCACAAAGATGTCCCTCGCGGGTGCGCCTCCATAAGGGGCCCAGATTCGAGCGAAATCGAGCATTGTTTGATCTTCGGTCATATCATTCTGTCTTTGCGGCACGAGCGGATATTGTGCTGTGGGGTGTGAGGAGGATTCGCCGGGCGGGGCGATTGCGCGGACCGGCTCGTCTTCGCGCCCTCTGCGCGACGGGTATGTTCCGCATGCAAGTTCGAGATGGGGCTTCAGGCGATGTGTCGAATGAGGGTCCATACGACGTTGCGGTCTTTCGACGAGTGTGCTCAGAATCGCTCGTATGGCTGTATTTCTTTAAGGCGTAATACAATACGATGAAGCTGTGCAACATTGTGACGGTGGGTCCCCAAAGCCGCAGCCGCTACTTGTGCTCGGCAAGATTGCTGAAATTCTCGACGCCTTCTCCCCTGTAATGCCGGTGATGACAGTGAGCCAGCTGCAGCAGACCACCGGGCTGCCGGTCTCGACGGTGCACCGTTTAGTCAGCAACATGATCGTCCAGGGTTTGCTCGACCGCAGCGGGAGCGAAGTTCGGGTCGGTGCGCGCATGGCATATTGGGCTGCGATCGCCACGACAAACCTGGATGTGCTGGCGGTAGTGCAGCCAGTGCTTGAAGAACTGCGCGAGATCACCGGGGAGGCAGCTTCGTTCTTCCAGTGTGAGCAAGAGTTCCGGGTTTGCGTGGCGCTCGCGCAGACCCGCCGGTCGCTTCGGCGGGAGATGCATGTCGGTAAGATTCTTCCGTTGACGGTGGGATCGGCGGGGCGGGTGTTGCTCGCCTATAACCGGCCTCTATTGGAGCGGGTGCTGGGTCGCCCGCTCCAGTCGTTTACCGCGTCGACCGTCACTGATCCGGCAGACTTCAGGAAGCTCGTTGAGCAGGTTCGAACCGACGGATACGTGGTCACCGAGGGTGAGCGCGATGATGCGGGTTCCGGTCTCTCGGCGCCGGTCTTCGATGCGACTGCGGAGATTGTCGGAGCGGTCACTATCAGCGGCCCAACGCTTCGGATGCCGCGTGAGCGGTGCCAGGAGTGGGTGGATGTGCTTGTGCCGCGGGCAGAACGGATTACGCGAACCTTGGGTGGTCGGGCTCCGGGGTGACCGGGCGTGGTCGATGGTGTCGTGCATGACCGGCACTATCGCCCGGACGTAGTGACGCGGTCTCCGATGACCCATTCGAAGGCGTGTGCGCGTGAGCGTGCGCCCTGGGCGGCCTTCGATGTGGGCGCCTCACCGAGATCTGTGAGAAGTTCTTCGGAGGTCTTGACGATCCGTGCGAACGTCGCCGGGTCCAAGTAGCTGGGGCGGGTTGCGAACAGGATGTCCTCGGTAGCGGTGTTGCCGCTGGCGCCAGGGGCGAAGGGGCAGCCGCCGAGCGCGCCGTCGACGACGTCGGCGCCGGCGGTGGTGGCGGCGAGGGTGTTAGCGACCCCCATGCCCCATGCCCCATGC
>SEEV01000603.1 GCA_004211695.1 Rhodococcus sp. (in: high G+C Gram-positive bacteria)
ACAATTGCGGTAACCGGTTCCATCGCCACCGACCACCTGATGCGGTTTCCGGGCCGGTTCGCCGAGCAACTGCTCGCCGATCAGCTCAGCCACATCTCGTTGAGCTTCCTGGTCGACGATCTCGTCGTCCGGCGCGGGGGAGTGGGCGGCAACATCGCCTACGCCATGGGCGTCCTCGGCGGTTCTCCGCTGCTGGTCGGGGCTGTCGGGGCCGACTTCGCGGACTACCGCCGGTGGCTCGAGAGCAACGGCGTCGACTGCACCGCCGTCCGCATCTCGACGACCGCGCACACCGCGCGTTTCGTGTGCACCACCGACGAGGACATGGCGCAGATCGCGTCGTTCTACCCCGGCGCGATGAGTGAGGCCCGCGAAATCCAGCTGTCGGGCATCGCGCAGGACTCGGCGCCGCTCGAGCTCGTCCTGATCGGGGCCAACGACCCCGAGGCGATGATTCGTCACACCGAGGAATGCCGCCGCCAGGACATCCCGTTCGCCGCCGACCCGTCGCAGCAGCTTGCCCGGCTGAACGGCGAGGAGGCGTCCGCGCTCATCCGGGGCGCCAAGTACCTCTTCACCAACGAATACGAGTGGGGCCTGCTGCAGCAGAAGACGGGCCTGTCCGAAGAGGAGATCCGCGCCCAGGTCGGCGTCCGCGTCACGACGCTCGGTTCCAAGGGCGTCGAGATCGTCGACTCCGAGGGCAACTGGACCCGCGTCTCCGTCGTTCCCGAGAAGGCCAAGGTCGACCCGACCGGTGTCGGTGACGGATTCCGGGCCGGATTCCTCCTCGCGCACAGCGCGGGCCTGACTTTCGAGCGCTCCGCGCAGCTGGGGTCGCTGGTGGCCGTGCTGGTGCTCGAGACCGTCGGAACCCAGGAATGGACCTTCGACCGCGACGAGGCTGTCAAGCGACTCGCGGACGCCTACGGCTCCACCGCCGCCGACGAGATCGCCGCGGTCCTGCCGTAAGAGGCGGCTTCGCCGCTCGTGAGTGGTTGACGAGTCCAGGGACTCGTCAACCACTCACCGGCGCGAAGCGCCTACAGGGACACCGGGTATGCCGGCTCGGAGATCTCCGGAACGATGCGGTTCTCCACGAAGATGCCGTGCCACACCATGAAGATCAGCACGGTCCACAAGCGGCGGCTGTGGTCGGACACGCCGTCCCGATGGTCGTTCAGCATCTTCGCGACGGCGGCCTTGTCGAGCAGGTGATCGGTGCCGGACGCCTCGATCTGCTCGTGCGCCCAGTCGAACAGTTCGGTGCCGCGCAGCCAGTGCCGCAGCGGCACCGGGAAACCGAGCTTCGCCCGGTGCAGCACGTGCCCGGGCACGATGCCCTCCAGCGCCTGACGCAATGCGTACTTGGTGGTGCTCTTGGTGATCTTCTGATCCAGCGGCACCTGCGACGCCACCCTGAAGACCTCGGGATCGAGGAACGGCACCCGCAGCTCGAGCGAGTTGGCCATCGTCGTCTTGTCGGCCTTGACGAGGATGTCGCCGCGCAACCACGTGAACAGGTCGAGGTGCTGCATCCGGGCCACCGGATCCCAGCCCTGCGACTGCGCGTAGATCGGGTCGGTGACGTCGCGGTGCGTCCACTCCGGCCGGAAGTCGCGCAGGACGGCACGCAGCTGCGCGTCGTTGAAGCTGCGCGCGTTGCCGTAGTAGCGCTCTTCGAGGGTGAGCGATCCGCGATTGAGCAGGCTCTTTCCGCGGGTGCCCTCGGGGATGCGCTCGGACAGCTTCCCGGCCGCCTTCCGCAGACCCTTCGGCAGGTACTCGAACGGCTTGAGCGAAATCGGCTCGCGGTAGATGGTGTACCCGCCGAACAGCTCGTCGGCGCCCTCACCCGACAGCACTACCTTGACGTGCTTGCGCGCTTCCTTCGCCACGAACCACAGCGGAACCAGCGCGGGGTCGGCGACAGGGTCGTCGAGGTACCAGACGATCTCGGGGATGGCGGCCGCGAACTCGGACGGGCTCACCACCTTCACCACGTGGCGTGCGCCGATCGCTTCGGCCGACTCGGCCGCGACGTCGACCTCCGAATAGCCCTCGCGCTCGAAACCGGTGGTGAAGGTGATCAGGTTCGGGTTGTGGCGCATCGCGAGCGCCGCGATGGCCGTCGAGTCGATGCCTCCCGACAGGAAGGAACCGACCGTGACGTCGGCGCGCATGTGCTTGGCGACCGAATCCTCGAGCGCCTCCGCGATCTCGCGGTACCGTGCCCGCTCCGTGCCCGCGGCGAACGGGCGCACCGGGAACGTGGGGGTGAAATACCGCGTGATCACGGGTTCTTCACCGGGGCGCACCCGGGCGAAGCAGCCGGACTCGAGCCTGCGGATCTGCTTGTGGAGGGTTTCCGGCTCCGGGACGTACTGCAGAACGGTGTAGTGCTCGACGGCCCGCGGATCGAGTTCGGTGCCGATGCCGATCAGGCTCGCCAGCTCCAGCAGGCTCTTCTTCTCGCTGCCGAAGGCGGTGCCGCCGGTACCCGTGGCCAGGAAGAGCGGCTTGATGCCGAAGGGGTCGCGGGCGATGAACAACTCCCGCGTCTGCGTGTCCCAGATCGCGAACGCGAACATGCCGCGCAGACGGCGGACGGCATCCTCGCCCCAGTAGTGGAATGCGGCGACGATGGCCTCGCTGTCGCCCTCGGTGACGAACTGGGCGCCGAACTGTTCGGCGAGTTCGGCGCGCACCTCCAGATAGTTGTAGATCTCACCGTTGAACGTCAGCGCGTACCGCTCCGGATTCTCCTCCGGACCCCACCGCAGAGGCTGGTGGGAGTGTTCGATGTCGATGATCGACAGCCGATTGAACCCGAAGACCACGTGGTCGTCGTGCCAGGTCCCATGCTCGTCCGGCCCACGGTGCCGCAGGCAGTGCATCGCCTGGTCGACCTGTGAGACGGCGTTGTCGCTGGTTTCTCCAGAGGTCAGTAGCCCGAGCAGTCCGCACACAGCGTCCGGTAC
>SEEV01000604.1 GCA_004211695.1 Rhodococcus sp. (in: high G+C Gram-positive bacteria)
GCAGACCTCCCGGGCGTGGACCCCGGAACGGTGGACGTCAGCGTCGACGGCGGCATCCTCACCGTGAAAGCCCAACGCAGCGAACGCACCGAACACGACGTGCAGTGGCTGACCTCCGAACGCTTCACCGGCAGCTACCTGCGTCAGCTGTCCCTCGGCCAGGACATCGACGCCGACCACATCGCCGCCACCTACGAGAACGGGGTGCTGACGGTCACCCTCCCCGTGGCAGAAAGGGCCAAGCCACGCCGCATCGAAATCACCCCCGGGGCACGTGAGGAAACAAAGGTCATCGAGCCCAGCGACTCACCCGACCAAACCACCACGACCTAACCCCTTCACCGGACGGGGTTCGGGGTTCCGGCAGCTGGTCATGCCGCCGGGACCCTGCAGTTGGTGTACCACTTTCGCATCGACAGCGTGTGACTCCGATGCTCGCCTCGCTGGGCCGCCACGCCTGCCGGTGACGGCTGGGCTTGCGAATTCAAGTGGGATCGAGAAACAGCGGTTACCTGCCCGAGCCGTTCACGTTCAGCGATCACCGCCGCGCGGCGGGGTCGGCAACGCCGGGAGTTCTACGAGGGGACCGACATCGGCAAGATCTGAACGGGAGCGCTCGGCGCCGGGACTGCGTGGCCGGGATCCGCCACCGGCACATCTGCCGAACCAGCTCGGTGACGCCTTCGCGGCCGCAAGCGTGGAGCCGCATGCTGAACGCCGCCACCAGCGGCCCGAGACTGCCGAGGTAGTGCAGGTACTGCAACCGGTCGGGTGCGATGAGCATCGGCACCCACACCCGCCCAACTCAGCAGATAGGCGAGCAGAAGGAACCAGACCGTGTTGCGGCGGATTCCGGCATTGTGGCGAGACTGGTGGATCGGGCAATTGTGTGCGGTGTCCAGCACTGCCAGTGGCCGGTCACTGTCGGGGACGGAGACCGGTCACCGGTAAGCCGGCGGGTCCGGGGTGTGGTCAGTGTCCCGGTCCGTCAGTGAACTGCAGTCGGCGTCCGGTGATCTCGGTGGGCGCGATCTCGACATAGTTGAACTTCGGTGTGGCCAGCCAGGATCGCAGCGGCAGCTCGTCGGCCGCAGAGATCTCACTGATTTTCTGCAGCCGCCGCGCGGCACCATGGACCACCACGCTCCACCCCGATTTCTCGGCTATCTCGTCCACTTCGAACGCGACGTTCCGGTTGATGGTGAGTTCGACGAGTTTCGATCCCTCGGCGGTGCGGAAGTACACGTTGCCCTGATGGGGACGTAGTTGACGGGAAAGATTTCGATCCGGCCGGACACCGTCAGCGCCAGTCTGCCCAACTGTCCCGACCCGAGCAGTTCCCAGCTTTCGTCTGGGGTCAGCTCGGTTATCGGGTTCTCGTCAGGTTCTTCGGTACCGTGGGCCATCCTCTGACGATGGCACCGGCGCGGTGGCGCTGTCAGCGGGTTGGGTGAGGTAGTTGCGGGCACGACGAGAACGCCCGCTCCCTGTGGGTGTCCCGGGGACGTGCACTGGGGTTCTGGCAGCCTCGCTCCTGCGGCGGCTCCGGGCATTTACTGTTGGAGGGCAACAGTGTCGTACTCGAGCACTGCGCTCTCTGTCGTCACCGGTGTCCACCCACACGACAATGTTGTGGGCGCGATCTTTCTGGGACCCGGTTCCCCGAGGTGTTTCGGACATTTCGGGCCGCGATGGCGGCTGGTGAGTTGTCGCAGCGGTGAAGCGTGTCCTCGACTCGAGTCGGGAGCCGTTTCCGAGGGCGCTCTTTGCGGTGGAGCAGAAGCCACCGGAAGACAAAACCATCGAGCCGAACATCGTTGTTTCCTGACGCACGTCCCCGACCCCACAGGCGGTATGCCCCTCACCGACGCTGCGGGCAAGGTTGTCAGTGGCCAGAACCGAACGCCCTGCTACTGCAAAATGATTTAGCGCACCACCGAGGTGACCGGCACCCCTCGCGGGTCTGACCACCCGCGGGCGCGAACGCGGCGACGGCGAACAGCAGCCACCTCGGGGGACTGAACTCGCGCCGACTCACCGCGCCACCCCCGCAGTGGAGGGCCCGGCCGCGGCGGACGGTGGGCAGGCCCTCCCTCGCTTATCCGGCGAGGTTGGTGCGCAGGGTCATCGGGGTCCTTTTTGCTCAGAGCCAGCATTGGCGTTTGAACACGATGTACAGGGCAATAGAGGTGATCAGCATGAGGGACAACGCGAGGGGGTACCCGGTCGCCCAATGCAGTTCGGGCATGTAGTCGAAGTTCATCCCGTAGATCGTGCCGACCAGGTTGGGGGCGAAGAGGATCGCGGCCCAGGCGGAGATCTTCTTGACCTCTTCGCTCTGGGCGAGGCTCGCCTCGGTGAGGTGGTGCATCTCCTCGTTCTGTTGTTGTGCCACCAGGGTGGCGTGCACGGTCAGCGCGGTCTGCAGATGCGCCCGGAACGAGTCGGCCCGCTCGACGATGCGGATCGTATGGTCGTGCACATCGCGCAGATGCCGCTGTAGTTCCAGGTCGACATGATATTTCTCCGACCCGCGTTGCAGGGCCTCGAGCATGCCCACCAGGGGCTGGGTGGCGCGCTGAAACTCGATCACCTCGCTGGAGAGGGCGTAGATTCGGCGGGCAACGAACGCGTCACCGGTGAACAACTGATCCTCGATCTCGTCGACGTCGTTCTCGAGACCGGCGATGACGGGTTCGTACTCGTCGACCACCTGATCCAAGCGCGTACAGCACTGCTTCGGGACCCAGACACAGCAAGCCCGGTGCCTGTTCCATCCGGCGTCGCACCACTCCCAGGTCGGGGGACTCCGCGTGGCGGATGGTGACGACGAAATCGGGGCCGACGAAAACGTGGAGCTCCCCGAACTCCACCTTCTCCACGTCGTCGAGATACCGGGCCGGGCGCAGCACCACGAACAGGGTGTTGTCGTAGCGTTCGAGTTTGGCCCGCTGGTGGGCCGTGACCGCATCCTCCACCGC
>SEEV01000605.1 GCA_004211695.1 Rhodococcus sp. (in: high G+C Gram-positive bacteria)
GACCAGGTGGTGAGCCACCGGTTGGCGGACGTGAGCGCACTGGTGGAACGCGGCATCTCCAGAGGAGAGCTGAGGGCTGACCTCGACCCCGAAATGGTCACCGATCTGTTGCTCGGCCCGATCTATTACCGGTTCTTCCTGAGCGGCGCGCCCATGGATGACGGTTTCGGGCAACGGTTGGTCACCACACTGCGCCCTTCTTTCGCGGCCTGATCTGGAGCAGCCCAGAACGACCGCAGTGCACCGCTCCTCGGCTGATGCCACCCGAGGTGCGGTGCACTGATCAAGCAAAGCCGCTCCTATTGAGCGATGTAGCCGCCGTCGACGACGACTTCGGACCCGGTCATGAACGACGATTCCTCCGACGCCAGGAACAGCACCACGGTGGACACCTCCTCCGGCTGGGCCGCGCGGCCCAGGATGGTGGTGCCCAAGAGAGCCTTCTCCCCTTCGGGGTCGGCCAGTATGTCGTTTGTCATCGCCGTCGCAATCACCCCCGGGTGCACAGAGTTCACGCGAATCCCGAACTCTTGCAGGTCCACCGCAGCGGCCTTCGTCAGAGTCCGCACCGCACCCTTCGATGCCTCGTAGGCGGCCGCATTGGGCGCGCCGATGATGCCGTACATCGATGAGATGTTGACGATCGACGGCGCCTTCGACTCATTCATCGCAGGGATGATCGTCTTGCAACCCAGGTACGTGCCCTTGGCGTTGACCGCGAAGATGCGGTCCCACACGTCTTCCTCGGTGTCCTGCAGCGACTTGAAGGCGAGGATGCCCGCATTGTTCACCAGGATGTCGACGCGGCCGTGGGACTCGACGGCATGGTCGACGACAACCTTCCAGTCGGCTGAACTCGAGACGTCATGCTGCACGAAAGACGCAGTCCCGCCGTCCTTTTCGATCAGCTTGACGGTCTCCCTGCCACCCTCGACGTCGATGTCGGTGACGACGACGGCGGCACCCTCTTCCGCCAACAGCTGGGCGTGCGTGCGCCCCATGCCTGTGGCACCACCGGTCACGACGGCGATTTTGCCTTCAACACGCTTGGTCATTTCGTTCCCTTCGGATTTCGAACCAGCTTCTTGTTGGCAAATTCGTTGAAGCCGAACTTGGCGAGCTCGCGGCCGAACCCCGACCCCTTGACACCGCCGAACGGCAGATCGGGCGAACTCTTGCTGGTGCCGTTGATCCACACCATGCCGGTCTCGAGCGCCGCGGCCACGCGGTCGGCCTTGTCCGGGTCCGAGGTGAACACGCTGGACGAGAGGCCGAACGGGGAGTCGTTGGCCAGGTCGATCGCCTCGTCCAGGGAGCGAGTGCAGTAGACGACCGCTACCGGGCCGAACAGTTCCTCGCTGAAGGCGCGCATCTCGCGGGTGACGCCCGCCAGGACGGTAGGCGGGTAGTAGGCCCCTGACCCCTCCGGCCGGTTGCCGCCCAACAGCGCCTCGGCCCCGCAGGAGATCGCGTCCTGGACAAGCTCGTCCAGTTCCTCGACCCCCGCGTTCGACGCCAGCGGTCCGAGCTTCGTGTCGGGACTGGTCGGGTCGCCGGGCTGCCAGCCGGCCATCCCGTCGACGAATTTGCCAACGAACTCCTCGTACACACGTTCATCGACGAGGAACCGCTTCGACGCGGTGCACGCCTGCCCGCCGTTTCCGAGCCGCCCGACGACCGCGGCGGCCGCCGCCGCGTCCACATCGGCGTCGTCGAGCACCAGGAAGGGGTCCGAGCCACCGAGTTCGAGCACGCACTTCTTCATGTGCCGTCCGGCGACCTCACCGACGGCGGACCCGGCCTTCTCGGATCCGGTCAGCGACACACCCTGGACACGCCGATCCGCAACGGCGTCCGCGACCTGCGCAGAGGAGATGAAGGCGTTGAGGTACACACCCGCGGGCAACCCGGCCTCGGCCAGGACCCGTTCGATGGCGAGGGCGGACTGCGGGCAATTCCGTGCGTGCTTGAGGATGATCGTGTTGCCGAGGGCGATGTTCGGGGCGGCGAAACGGGCTACCTGGTAGTAGGGGTAGTTCCACGGCATGACCCCGACGAGCGGGCCGATCGGCTCGGTGCGCACGACGGCCGTGCCCGGCCCTGTGATGTCGAGGGGCTCGTCCGCCGTGTACTCCTCCACATGGTCGGCGTAGAACTGGTAGATCGAGGCGACCAGCGCCACCTCACCTTTGGCCTGCGCGATCGGCTTGCCCATTTCCAGGGTGAGGATCTTCGCCAGCTCTTCGGCCTGCTCCCGGTGGATCTCGGCGACCCGAGTGAGGACGGCGCGGCGCTGCTCCAACGGCGTGGTGCGCCAGGAACGGTATGCCGCCGTGCTGCGTCCGATGAGAGCGTCCAGCTCCGCATCCGAGATCTCCGGGTACTGCGCGATCTGATCCCCGGTGACCGGGTCGATGGTGGTGTACACACCCATGGGTGGTTCTCCTGTGTGGTTGAGACGGGGCCGGGTGCCATCGGTCCGGTGGCACCCGGCGGTCCTCGACTAGGACTGTGGCGTCAGGCCGGGATGGTGTCGGCTGATTTCAGCGCGAAGCCGCGGTAGCCGTCGGCGGTGATGTCGGCGAGGACGCCGCGGTAGTTGCCGAGGCCGCCCAGGTAGAACAGGACGCTGGGCTCCTTGCCCGGGACGTTCGCACCGAAGATCCACGAATTACCCTTGGTGAACAGCGTGGCGTTCGCGATCTCCGTGCAGGTCTCGGTCCATGCGGCCTCGGCCTCCGGCGTGGGCTCGATCGCTCGAAGCCCGGTGCGTTCGGCGTAGTCGATGGTGTCGCTTATCCACTCGACCTGCGTCTCGATGCTCGGCGGCAGATTCGTGAACGGGCCGTTGGGTCCCAGCACCATGAACCAGTTGGGGAAGTTCGCGGTGGAGATGCCCAGGTAGCTGGTGGGCTGCCCGCCCCAGTGGTCGTTGATGTGCAGGCCGTCGCGGCCGCGGATCTCCATCTTCCGGTAGTT
>SEEV01000162.1 GCA_004211695.1 Rhodococcus sp. (in: high G+C Gram-positive bacteria)
CGGGTGGCGAACGACCACCCGGCCAGTACCACTCCATGCCGCTCAGGGTGAATGAGCACGTTGTCCGCGGTCACCGCGGTGTGCACCCACCCGGCGCGATGCGCGGCGGCAAGAGCCCGAAGCAGACGCCGGTGCATCCACACCCAATCCCGCGGATCGAGCCCGCCCGGGTATGCAGCCCGGACCTCGGCGAGGGTGACGAATCCAGTGGTCAGCGAGTCCAGCACGTTCACCTGCCGCCGGGCGCCGGTCACAGGGTCTGCGTGGGTGAGGTGGTCGATCAGCTGCGGGAAGTACGCGCGCAACCAATCATTCCCGCCCTCGGCGGACGCCGCGATCTCCGTGAGCGCGGCCCGTTCCGCGTCGATCAGAGCGTTCGAGGCGACACTGCGGGGAACCTTGATCACCACGCCTGCGCCGCCGCTGTCGGTGGCATGGTGCAGGTCGGCGATCGAACCACGGGCATGTCGAGTCCCGATTCGGTAGGAGCCGCGACTGCCGTTCAACACGATCGCCGTGGCCGAATTCATGCTGGACGCAGCAGCTTGCCAGCGGCGGTACAGGTCGGACGCGTGCGTGAATGCTGCTGCGGCGCGGGAGGCGTACGCGGGATCAACCCGATCCGGGTGAATCAGAACCGACAGCCGGTGGAATCGCCGACGGGCAGCGCGCTGAGCGGCCGGGTCGTGGGTGATTGGGCCGAACAGGTCGCTCGGCACGATCGCCGCGCCGACGACCTCGAGCGCCTCCGGTATCGTTTTCATACTTTTAGTCTATGCGACTAAAACAAGGAATTGCAATCCCCATCTGAGTGGGCGGGGATCGGGGCGACGCAACTCGTGAGTTCCACCGACATAGGCGGCCATCGATCGACATTGCTTGTGACCGATTCCAGCTGTCTGGAGTCGTTCTCGGTTGGTGTGAACTAAACGAGTTCTTCACCGTCATTGTTCGTTCGGATAGCCCATACTGGGCAGCGACTCAGGCTGCTTCCCCTCTGGGGAGGTGACGGTAGAGGTGAAGTTGACTTGCCAACTGCGAGCAAAGCGATTCGGAGGTCAACCGGTGACTGCGCTCCAGGACGCTTTCGAGCTCGATCGCGCCGATCAAGGATTGGCCGTCGTTGCGACACTTCGTGCCGACACAACTATCCGGTCGAGCGTCGTCAACACCAGCGCGCTCGCGCATCCTGTCACGACCGAAAGTGTCCTGGCGTTCGTTGCCCGCGGCAAGGTCAAGCTGGCGAATCTGCGGCCGACGCCCGGCCGGTCATGGTCTTCCTCCACGGCGGCGCGTTCAACAGTGGTGCGGGCCTGATGGACTGGTATGACGGCAGCTCGATGTCTGCGGAAGCTGGCGTCGTAGTGGTCAGCGTCAACTACCGACTTGGCGGTTCGGGTATTTGTGCCTGGACGGTGTCAGCAGTGGCAACCTCGGGCTCTACGACCAGGTGGAGGCTTTACGTTGGGTGAAGGCGAACATCCGGGGTACGGAGGCGACCCGGACAATGTGACTGTTTTCGGCCAGTCCGCCGGAGCGGTCTCGATCCGGCTGCTGATGGAGGTCCCGGATGCGTGCGGGCTGTTCACCCGCGCGATCATGCAAAGCGGTCCGGGACCGGACGTCGTCCGACCGCGGGAGTTGGCCGAGGACGTCGGAAGGATGTTTGCCGAGAAGGTGGGGCAAGATCCTCGAACTGCCAGTGTGGCTGCACTTCTGGATGCGCAACGCACGACCGCGGCCGCATGGGCGGAACAATCCGGTGCGGTCGGGGCGCCACCCTTCTATCCAGTCTCGGGCACCGATCCCCCTCCCGGTTCTGGGAGCGAGCTTCGGCGAGAACCTGCAGGATCTGGGTGTGATCTGCGGCTGGAATGCTGACGATGTGTCGGCGTTCACGGGCCCCGGGCCCGACACGGTCGCGATGACGCATCTAATGCTTGCTGTGCCGCTGAGCGAATTCCGAGATCGCCTGGTCCAGGCAGGCGCTCGGGCGTGTACCTACCGCCTCGATTGGCGGCCCCGCGGGTCTCGCTACGGGGCAACACACTGCGTGGAGCCTGTTGTTGCTCCTCGGAACAAGAAAGGCATGGGAAGGCTCTCCGATGCTCGGGGATGCTGAGTGGGGCGAGGTCGAGCTGCTCGGCAAGAAGCTGCGCAGGATTTGGGGACGGTACGCGCACACTGGCGTGGTCGAGCCCGACCCGGGGCTGCCTATGGCCTGGGACCCGGCGATTCCACACTCCGTGTGATCGACTCGGGAATTGGCAAACCGGTCGCGGCCTCCCCGGGTGACGCCCGTCAGGGTCTCGTCGAGGCTCCGACGATCGGGCTGTGGTTCGAAAGTAGCTGGGGGAGTGGTCGGCTCGGCCGGCGTCGTCCCTGTGCCCTGTGCGGACTACGCCTCGCGAGACTGGCCGGTCCGAGGCTTGCCCGTGGCCGTGGACGGACTCGATCCGCCGTTGCCGACCACCGGAACGCGGTCTGCAGATGCCAGGGCTCGCACTGCCCGGTCGAACGCTTCCTGGTTCGGAGACCAGGGGGTGACGTCGTGGCGGGGGGTGGTGTCGACATGTGGACGCTAGAACAACGCCGCTGATTCGCCGAATAGGTATCACAATTATATTTGTCGATAACGCCAGTCAGAAGAGGCCGCGAAGGAGATCGGGTTCCTTGATGGTCTTGTCATTCCTCGGGAGGGAAGGGATTGGTCGAGGTTGCTCCAAGACCTGGCATTCAGGTCGATGACAGGTCATGGAGCAAAATTTAGTGCAGGGACTCTCGTCGACACGCCGCTTGCGAATGCCGCTTGCCCCTCAGTCTCCATTCCATTCACTCGACCGTGGAACTCAAATAACAACGGCGCTCGGTCGTCAATGAACAGCGTCATACGCCTCCGCGATCTCGGTAGGAATGCGCCCGCGGACACCGATGTCATAGCCCTGTTCCTGAGCCCATTCCCGCACGGCCCTCACATGGTCACGGTCCCGCCGCGTAGGCTTCTGCTTGACCTCACCACCTGACGTGAGTGTGCCCGCGGAGCGATTCGTGCGGCCACCCACCTTCGTGGCGTGATCGATGTAGTGATCGAGTCTCTTGTGGAACTCCTTCGCATTCTTCGCCGACAGGTCGATCTCGTAGTCGATTCCACTCACAGAGAAGGCGATCGTCTCGCCCTTTCCCTCCGCAATGGGCGTTCCGTCGATATCGTCGACGTGTTCGACAACTATTTGGCGCGCCATTCCAACTCCTTCGTCACTTTTACGCACCCCACTCTACGTCCGTTGCACATTGTTTGCTTCAGTCAAGATGAGGTACTCCACCCGGCATGCATCGAAAATGGTAAATCGGACGGAAATTCTTGGCGGAAAGAACCTTGTACGCCTTGGGTCAGCTCGAATCCAAGTCGGGGTGTTGGAAGTAGCCGAGGTCAGGGAGGCGATTCTCAATGCCCACGCGCGCTGCACATCGCGACGAGCACACTCGGTGTTCAGGCCGGAATTGAACGCGCAGTCCGGTTGACGTCGGAGAAATGCCTTCGTTGACCCGGTCGGGGTTGGCGGCGATCGACGAGGACGGATAACCCACCGGGTGTGGGTGATACGGGACTACTGCGCTTCCCGTAACCTACGTGAGCACGCCTGCGCCGACTATCTCATTCTGGCATGGTCACGGGCGGTATGAGTCAACTCCGCTGGGTTCACCAGCGTGCCGTGTGAGAAGTGCATCTTCTGTTGGCGAGTGGTGAGGTTGATCGAGGTGGACGACAACCGGCTGGTATCGAACGTTCCACAGGTGCAATTGACTCGCATGTGGATATGCAACGGTTTCCGATGCTTCCGTGTGCTTGGCGCACCGTAGTTCTCATGCGTCCTGGCTGTCATGCAGTTGTTGGTGTCACCGCGTATGGCGATCATCTGCGCGGGTTCCGTTGGGAGCAGCCCGGTTCCGCATTTGCCCGTTGGGTTTCGGCTGAAGGATCGCCATGGCAATGCAGAATGCTGCGACGCCACGGTCGTATCGAGCGCATGCCGTGGTGACAGTTCTGTCGCTGTGCGGTCGCGATTCGCGCGGCAGGTGTCGTCGGGGTGGCATCGGCGTGAGGGCGTGATGCAGTCGCAGTGCTTCCAGTTCTCGGCGCTGCAACCCACCCGCGTTACTAAACCGAATTCAGTTTGACAGCTCGGGTTAGTAGAGTTACGTTCAGCCGCGTGACTTCGCATCGGAGATGGTCGGCGAATACCGCAGTAGTGGGCTTAGGCGTAACTGCCATGGGAAAGATCTATGGGCGGACTACCGCGGACTTCGCCGCCGAGGCGATCGGTCTAGCCCTCGACGATGCGGGACTGCAGAGGACCGATATCGACGGGCTGCTGCTCAATGGCAACGGAAACCTCGATATGGATCCGCGTCTGCAGTTCTCGCTGGGGTTCGAGGATCTGTCGATGATGAACTCGATGAGGGCATTCGGCTCGACAGTCGGCTCGATGGTCCAGTACGCCAGCCTTGCTTTGGAAGCGGGCTTGGTCAACCATGTGGTCCTGGTATTCGGCGACACCCCACTGAAGCCGGCTGTCGGTGCGGGTGCCGCGTACGCAGCTCGCGGGGTCTGGGACGGGATGAACGTCCTCAAGGCGGCGTATGGCGAGTTCGGTGGCAATGTCCCCTATGCGCTGGCGGCGCGTCGGCATATGGAGCTCTTCGGCACCACGAGCGAGCAGCTCGGCGCGATCGCCGTCGCCCAGCGCGAGTGGGCACGGATGAACCCGCACGCGCAGATGCAGAAGCCGATGACGCTCGAGGACCACCAGGCCTCACGCATGGTGGCCGACCCGTTCCACCTGTTCGATTGCTGCTTGGTCTCCAACGGTGCCGTTGCCGTCGTGATGACGACCGCCGAACGTGCGAAGGATCTGCGGCAGCCGCCAGTCCACCTGAAGGCTGCAACGCAAGCCGCGCCCGGGGACAACCAGATGTCCGGACGCGACCCGGGGATCGTCACGGGCGCGCGGCAGGCCGGCGAGCAGGCCTTCGCGCTTGCGGGGATCACGCGCGACGACGTCGACATTCTCGAGCTCTACGACTGCTACACGTACACGGTTCTTGTGACGCTGGAGGACTACGGCTTTTGCGAAAAAGGTGAGGGCGGTGCGTTCGTCGCGGACGGCAAGCTCGGTCCCGGTGGCTCGCTGCCCACCAACACCGGTGGCGGGCAGCTGTCGGGCTATTACATGTGGGGTTTCACCCCCCTGTCGGAGGCCATCATGCAGGCACGGGGACAGGCCGGCGACCGCCAGGTAGCCAAGAACGACATCGTCTTGGCCAGTGGCAACGGTGGCGTCCTCAACTTCCACTCGACAACGATCTGGAGCAAGCATGCCGACTGACGCCCCAGCGCTCACCTACGACGACGCCAGCGCCCCGTTCTTCGAGGGCGCGGTCCGTGGCGAGCTCATGCTGCAGTTCTGTGAGTCGTGCGATGGGTACATGTGGCCGGTGAAGTACCGCTGCCCCTATTGCTTCGCGCCGGCCGTTGTGTGGCGTGCAGCGAGCGGTTGGGCGACGTTGTACAGCCTGACCGTCGTACACCAGGCCCACCCGGGGTTCTCGACTCCGTACGTCCTCGCAACGGTCGAAACGCAGGAGGGTGTCCGGTTCAACGCCTCGCTCGTCGGCGAGAACGCCGCGAGCACACCGATTGGGTCGGAGCTGGTTGCCGTCTTCGACCGCACCGAGAAGCCGTTCACCGTACCCAGATTCCGGAGAACCTCATGAGCTACCAATTCATTACCTACGAGAAGTGCGACCGTGTCGCGGTCGTGACCCTCAACCGGCCGGAGTCGATGAACGCCCTGCATCTCGAGGCGCACCTCGAGCTCACGGAGGCATGGGAAGATTTCCGCGACGATCCTGACCTGTGGGTCGGGATCCTGACCGGTGCAGGTGATCGCGCCTTCTGCGCGGGGAACGACCTCAAGGTCACGGCCGAGCGTACGGCGCAGGGTGGCGACGTTCAGGGCGAGGCCCGCCCCCCGTTCGGGCGCATTACCCGTGACTTCGACTGCCCGAAGCCCATCATCGCGGCGGTCAACGGCGTCGCCGCCGGCGGCGGTCTCGAGCTCATCCTGGCCTGCGACATTGTCGTGGCCTCGGAGCACGCCCGCATGGGACTTCCCGAGCCGAAGGTCGGCCTCTTCGCCGGTGCCGGAGGCGCTCACCGACTCGCACGTCAGATCCCCTTCAAGCTAGCCATGGGGATGCTCCTGACCGGCGACCTGATCGATGCGCCCGAGGCCCATCGGATCGGGCTGATCAACGAGATCGTTCCCCACGACGAGCTGAGGACAACGGCGCAGGCGTGGGCCAACCGGATCATCAGGTGCTCGCCGTTGTCCGTGCAGCTCACCAAGGAGGCGGTCTTCGACGCCCAGTTCCTGAGCATCGACGAAGCCTTCCGCAAGGACAACGGCCGCCGCGACCGGTTGCTGGCCTCGCACGACTTCGTCGAGGGGCCAAAGGCCTTCGCGGAAAAGAGAGAACCTGAATGGACGGGACGCTGATCGACATGACCGGGACCCACTCCCTGAGCGCGCTGCTCGCGCCCCGCAACGTCGTCATCGTCGGGGCGTCGGAGCGCTCCGCCTGGTCCGCAGGGTCGTTCTCCAACTTCGCCCGGCTGGGGTTCGAGGGTCAGGTGTATCTCGTCAACCGCAAGGGTGGCACCGTCCACGGACAGCCGGCGCACCAGTCGTGCGCCGAGATCGGCGAGCAGGTCGACCTGGCCTTGCTGCTGGTGGCCGCCGAGGCTGTCCCGAACGCGTTGCGCGACATCGCTGCGGCGGGGATCCGCTTCGCTGTGGTGCTAGCCGCCGGCTTCGACGAGATCGGCGCCAACGGACGTGCCGTGCAGCAGCAGATCACCGAGCTCGCTCTGGAGCTCGGGGTAACCTGCGTGGGACCGAACTGCCTGGGGTTCATCAACCTCGTCGACAAGGTGCCCGCTTGGTCCGGCCGGATGGCCGAGCTCACCACGGGCGGAATGGCGGTCGTGTCGCAGAGTGGCGCGACCGCGCACACTATCTCGGCCTTCGCAGCGCAGCAGAACATCGGCGTCAGCCACGTCATCTCAACCGGCAACGAGTCGATGGTCGACACGACCACGATGGCGACCATCCTCATCGAGGACGAGCGGGTCCGCTCCGTGGCGATGTTCATCGAGTCGATCCGCGATGCCCGAACCTTCCGGGGTCTGGCGCGTCGGGCGGCCGAGCTCGGCAAACCGATCGTGGCGCTCAAGGTCGGCTCGAGCGAGCTCGCTGCCGAGATCGCCCAGAGTCACACCGGTGCACTCGTTGGTGACGACCGTCTCGTCGATGCGGTGCTTCGGCAGTTTGGGGTCATCCGGGTCCGGTCTTTGGAGCAGCTGGTGATGACGGCTGGGCTGCTGTCGCGTACCGGTCCGCTGGCCACGGGTGACCTGGGCGTCGTGTCAATGTCCGGCGGCGCCTGCGACCTTGTTGCAGACCGGGCCGATGCATTGGGTGTCAGGCTTCCCGTCCTCGCGGATGCGACGAGGGCGCGGCTCGCCGAGTTGTTGCCGGAGTTCTGCACCCCGCGCAACCCGCTCGACTCGACGGGTGCGGCGTCGGCGAAGCCAGCGCTGTTTCGCGATTCGATTTTCGCGCTGGCCGATGATCCGTCGGTGGCGATCGTCGCTGCGATCCACGTTCATCCCACGGACGAACGTGGTGAGGCGATCAAGGAGCGGCTGCGGATCGATGCGCCGGCACTCGCCGATTCCGCCACGCCGGTGATCCTGCTCGACCAGACGATCGCGACGATAGACCCCGGGACGGTGCGCAATCTCGAGGAGCTTGGCATCCCGCTCGCCATGACGGGTCTTGACCACGTCGTCGAGGCGGCTGGCCATGCGATCTGGTGGTCGCGGTGGCTTCGCAGGGACCACCTGCCTATTGGGAGCGCACCGGATCTGTCCGACGTCGCCGGGTCCGGTGGGGTGTGGAGCGAGGTTGAGTCGCTGTCGCTGTTGGTCGAGCACGGTGTTCCAGTGGTTCCGTACGCCCATGTCAGGGGAGAGGAGGCCGCCGTCGAGGCGGCGGGTCGGCTCGGTTTGCCCCTCGTGGTCAAGCTCGTGTCGCCCGATATCGTCCACAAAAGCGACGTCGGTGGGGTCCTCCTCGGCGTGGATTCGTCCGAGGCGGTCCGGCGGGCGTACCGCCAGGTGCAGGCGGCGGTGCTGGCAGTGCCGGGCGCACAGTCCGAAGGTGCCCTGATCGCATCGATGCGATCTGGAGGCGTGGAGATGATCGTCGGGGTCGTGCGTGACCAGCAGTGGGGGCTCACTCTCGCGGTCGGCCTCGGGGGTGTCCTCGTGCACATCATCGACGATAGTGCGCTGCGGACCCTACCCGTGAGCGAGACCGATGTGCGGCAGATGTTGTCCGAGTTGCGTGGGAAGGCTCTGCTCGACGGTGTCCGCGGCTCCAAGCCCGTCGACCTCGATGCGTTGGTGGCTGCGATCCTCAAAGTCGCGAGCCTGGCCGAGCGGCTCGGCGACTCGCTCGAATCCATCGAGATCAACCCGTTCCGCGTGGAGGGCTCGACCGTCGAAGCCCTCGACGCATCGATCGTCTGGGTGTCCCAACGGCAATGCTCGCGACCGAGCGGAAGTCAGTGAAGCGGGAGACGGAGCGGCAGCGCGCCCGTGGGTTCTCCAGCGGGGAGAGGCGCCTATCGCCGCCCTCCGAAGGCAGGCGCCGGAAGGAGTCGAGGTCCACTTCGACAATGTTCGGCGGCGACCATCTCGAGACGGCGCTCGCCGCGATGCGGCCCCTTCGGCCGTGTTCCCCTGTGCGGGTCGGTGTCGGACTGCGAGTCGGAGCCGGCCGGCCCGCGCAACATCTTCCTCCGCGCGGCGAAGAACCTCACTCTCCGGGGATTTCGCGGCAGCGCGAACTTCGACCTCTTAAAGGAGAGGCGGCAGGGGCTCGCGGCCTGGTTGCGCGAGGGCACGACGATCCATCGCGAGATAGCCTACGACGGTCCGAAAACGCGCCGACCCGCATGAACGACGAGCTGGCCGCCCGGACGACCGGCAAGACACTAGTAGGGCTCTGGGACCGACAGGCCGCGACATGCAGTTGTGATTGGTCGAACGGGATGACTCCACGGTGCAGCCGACGACGAGCACGGTGGCGTCATCGGCTGCGCGGCACCGTCAGTCGTCCCCGTCACCGGGTAATGAGATGCCGGCAGCGACGGTGTCAGAGGCGTGCGGTGTCCCGACAAGAAGTGAGCCCAACAGCCACTGCGCTGCGTGTCGAGCGGCATAGCGTCGTGAGTGAACTGGGGTCACTTCAAGCGATCAGGTGATTGACATCACGCCAAGACCTAACTAGGTTCAAACTGATTTCAGTTCAGGTCGCAAGAAGCATAGTGTCGATCGTTCACACGATGGCAGCCGACCGCTCTTGCGACTCCGGCGGACAACAAGTGTCCTTGGTCAAACGTACGTATACACGTCCCGATCATATTGCTGCACTGGTCAGGTCACTCGCGGAGTGGGCATGCCTTCTGTGTGTGGCTCCCCGCTCCGTCCCGAATACGCAGGTTCGCATTCGTCGAACCGATACGAAAGGGCTTTCATGCCATGAGAAGCGTGCCGATAAAGCTGATGGCCGTCGCGGTGGTCGCCGCTTTCGCCTCCGCCGCTTGCGGATCCGGTGGCTCCGATTCCACCGGTCCCGTGTCCGGCGGCTGGGAAGATGTCGTCGCAGCTGCCAAGGGTGAAGGTAGTGTGCTGCTGTACTCGAGCCAGAAGCCCGCCAATCTCGACGCTCTCAAAGTTGCCTTCGAGCAGGAGTATCCCGAGATCTCCCTCGAATATGTCCGGGGAACTGATGCCGACATCAACCCGAAGGTCGAGGTCGAGAATCAGACGAAGCGCGGAACCGCTGATGTGCACATGCTAACCGACGCCGCGTGGATCGAGACTGCCGCCGAATCGGGCACCTACTCGACCGACCTTGTCGGCCCGGCATTCGATGCGCCGGAATACGAACCGCAGACGAGCGTCATCTCCGACAAGTTCTTCTTGACGAGTGCGGCGGTGTTCTCTCTCGGATGGAATACGACAGCGCTTCCGGGCGGTCTGCAGAAGCCCGCAGATATGCTTGATCCCGCGTTGAAGGGCAAGATCGGAATCGTAAACCCGTCCGGTATCGCCTCATACGTCGATCTCTATCGATTCTACGAAAAGAACTTCGGCGCCGATTATCTTCAGAACCTCGCGGAGCTGAAACCACGCATCTACCCGAGTGCGTTGGGGGTCGCTCAGGCCTTGACATCAGGGGAGATCGTCGCAACCCCTATGGTGCAACCCCTGGTGCGGGAAAGGGAATCGGGCGCACCGGTGGACTGGGCATTGCCGACCCCTCAGTGGGGAACTCCATGGTTCACACACGTCCTCTCCGCGGCGCCGCACCCGAATGCGGCACAGGTGCTGGCCAATTTTATGGTGACACCCGCGGGCCAGAAGGCGTTGTCGCTCGGCTACGCGAGCGCGCTTCCCAATATCGAAGGAAGTGTCGCCCGCGCCCAGGACATCGCGCTGCCCAACGCCTCTGATCTCACGCCCGAAGCGCTCACGCAATACCAGTCGGACTGGGAAAAGCGATTCATCCAGTAGGCGCCTTCTTGCGCGATCTGATACGAGATTGCTCGCCTTGATCTACAGGTGGGGCGTCAGCGTTGCGTCGAACCTGGCAGCCGGGGTGTGACGATTGTCTGCCGGTATGGATCCACGGCAGACCAAGGTTGGACCGGAAGAGAAGATTCCACCTCTCGGTCGTGGCGCCCAGCACGAGTTGAGGCACCCACGCAAACGGCACGGCTCACTAATTGGGCTCAGCGCGGTGGGCTTGCGTCAGCCGGGGGATGTCCGGCGCCGAGGCCACATTTCGCCCCGCGCAACCATGCAGCTTGATAACCAGATACTCGTGCTCGTGGGCGGCTCCCCTTCATCAGGGGCGCCGCCGCGGCTTCCTCGCCAACCCGGACTTTGTGGAGCGTGTCCGCCGAGGCGCTCCACTCAATGCCCCGGAACCCATCGGGGTCTACGGCGGCGACCACCGCGGGTATACGGACTACCCGACCCTGGAACAGGCACACCCGGTTCGTACGTGACGCGGCACTGAACACACTTGCGGTGCTCTGCGACTCAGAGCTTGACCGCGCTGGGCGCAGGTGACGATGTCGGAGATGTTGTCACGTCGCTCACCCGGTCTTCATCGGGAGCGTTGTCGCAGGCAGGGCGGTTGCAGCTTGCGCAGTCGCTGATTTGCGACCGTCACCGAGGCTGAAGACGCCACGCCGCGGGCGAGTGTGCGCCGGTCGGTTCTCGCCGCCGCCGTCGAGGTGGTCGACTCGATGGAGGCTGCGCCGATCTTGGCCCCGATGAGTGAGCCGATCCGCAGCGTCGCGCAATAACGGTGCAGGGCGTGGGAGTTGGTCGGGTTGCCGATCGGCTGGTGACCGGACTACCGATACCTGGTGTTCCAATCGATCGGAGCCGGCACGAGATTCACGATTTGGTCCGGTATGCGAACCGGCGACTCGAAGTTGCGGATGATCCGTACGGTGCGGCGAGTTGGTGGCTGACCGCGACCGAGAATCCTCGGCGGCCGTACCCCGCTCGAGGACTTCGAGGCCGGGGAGCTGACCGAGATCGCGATCACAGGGTCTTCGACACGGCCCGCCCGGGCATGTGTGCGGGTGCGCACCGAGGACACGGTCACCGACTACTACGCACCCGGAAAGACCGATCTCGACGAGCTGGCCGAGGACTCGGCCGACGAGCTGAAGGCCCCGAAAGAACCGGTCGAAATCGTCCGTCGTCGACGTCGAGGATGCGGATGCCGCGGAGCCCTTCGAGCTGGCCCTCGCCGACTTGTCCGGTAAGAGTTCACGGTCCGCGTGATCTCGACGCTGAGCTGGGATGGCAGGTGGAACACCCGCAACAGCCGCGACTATTGCGCCGTGGTCGTCGGTGGTTGCTGCTGACGGCGCGAATCCCGCGGCACCGGTGCCAGCTGCGTCCACGCCCGCACCGCCGCGACCCGCCGGTTGATCGTCGACGCCGCCGTGCGCTGCCGGCCGTTCCTCGGCGTTGCGCCGGGTCGGGGATCACGGCGCACACCCTGCCAGTCGATCCACTCGAACACGGTCATCGGCGTCACGGCCGCCAATCCGAGATCGCGGGCGATCAGGAACCGCGCCAGGTTCAGCACATCGAACGCATACGCCCGCACCGTCGCCACGCTGAACGCCCGCCCGGCCAGATGTTTGAGGGACGCGTTCGCCGCCGCGTAACCCTCCCACTCGCCGTCGACCACAAAGCCGTCGTCCGCCGCGTGCACCCGAACGGCCATCGTCTGCCCCTCTCCTATCGACCGCCACCGTCAGTATGCGCGCCATCCAGCCGTCGGCCCCGGACCTCACGCCGCGGACAGAATCGTGTCGCCCGAGAGCCGGTTAACCGATCGGGGATTGTTGGACCAGCTCTGCCGCCAGATCAATCCGAACTCAAGGTTGCAGTGCACGCGTGGGTGCAGAGGACGTTCTTGCCGGATCGCCAGCCTGAGGGTGGACAGTGGTCCGCTCCATCCGATCTCGCGTGTGCGGGCGCGTCCGTTACCGACATTGGTGGTGATCGGCTGCAATCATTCCGGGAGGGTATTCCGGTTGGAAGGAACCGACTCCCCGAATACCTATATCACCGAAGCGGCAATGACCTCGTGGTGCGTTTCGGTGCTGCCGAATAGCAGTGTGTCGCTCTTAGCTCGCCGAAAGTACTTGTGTAGAGGGTGTTCCCAGGTGAATCCGATGCCGCCGTGGATTTGGATGGATTCTTCGGCGGCGTAGGTGAAGGCGTCGGACGCCAGCACATGCGCGATGCTCGCTGCAGTGGCGAGTTCATTTGTTGGCTTTTCGTCGGAGTTCGCAGCGTCCAGCACTGCGGCGTGCGCCAGTTCGAGTGCCACCAGCATGTCGGTGAGGCGGTGCTTGATCGATTGGAACGAGCCTATCGGTCGGCCGAACTGCTCCCGGGTCTTGGCGTACTCGACCGACATTTCCAGGCACG
>SEEV01000606.1 GCA_004211695.1 Rhodococcus sp. (in: high G+C Gram-positive bacteria)
CTCTCTTCCATTTATCTACATCGGTGAAAGCGGCTCACAAAACCCTGCCGAGTTCGATGGAAGCACACCGCAGTCTTATTGGTCCGCCCCGCGTGTGACCACCCGATCGGGGGGCCAACGTCCGGCCTCTGACACGCCCGTCCCGGCCCCTCCGCGGCCGGGGCGGGCGTGTTCCCAACGAGTGCAGGGTGAGCGAGACAGGGGCACTCACACAACATCCGGTGAGATGACCGTCTCCCCTGCCGACCTATTGGTCGGTGCAGGAGTGCCGGATGTGTCGAGAATTGATGGAACAGAAATGAATCGTCCTGGACTCGTTACCCGTCGGCCGGCCCCGGCTTCGCTGTCGTCGAGGAGAGGCCGGGCAATGTTGCGCGTCATCCTGCTGCCGTTGGATATCGTCGAAAGCGCCGACCCGGTCCCGGTACCCGCGGTCGACGAGGTCGAGCCGTTCCTGCCGGCCCGCATCAGCGCCCCCACCGCCACCGGAGACGATGGCCCCCGCGCACAGTTGCTGGCGTTCCGGCACATCGTCGACCGCAGCAGTCCACCGATAGCGTTCGGCCTCGCACTCGATGGACAGCGCGCACCTGACGGCCCGCAACGCCGCTACGTCGGTCCCCCGGCAAGGTGCCTGTCCCTGTGGGAGGTACCCGGCAACGGACTGGTGCTGGCCTGCGAGGAACTCACCCCCGACCGCACCGGCAGCCTGGTCGACCGACACAATGACCCGCTCCGCGACGGCGGTAGCCCCGAATTCTGGGCCACCATCGAAGCATTTCTCCGCCCCTTCGGTCTGACGGCCGAGGCGAGCCCGACCGACATCTTCCCGCGGCTGAACACCCGCCTGCCCAGATCCCGGGTCTACCGGCCGCTGCGCAGCCTGACAATGCACGGCCCTAATTGGACCGAGCGGGACACCCTCGAGAGCCTGATCATCGAGGTCCACACCGACGGGGTCGAAACAGTACGGCGACTGGTCGATGAACCGGGCACCACACCCAGCGCGGGGACCGCGTCCCGCTCCGACCGTGACCACTTGCGCTGGCACCGGGTGCCGCTGATCGACAGGGCGTCACGTCTCGGATCGGGGATCGCAATTCGCGAGGACGCCCGAGCCCTCGCCGTCGACCTCGGTGCCCCCGCCACCGGTCCCGGCCATCTCGACCGGGGCACCCGTGAGATGCTCTACTGCCTGATCGGCTGGGTCGCCCTCCGCGCACAGCACTCGGCGGACCACCGACGCGTACTGTCGCTCCTGCGCAACCGCCACCAACTGAACGAACGCCGGTCGCGGCATCGCCGGAGTACCTCCAGCGCTGGGGGTTCACCGTGGCGGTTACCGCCGCGATCGGCGCCGTCGCCCTACTCGAGGTTGTCGCACGTCGTCGCCCCTCCAGGAGACTGACCACACCGACACCGGTCTCGCCGCCGCGGGTCTCGCCCGCCATGACACCTGTCAGGGACCTCGAACGCCGACGGCGGGAGTCGATCGTCCCATTCGAGACGCAGGTGTGGCACACCGCTCCGAGTCGCCGCGGCATGACGCCAACGTTGCGAGAGTGCCTCGAGGCCAACAACCTTTCCGGCGGCGCCCCTTCCAACCCACCGTTGGTAGCGGCAAGTTCGTCGTCCCATCCAGAAGCAGAATAGACCCGACCTTCAAACACACCGGCACGCTTGCGGGACCTTATGTTCCAGCGTGACGGTCGCGGCCGTTCTTATTGTCTTATCGTCAAAGGATTATTCGCGCGATGTTAGTGACCTCGTACCCGTCCTGGTGGCAGATGTTGGCGGTGTTGTCGGTGGCCGTGGTGCTGTCCACGGCGGTGGGTATGGAGCGGCAACTGCGGCAGAAGTCCGCCGGGATGCGTACCCATACCCTCGTCGGTCTCGGCGCCGCATTGTTCATGATCGTCAGCAAGTACGGGTTCAGCGACGTGCTCGCCGAAGGCCTGGTCACACTCGACCCCTCGCGGGTGGCCGGCCAAATCGTCTCCGGAATCGGCTTCATCGGCGCCGGACTGGTCTTCGTCCGCCGCAACAAGGTGCGCGGACTGACCACCGCGGCGTCGATCTGGCTCACCGCCGCGATCGGGACCGCGTCCGGTGCCGGGCTGATCCTTCCGGCGGCGTTCGTCACCGGCTGTCACTTCGTCATCGCCTTCGCGTATCCGGTCGTCGTCCGTTCCACTCGGCTCGGCAAGTCCAGTCAGCACCTCCTACGAGTGCGGTACGCCGACGGCACCGGCGCACTCCGGCGCATCATCTCGGCCTGCACCGAGCACGGGCTGGCCGTTCAGGGATTCGCCACCCGACACCCCGATGCCGACAACGGCGGCGTTCTCACCCGCCTGCGCGACAATCTGGACACGGTGCTGCCACTTACCAGCAGCGTCGAAGTCGAACTCGAACTGTATGGAACCACGAACATGAGCGAACTGGTGACGCAACTATCGTTCCTCGACGACGTCACCGGAGTCCATTGCGAAGACCCACCGGAATAGGGGTCGTTGCTCGTGGCCAGCGTCGGACACCGTTACGCGAACGCTGCACCTATCACGGGACCAACCCAGTCGTGGCTGTATGGCACCTGAGCGGACCCGTCACTGTGGGCCACGCCGTCGATGTGCGTGGAGTTGGGGAGGGGTGCTTCGACTCCATCGCATTGTGAGGAATCGAGCCGGACAGATCGGCAGTCCCCTCGCCGCGCTTGTCCGGCTCGCATGCTCGATCGCACTGAGTAGCACCGCTTCCGTCGTCACCGTCGCCACGTTAAGCCGACCGTTGTCAACCGAGCACCTGACTAAGAGCGTGTCTCATGTGGGAAGTTTTTTGAAGCAGGTGAGTGCGGCGGCGAGGTGAAGGAAGCCAGCGAAGTGTTCGCCGTAGCGTTCGTAGCGGATGGTCATACGTCGGTATCCGGTGAGCCAGGCGATGGTGCGTTCAATCTTCCACCGGTACCGGCCGAGGCGATCGTTTCGCTCGATGCCGCGGCGGGCGATCCTCGGGACGATGCCTCGTGTCACCGGTAGCGGCGGACAGGTGAGCACTTCTCCCCCCTGGACAACGTGGAGTCCTGAAAAAAGATCGTGCCCCTGACCCGTCCGCCGGGAGAACGGAATCGCTGATGGGATGTCGTGCCCGCTCCGGCGTGAGCACTGCTTCATTAGGGCGCTGATGGTTCTTCCGCACGCTACCGAACGTGGTCGAGCTCGAGGACGATGGGAGGAGTATCAGTGCAGTTATTCGTGGGAGATGACTGGTCGGAAGAGCATCACGATGTCGAGCTGATGGACGCGGCCGGACGGAGGCTGAGCAAGGCACGACTGCCGGAAGGGGTGGCCGGGATCGCGCGGTTGCACGCGATGATCGGCGACCAACTCGGCGACGACGTCGACCAGTCCGAGGTGGCGATCGGAATCGAGACCGACCGAGGCCCGTGGGTTGCGGCGTTGGTGACCGCCGGTTACACAGTGTTCGCGGTGAATCCGTTGCAGGCGGCCCGTTTCCGGGAACGCAGCGGTGTCTCGGGCGCGAAGAGCGACGCCGCCGACGCACACGTGTTGGCGGACATGGTACGCACCGATTCGCACCAGCTGCGGACGGTGGCCGGCGACAGCCCCGAAGCCGAGGCGATCAAAGTCGTTGCCCGGGCCCACAAGACATTGATCTGGGAACGCACCCGCCACACCCAGCGACTGCGACACGCACTGCGCGAGTACTTCCCGGCCGCATTGGAGGCGTTCGACGATCTCGACGCCGTCGATGCCCTCGAGCTGCTCGGGAAGGCACCCGACCCGGCCTCGGCGACACGACTGACACGGGGACAGATCACGGCGGCGCTGCGGCAAGCCCGCCGCCGTGACATCGAGACCAAGACCGATCGGATCCAGGCCGCCCTGCGCGGTGAGCAGCTGGGCCGGGCGGCGGTGATCACCACCGCCTACGCGGCGACCGTCCGCTCTATCGTGGCGATACTGACCACGCTGAACGCGGAGATCAAGGCGCTGCAGGGGCAGGTCGATGCGCATTTTGGCCGGCACCCGGACGCTGAGATCATCATGTCCCAGCCCGGGATGGGACCGTCGCTCGGCCCCCGGGTCCTCGGTGAGTTCGGCGACGACCCCGAACGGTATGCCACCGCGAAGGCCCGCAAGAACTATGCTGCCACCAGTCCTATCACCCGCGCCTCCGGCAAGAAGAAGGTGGTCGCGGCCCGGTTTGTGCACAACGATCGACTCGTCGATGCGCTGAACTCTCAGGCGTTCTCGGCCCTCCAAGCTTCACCCGGCGCCCGCGCCTACTACGACAAACAACGAGACCGCGGTCTCGATCACGGTTCCGCCCTGCGGCAGCTGGCCAACCGGCTCGTCGGCATCCTCCACGGGTGCCTCAAGACCCACACCTGCTACGACGAAACGACGGCCTGGTCGCATCACGTCGAGAGGGCCGCTGCTTGACACCCCAGCTCCTGGGATGTCTTTTTGCCCGGACGCTCGCCGCGTCCAGGATTGCTGCCGTCCAGTCGAGTTCGCCCGCACTACCGAGTTGGTCGAGCACCTCACATCACTTCATCCACATGAGACACGCTCTAAGTAAGTAAAGTCCACGAAGCACAACGCATTTGGGCGAGTTCTAGTGACTTTTCGATACATAGACGTGTGGATTTCACAACCCACCTGGCCATGAACGGGTTGACGATGCACTTCACGTGACGGGGTGCGCCCCGCGCATACGACACATTGCTATCGGCGGCTATCGCAAGGTCCCGGTGGGCTGGCGACGCGCCGACGACCCTATGCAATTCAGCGTCGCACAGAACCGAGAACATCCCGCGCGATCACGTTGCGCTGGATCTCGTTGGTGCCTTCACCGATCTCGAGGATCTTGGCATCGGCGAAGAAGCGGGAGATCTTCGATTCGCGGATGTAGCCATATCCGCCGTGAATCTGGACGCTGGCGCTCGCCGCCCTGTTTGCGGCCTCGGAGGCGTACAACTTTGCCATTGCGGCCGCCTGACCGAAGGGTCGGCCGTGGTCGGCGAGCCTTCGCCAACATTCGCCTGCGGAATCTGCTGGCCCCGGGCACGGAGGGCGGCGTCACCCGCCACCTCCCCCGCGGGGAGGAGATGAGCATCTTCGACGCCGCGAACGCCTACGCCGCCGAGGGCACTGCGCTGATCATCCTCGCCGGCGCCGAATACGGATCTGGGTCCTCGCGCGACTGGGCGGCCAAGGGAACACTGCTCCTCGGGGTCAAAGCGGTCCTCGCGACGTCGTTCGAGCGCATCCACCGCTCCAACCTGATCGGCATGGGGGTGCTGCCCCTGCAGTTCCCGCCAGAACGGGAGTGGTGGCCCCTGCCCAGTTCCTGTCTGGAGAGCACCCATGCGGAAACAGCGTCTCTCGAACAGCCCCCGCACCTCCGCCGCCGTCACCCCCCGGTGGAGTGAACAGTGTCAGGCCGCCCACGTGCATCGGATGCTCGCGGGACTCACCCAACAGCAACAGTGAGTCGGTCGGGGAAGCAACAGGGTGACACCTTTTCGTTCCCGACCAGGGCCGGAGACCCCTGTTACAGTAAATGTTAAAGGCCTGGCGGTGCAGAACTCGTGCGGGCTACCGCACTACTGCCTTGCGGTTGAACAGCAACGCGCGTTTGACTTCGGTGATCGCTTGCGTCACCTTGATTCCGCGCGGACAAGCGATGGTGCAATTGAACGTGGTGCGGCAACGCCAGACGCCGTCGATGCCGTTGAGAATGTCCATCCGCTCCCCGGCGCCTTCGTCGCGACTGTCGAAAATGAAGCGATGGGCGTTGACGATGGCGTCCGGCCCGAAATAGCTACCATCCGCCCAATACACCGGGCACGACTCGGTGCAGCACGCGCACGGGATGCACTTGGTGGTGTCGTCGTACCGGGCACGATCGGCCTGGGACTGGATGCGCTCGCGGGTGGGCTCCTGACCGGATGTCATCAGGAACGGTTTGATCTGGCGGTACGCCGAGAAGAACGGCTCCATGTCGACGACGAGATCCTTCTCGACCGGGAGTCCTCTGAGGGGTGCGATCGTGACGGTGGTGTTCTTGTGCAGCATGTCGCGCATGAGCACCTTGCACGCGAGCCGGTTGACTCCGTTGATGACCATTGCATCCGATCCGCACACGCCGTGCGCGCACGAGCGGCGAAAGGTCAGGGTCCCGTCGAGATACCCCTTGACGTAGGTGAGCAGGTTGAGCAACCGATCGGTGGGCAGGCACGGAACCTCGAAGCTCGCCCATCCGGCCTTGCCCGGGTCCTCGGGGTTAAAACGGCGAATCTTCAGCGTGCCCATCACGGCGCCTTCGGGGACCGGCGGTAGCGCTCAGGAACCGGGCCGGCGTTGTTCGTGGGGACAGACATGGTTATCGACTCCAACCTCGTCAATTACGTTTTCGGGGAGCTCGTCTCGGATTGTCCACAGGCTTCAGCGGTCCGATCGTCGGATCGGAAAACCCGGTGCGGACCCTCTCTCGCGCCGGGGGCGCCGCGTGATGTGCGGAGCCGACACCCCTCCTACGTAACAGGCGCCTCGCGTTGACGACGGCCACGAGCACCGAAAGTTCGTGCACGAGCATCCCGATGGACATAGCGGCGCGGCCGGCGAAGACGCCCGCCGCCACCACGACACGGTTGCCGGCGCGACGGCGATGTTCTGCCGCACCACGGCCACGGTGCGCTCGCCAGGTGGATCGACTCGGGCAGTTTCAGCAGGGTTGTCACCCACCGGCGCGATGTCCGCGATCTTCACCGCCACAGTGCACCCTGTGCTTGTCATTCGTTGTGGGCACGGTCATTTCGTGTCATGATCGATCTATGGGCCCGATCGAGTTGGTGCGAGCCTATGACGCTCGCGGCACCAAGAAGACATCGCCAACCTTCTTGGTAGATCGACTGTGGCCACGGGGCATCACGAAAGCGGACCTCGACTGCGACGCCTGGATCAGAGAGGTGGCGCCCAGTACGGAACTGCGGACCTGGTTCGGCCACCAGGCGGATCGGTTTCCGGAGTTCCGCACCCGCTACCTTCAGGAACTCGACACCAATCGCACTGCCGCCCAGCCGATCGTCGAGGCGGCACGGAACGGGACTGTGGTGCTGCTGTACTCGGCGAAGGACCTCGAGCACAACCAAGCCGTGGTCTTGCGCGAGTGGATCTCGAATCAGCTCTGACATCGACGTAGGACGGGCTGAACACTCATCACATCCATGAACCTCCGGCCCGCACCTCGAGCCGTGCCGTTCTCCGTGGTCAGAACGTCAGCGGGGGCAGTGGCGGGTCGGGCGCAGGTCAGTGCGGACAGTCAGACCCCCAGGCGCGTAGGACGACATCCTGGAACCGGACGGCACGGGGTGACGGTCCTGTCCCCTACCGCGAGTCCCGCCGCAACAGACGGCACCGTGGTGTCGGGATGAACCACAGCTCCCGACACCACCTGCCACCCAGCACCCCCGAACGGCACCGGCGGTCACTTCTCTGGACCCAGAAGGGTCTATTGGCCCTATCCGAATCGTGATTGTTCGAGGGCGAATCCGCGGGCGTCGACGGGCGTGTGTTGTGTGTGCCGGGTCGACGGTTCGTCGTTTACGTTGGCCGGAGTGGGTGTGGTTGTAGGTTCGGCTGTTCGCGACGGAACGTGGGCGGTGTGCGGTGTCGCTCGTTCTAGAAAGCGGAGCAACTCGACCGGGAACGGCAGCACGGGTTGGACAGCAGGTCGTCGAGTTCGCTCTTGCCGATGATCGACCGCAGCGACGTCTGTGCGACCTTGATCTGCATGTTCACCTTCTCGAGCCGGTCGGCGATCGGGATCAGCAACATCAGGCCCGGTCCGCGGACGGCGGGCTGGACGCGCCCGAACCGAAACACGACGCCGCGTTCGAACTGTGTGACGACGCGAACGATTCATGGAGGCGCCCAAACCTGCGCGAGGCGTGGGGTTTCCGAGTTCGCCAATCATTGCGGTGCCGGCGCCCCGCGGGGCGGCCATGGTATGAGCACAGCACCGGATGCCGTCGATGGATCGAGGATCCGGACGGTGTCGGTATTGACCGGAATCGCGCTCGCGGAATGGGAACCGCCGACGGGCAGACGGTTGCGTGCTGGCACCGCCCGTGTTGTGCGTGGCGTCGGTGCACTCTTCCGGACGGTGATCTCGGCTTCGTTGAAAACACGGGGACCCCGCAGTGCAAACACTCCGAACGTCACCGCGAGCACCAGCACTCTCAGCCGGACCCGCACACTGCGATCGTATAGTGGGCGTGGTGTGACGCCGTGAAACACTCGGAGCAGCGTCGGGCTGCTTGCGAGAAGTCGTTGTTCGATCTCGCACAAAGCATTTCGTTCATCGTCGCTGAGCACAGCGCACCTCCCGGACTCCCCCGGCGAGGTCTTGGTGCCGGGACGACCATTATTTATATCGTATCACGATAAAAAAGTTTCGCCTGCAGCGCGGAAGGCGCGGCGTCGTCCACCCCGGTTGACTGCGCTCCTCGCCGGTGGTTCAGTAGTGGACCTCTTTTTCGTGCGCGAAGACGCTCGCGCTGAACCACATACCCGGTCCCGCCGCTCGATCCGTATGCGACTCCGCGAAAATCACGGTCGGCATCCGGCACCGCGGAAAGACCGGCCGCTGCCGGACGCGAAGGGGATTGCGCGCCAAGAAAGGTGGTGGTACCGCCGCAACCCCTGTTCTAGCGAACGGCCACCGATTGGTGCGGTCGGTGATGTCGCCGCACGGGTGCCGGTCCCGCACCGCGCGAAGAGGGGTTGCGGTAGTACTTGCCGAGAATCGGGCGGATATGCCTGGGTAGGCTTTTCGAGCTGAACTTCTCGTTCAGTACCGGGAGCAGTGCTGTCCAGTCGCCTGTTCGCCAGCGCAGATGCACTTTCGGCCGAGGTTTCGGTCCGAGGTCGCGGCGCAAAACCGAATACCGAGCGCATCGTGGGAATCCGGGCCGTGCGGACATGCCGTGCAGGACGGCGTTGATTCCCGTGCCCGTTCAGGGTTCGACACATAGGTCGCGTTCGACGCCATGGCGGCGCTCCAGTTCTCGGCCCTGTGACATCGGGCCGGGTCGGGCGCCGAGGACGACATGGCTTGACCGCGCATGAATCACGACCGCCAATCGGCGATACTTTTCGACATTTGCCGAGTCGCCGTCCGATCGCACGGCGGGGCGTTACGCACTCGTCGCCGCGGCATCGACGTCGGGGCTGCCTCCAAGGGCTCGTCGCACGATTTCGGGCAACGCCCCGTTGAGGCGTGATGACCATCAGAGCATACCCGGTGTATCGTATGACGATATATAGTGCGGCGGTTCTGACGACTGAAGGGGCGAGGTGCCGTGACTGCAGACGAGCACGTGGAGTCGGAGCCGTTGACGAAGCGGGATTTCGAGGCACTGGCACGTTTCCGCTTCGGCATCCGCCGCTATCTGCGCTTCAGTGAGGATACAGTCCGTGACCATGGCCTCACTCCGCAGCACTACCAGTTGCTGCTCGCACTCAAGGGATTTCCCGGCCGCGAATGGGCAACCATGCGAGAACTGGCCGACCGCCTGCAGCTGCGTCATCACAGCGTGGTGGAGCTTGTCGACCGGGCTCAGAAGCAGGGACTCGTGGAGCGCGCGCCGCACCCGTCCGACGCGCGGTCGGTACGGGTGGAATTGACCGACAGCGGGCAGCTGATCCTGGCACGCCTGAGTGCGATGCACCGCGACGAACTGCTGCGCCTCGGACCCACCCTCGCGTTACCCATCTGGGACGACCCTCCCCAGGATCGGTGACGTCGCGTCCTTCGTCGACCCGCCCGGAGGCCGTGATCGGTCGCCCGCACATCGATCCCGGCTCCCATCAGTCGGTGAAGAAGTTGCGGCGAGAGTCGGTAGGCGCCGGGCGAGGAGCTGGCGCAGTCGGATCCCGGACATCGGGGACGTCGCGCTCGTGGGCGCAGGTTCTGCGGTAGGTGGTGCGAAGTAGCCGGCCTCGGCGGGACTCGGGCGAACACCACGGACCCCGGCGACGCCGTCAAAACCTTGACGAGTCGGCGTTCGTCCAGTCGCGGAGCCAACTCGTCGGAGGGTCCTCCGTAAGCAGGTCACCTGGCTGCAGCCACTCGTGTAGGTCCGCGTAGGTCATCGTGCGGTGCCCCTGGATGCGCCGGTTGAGCATCGACGGATCGAGGTCGCAGAAGTCGTCCAGCCCCATCGATGCCAGGATTTG
>SEEV01000163.1 GCA_004211695.1 Rhodococcus sp. (in: high G+C Gram-positive bacteria)
GAGAGAACCACACGAGGAGACCAGCTGACGATGACGAATCCACTCGGACAGTCCAATGGGGCGCGGCGTGGGGCTCTGCCGGAACCCCCCACGGGCTGGCCCATCGGTTCGTATCCCACGTACGCGGAGGCGCAGCGCGCCGTCGACTACCTCTCCGATCAGGAATTCTCGGTGGAGGACGTCACCATCGTGGGTGTCAACCTCATGCAGGTCGAGCGTGTGCTGGGCCGCCTCACCTGGGCGAAAGTAATTGGCGGGGGCATTGTTTCGGGTGCCTGGCTCGGTGTGTTCTTCGGTCTGCTGCTGGGCATCGTCACGGGCGGTTTCCTGGCACCGCTCGTGGTCGGCATCGTGGGCGGCATCATCTTCGGGCTGATCTCCACGACCATTCCGTACGCCGCGACGCGGGGCACCCGGGATTTCGCGTCGACGATGCAATTGGTCGCCGGCCGGTACGACGTGCTGTGCGAGCCGAAGTCGGCGGAGCGGGCGAGGGACATGCTGGCCAAGCTGGCACTCTGATCGGCGCGCCCGCGGCGCTCGGCGGGTTTCGGTCGGATCACGGGTTTCGGTCGGATCACGGATTGCGTCCTATTCGCGACGTTCGCGGCGATTTCACCCAGTTCGCCGACGATGTCGGATAGGTTTACGGCGCAATGCGAGGGTCCCGGCCCTCGCCGAAACCGTGACCTGTCGGTGGAGTGCGCGTTCCGGCAGGAACCAATGTGCGGGCCCGCGTGCCCAGCCGCACCGCGACTGGATTCGTGAGGGCCGCTCGAGGAGGCGGCTGTGCTGCATCGCACCAAGCCCGGACGCTCGCTGAAGTGGGGACTGATCGGTGCGGCCACCGTCCTCACCGTTCCCCTGCTGGCCGCGTGCGGGTCGTCCGAGGACGGCATCGTCCTCAGTTTCTACACCGCCGCCGACGGCGCCGAACAGTACGCGGAGGCGGCGGCGAACTGCACGGCCGCGTCCGGGGGCCGGTACACCGTGGAGCAGCGCACGCTGCCGAAGGGCGCGGACGACCAACGCCTCCAGCTTGCCCGCCGTCTCACCGGGAACGACACCACGCTCGACATCATGACGCTCGACGTAGTCTGGACCGCCGAGTTCGCCGAGGCAGGCTGGGCGTTGCCGCTCCCCCCCGATGTCGCGGCGGATGTCAGCCAGGGCACGCTCGAGGGCCCGCTCGAATCGGCCAAGTGGCAGGACCAGTTGTATGCCGCCCCGCTGAACACCAACACCCAGCTGCTCTGGTACCGCAAGGACTTGATGCCGGACGGGCAGCCGCCGCAGACGTGGGATCAGATGATCGACGTCGCGGAGGGTCTCGCCGGGGAGGGGCGGCCCAGCTGGATCGGGGTGCAGGGCAAGCAATACGAGGGCCTGATGGTGTGGTTCAACACCCTGCTCGCGAGCGCGGGCGGGTCCGTCGTCGCCGAGGACGGGACCACCGTGACCGTCGCGGACGGCGACGCGGCCTTGACAGCGCTCGAGGTCATGAAGCGGGTCGCCACCGCGAAGGGTGCCGACCCGTCGGTTTCCCAGGGCGACGAGGCGTCGTCCCGGCTGGGGATGGAGAGCGGAAAGTCTGCGTTCGAGGTCAATTGGCCGTTCGTGCTGCCGGGCATGATCGAGAACGCCGAGAAGGGGGACCTCCCGTACATCGACGACAAGGGCAACCCGACGTCCGTGAACACGGGCAACACCGTGCTCACCGTCGACGGCCAGCAGAACTTCCTGCCCGCGCCGTACCCGTCGGTGATCCCCGGCCGCCCGGCCGAGGTGACGATCGGCGGTTTCAACGTCGCGGTCGCGAAGACGAGCCAGCACCCCGACCTGGCGTTCGAGGCGGTGCAGTGCCTGCGGAACGAGGAGAACCAGCGCAACAACGCCGTCAACGGGGGTGTGCCGCCGACATTGGCGAGTCTGTACGACGACCCGGCGTTCCAGGAGGCGTACCCCGCATGGCGCGAGGTGCGGGCGGGCCTCGACACCGCGTCCGTCCGGCCGGTGTCTCCGGCGTACCAGAGCATTTCGACCCTGATCACCGCCACGTTGAATCCGGTCGGTGACATAGACCCGCCGCGCACCGTCGACGAACTCGCCGAACAGGTCCGCAAGGCGGTCAACTCGGAAGGGCTGATTCCGTGACGACCGAAACCGTGCAGGCGGACCGGGCCGAGGGGCCGAAAGTCGCGTCGAAGAGCCAGATCTCGGAGGGGAAGAAGGCCGAACGCCGTCTGGGGTTGTGGTTGGTGGCCCCTGCCGCGATCCTCATGATCGCGGTGACGGCCTACCCCGTCGTGTACGCGGTGTGGTTGAGTCTGCAGCGCTACGACCTCCGGTTCCCGGACGAGCGTAAGTTCGTCGGCCTCGCCAACTACGTGTCGGTGCTGTCGGACGGGTACTGGTGGCAGGCGTTCACGGTGACGGTGAGCATTACCGTCGTGTCGGTGGTGATCGAGTTCGTCCTGGGCCTGATCCTGGCGCTCGTGATGCACCGGACGCTGGTCGGGAAGGGCCTGGTGCGGACGGTGGTGCTCATTCCGTACGGAATCGTCACCGTCGCCGCGGCGTACAGCTGGTACTACGCGTGGACGCCGGGAACCGGTTACCTCGCGAATCTGCTGCCCGAGGGCAGCGCCCCGTTGACGCAGCAGATCCCGTCGCTGGCGATCATCGTGCTCGCCGAGGTGTGGAAGACCACGCCGTTCATGGCGCTTCTGCTGCTCGCCGGACTGGCCCTCGTTCCCGACGACTTACTCAAGGCCGCGCAGGTCGACGGTGCCGGCGCCTGGACGCGGCTGGTGCGGATCATCCTGCCGCTGATGAAACCCGCGATCCTCGTGGCGTTGCTCTTCCGCACGCTCGACGCGTTCCGGATCTTCGACAACATCTACATCCTCACCCGGGGTGCCAACGACACCGGGTCGCTGTCGATCCTCGGTTACGACAACCTGTTCAAGGCTTTCAACCTCGGTATCGGCTCGGCGATCAGCGTCCTCATCTTCCTCTGCGTCGCGCTCATCGCGTTCGTGTTCATCAAGCTCTTCGGCGCGTCGGCTCCCGGGTCCGACACGGAAGGAAACCGATAACCATGGCCGTCGTCGACACCCCTCGCCGCAAGATCAGCTGGTCCGTGGTCAACCTGCTGGTCCTGCTGTACGCGCTGATCCCGGTGCTGTGGATTGCCAGCCTGTCGTTCAAACCCGCGGGAACGATCAAGGACGGCAAGTTCATTCCGCAGAAGTGGACGCTCGACAACTATCGCGGAATCTTCGAGACCAACGCGTTCACCAGTGCGCTTATCAACTCCATCGGCATCGGCCTGATCTCCACGGTGATCGCCGTCGTCATCGGCACCATGGCCGCCTATGCCATTGCCCGGCTGGACTTCCCGGGTAAGAAACTGCTGGTCGGGGTGGCGCTGCTGATCGCGATGTTCCCCCAGATCTCCCTCGTGAGCCCGCTGTTCGACATCGAGCGCAGGCTTGGGCTGTTCGACACCTGGGCGGGCCTGATCCTGCCGTACATCACGTTCGCGCTCCCGCTCGCCATCTACACGCTGTCCGCATTCTTCAAGGAGATCCCCTGGGAGCTGGAGAAGGCGGCCAAGATGGACGGCGCCACACCGGCGCAGGCGTTCCGGAAGGTCGTGGCACCGCTGGCGGCGCCGGGCATCGTCACCGCCGCGATCCTGGTTTTCATCTTCTGCTGGAACGATCTGCTGTTCGCGATCTCGCTGACCTCGACGGAACGCTCGATCACCGCGCCGGCGGCGATCGCGAACTTCACCGGCGCCTCCCAGTTCGAGGAGCCGACGGGGTCGATCGCCGCGGCCGCGATGGTGATCACCATCCCGATCATCATCTTCGTGCTGTTCTTCCAACGACGCATCGTGGCCGGCCTGACCTCCGGCGCAGTGAAGGGATAAAAGCGTGGCCGAAATCGTGCTCGACAAGGTGACGAAGCTGTACCCGGACGGCGCCAAGGCGGTGAGCGACGTCGACATTACGATCGCCGACGGCGAGTTCATCATCCTGGTCGGACCGTCCGGGTGCGGAAAGTCGACCACTCTCAACATGATCGCCGGTCTGGAGGACATCTCGTCCGGGGAGCTGCGGATCGCGGGGAAGCGGGTCAACGAGAAGGCGCCGAAGGACCGCGACATCGCGATGGTGTTCCAGTCGTACGCGCTGTACCCGCACATGACGGTGCGGCAGAACATCGCCTTCCCGCTGACGTTGGCGAAGATGTCGAAGGCGGACATCGCGGCGAAGGTGGACGACGCCGCCAAGATCCTCGACCTCACCCAGCACCTCGATCGCAAACCGGCGAATCTGTCCGGCGGGCAGCGGCAGCGGGTCGCGATGGGCCGGGCGATCGTCCGCAGCCCGAAGGCGTTCCTGATGGACGAGCCGCTGTCGAATCTCGACGCCAAGCTGCGCGTCCAGATGCGCACCGAGATCGCCCGGCTGCAACAACGACTCGGCACCACCACGGTGTACGTCACGCACGATCAGACCGAGGCGATGACCCTCGGCGACCGGGTGGTGGTGCTGCGCGGCGGGGTGGTGCAGCAGATCGGCGCGCCGCAGGAACTGTACGACCACCCGAACAACCTGTTCGTCGCCGGATTCATCGGCTCACCGTCGATGAACTTCTTCCCGGGGCAGCTCACCGCAGACGGTGTGTCGACCCCGCTCGGCGAGTTCACGCTGCCCGCCGAGACGCGCGACCGGATCGGATCGTCGAATGCAGCGAAGGACGTGGTGGTGGGTATCCGCCCCGAGCACTTCGAGGACGTGGCGCTCGTCGACGCGGCGCAGCGGGAGGCCGGTGCCACGTTCACGGCCAACATCGAGGTGCTCGAGTCGATGGGTTCGGACAAGTACGCCTATTTCACGGCCGAAGGTCCGCATGTGAACTCGCGGGAACTCGAGGAGCTCGCCGCCGACTCCGGTACCGCGGTCGCGGGCGGCGGGCAGCTGGTCGCCCGGCTGTCGACCGAATCGTCCGCGGCGCACGGCAGACCGGTGGAACTGTGGTTCGACCGGGCGAAGATCGCCCTGTTCGATCAGAACTCGGGAGCGAACCTCACCCGGTGACCGGGGTGCGGCGCTCATCCGAGGGACTCGTGTTCGCGCCGCCGAGGCCGCCGACGGTGCCCCACTCGGCGGCCAGGGCGGTCGCGTGGACCTCGTTCTCCTCCTCGTCGGAGGGGGTGCGGGTGGTGCGTGTGATCCCGAAGAACGGCAGCAGTCCGGCGAGGGCCGCCGCGGTCGCGCCGACGACGAACGCGATCACGTACGCCGATTCGGTCGGGACGTCCGTTCCGTCGATGGTGATGCCGGCGAGCAGGGTCGCGAGCAGCGCACTGGCGAACGAGCTGCCTACGGACCGGGCGATGGAGTTGATGCTGTTCGCGACGCCGGTCTCGTCCTGCCGGACCTCGGCCACCAGCAGCGACGGCAGGGATGCGTACGCGAGGCTGATGTACGTGTTGATCAGGAGGATGGCCGCGACCACCTCCCACGTGCGGTCGTGGGCGAAGATGAACACGACGAAACCACTGACGCCGACGACGCTCGCCGCGATCAGGACGGCACGGGAACCGAAGCGGTGGATCAGTTTTCCGCTCAGGATCGACGCGAGGACGCCAGCGATCGCGCCCGGCAGCAGGTACACGGTGCTGGCCTCGAGCACGGTGGCCCCGAAGCCGTACCCGGCGACCGCCCGCGGGGTCTGGACGAAGTACGAGCTGCCCAGGAACATCACGAACATCGACATGCCGACCACGAGCGCGGACAGGTGGGTGACGAGGACGGGTGGGTTGGTGAGCAGCCGGGGTGCGACGAGCGGGTCGGTGATCCGGCGTTCGTAGAGGAACCAGCCGACGAGGACGAGGATGCCGGCGACTCCGCTGGTGATGGTGACGGGGGACGCCCAGCCCCAGGTGCCGCCCTCGGCGAGCGGCAGCAGGACGAGGACGAGGCCGGCGGCGAGAGCGGCCGCGCCGATCCAGTCGATGGAACCCGCACCGACGCGAGGCCGGCGGGGGATGGCGATCCAGGCGAGGACGAGTCCGGCGGCGGTGATCGCCGAGGAGAGCCAGAAGATGCGGTGGAAGTCGGCGCCGTCGGAGACCAGCACACCGGTGAGGACGATGCCGAAGCACCCGCCGAAACCGAGCGTGCCGGAGAAGATTCCCATGGCGCCGGTCAGCTTCTCCGCGGGAAGTTCGTCGCGCAGGACCGCGATGCCGATGGGGAACAGCGCGAACGACACGCCCTGGAGCACGCGAGCGAAGATCAGCACCCCCACGGACATCGATACGGCACCGATCAGGGAGCCGAGCAGCACGACCACGAGCACACCCAGAAGGACGGGCCGTTTGCCGCGGAGATCAGCGAGGCGGCCGAGAACGGGTGTCGCGGTGGCGGCCGCGAGGAGGTTGGCAGTGAGGAGCCAGCCGACGGCCGTCGGACCGACTTCCAGCTGCGCACCGATGGTCCCGACGATCGGCACCACCAGTGTCTGCAGAACGGCGACAATCATCACGACGAAGCACATGACCGGCAGGAGAGCCCTGGCTGCGGTGGTGGATCCGGCGGCCATGGGGTCCTCCTGTGGGGATATGTGAGCGGGCGTAGGTAAACACGGTACTGGGGCTAACTAACGAGGGGGTTCACGGTGGGGTCGGAACACATGTCGAATCGAGCGCTGGGCCGGGCGACGCTGGCCCGGCAATCGCTGCTTAGCCGTTCGGAGCTGTCCGCGCTCGACATGATCGAGCACCTCTGCGGTCTGCAGGCCCAGGCGCCGACTCCGCCGTACTTCGCGCTGTGGGCGCGGTTGACGCGGTTCCGCGCCGAGTCGCTGTCGGACCTCATCGAGAATCGCGCGGTGGTGCGGATCGTCGCGATGCGCGGGACGGTCTTCGCGCTGTCGGCGTCGGACGCCCTCTCCTTCCGCCCCCTGACGCAACCGCTGCTCGACCGGGACCTCCACACCAATACGCAGTACCGCGCGGGTCTGGACGGGGTCGACCTCGGTGCCCTCGCGGCCGCGGGACGCGAACTGGTGCACCCCGCACCCCGCACCCAGTCGCAGCTGCGGCCCCTGCTCGAGCAGCGGTTCCCCGGCCGCGACGGGGCCGCGCTCGCCCACGGAGTGCGGGGACTGGTCCCGATGGTCCAGGTTCCGCCGCGCGGCCTCTGGGGCAGGTCGGGGCAACCGGCACTGTCGACGCTGGAGTCGTGGGTGGGGCGCCCGCTGTCCGCCGCGCCGTCGATCGACACGATGGTGCTGCGCTACCTCGCCGCATTCGGTCCCGCGAGCGTTCGGGACGCCCAGGCCTGGTCGGGGCTGACCCGGCTCGGCGAGGTCCTGGACCGGCTGCGGCCCGGACTGCGGGTGTTCGCGGGGGAGTCGGGGCCGGAACTCTTCGACCTCCCGGATGCGCCGCGCCCCGATCCGGGCACCCCGGCACCCGTCCGTATCCTCGCGCCGTTCGACAACGTGCTGCTCTCGCACGCCGACCGCGGCCGGCTCCTCGACGACGACCTGCGGAAGAAGATCTTCACCCAGAACGGCATCATCAAACCGGCCGTCCTCGTCAACGGCAGGGTCGCGGCATTCACCACCACCGTGGTCGAGAAGTCCCGGGCGACACTGGAAGTGGAGCCGTTGGTGACCGTCGCCAAGACCCACCGCACCGCGATCGAGGCGGAGGGCAGGCGACTGCTGAAGTTCGCCCATCCCGACGCGCTGGAGCGTGTCGTGCGATTCACGGACTAGCGGACCTGTGCCTGCGCGGCGCGCGCTGACTGAGCTCGGCGATGATCTCGTCGTTCCAGACATGCCGGCGCACAAGGCGGTACCGCTCCCGGGCCACCCACAGGTAGGCCTCGGCGTCGGTGTGGTCGGGCAGCATCTCCGCGGCTCTCAGCATCCGGACCACCGGCAGGTACTCCTCGCCGAACCAGCGCCGGGCCACGGTCTCGCGGCTGAGGAATTCGCCCACCTCCTGCATGAGCCGGAATCCCCAGGCCTCGACGCTCTGGCCGATCTCGGCGTACTCCCACGGATCGGTGACCACGACGGCCGCACGCTGGGGCCCGCTCAGCGGTACCCGCGTGAGGAACAGCCGGCGGTGGTCCTTGATGACCAGGTCGCCGCGCTGCGCGATCCCGTCCGGTGAGATCTTGGTCTGGATCTCGGTGACGTAGGCGTCGATCGTGCTCCAGTGCATCGCGTACGCGATCGAGACACGATGGTGGCCGTCGCTGACGAAGTGCATCGACCCGATCCGGTACACCTGGATCGGCGGCACCGACTCGCCCCGGCGCTGCGCGGCCGCCAGCCGTTGCCACCGTTCCCGCACACGGGTGGACGTGGGTCGGAAGAACCGGTCGAAATCTCGGGTGCGGTCGACGCTGCCGACGATGGAGTTGACCGGAATCACCTGCAGTCCGAGCGAGCGCTCCCCGACCCGGCCGACTGCCGCGACCACCTCGTCGAACGGCAGGATCTCGTTGACGTCGTCCGGTTCCCGGCGTAGCCAGTTGACCAGTCGCGACAATTCGGCGCGACGACGCTGGCGGGTGAAGTCGTTCTCCGCGTCGGCGGCGGGAAACCCGGTGTCACGTGCCATGCCGGCGCCTCACAATCGTCGGATCGGCGCCCGGGGCCAGCTCCATCAGGGTGAAACCCACGGTGTTGATCACCGTCGTCGCACCGAGCGTCCGGTCCTCCGCCGCCCGGCCGTACGGGTGGACGTGCCCGTGGATCATGACGCGGGCCTGCAACTTGCCCGCCAGGTTCTCGAAGCACTCGAAGCCCCGGTGCGGCGGATCCTCCTGGTCGCCGACCCCGCGCGGCGGGCTGTGCGTGAGCAACACGTCGACCCCGGACACCCCCGAGCGACGCGCGTGCCACGCACTCGTCAGTGCGAGGTTGCGGGCCCGCCGCCGCTGTTGCCGTTCGGTCCACTGATTGGGGCCGTCGTTGTAGCGGATCGATCCGCCCAGACCGGCGATGCGCAGGCCCGCGATCCGCACGATCCGGCCGTCCGCGTTGACCGCGCCGCACGGCCCCGGCCACGCCGAGGGTAGGCCCGCCCGCATCCATCCCACGCGTCCCGCGGAGTAGCCGGACAGGTCGGCGTCGTGGTTGCCCGGCACGAACACACACGGCGCGTCGAGGGCGTCGATCAGGTACTCCAGGTAGTCGAACGGGAGATCGCCCGCACCGAGGATCAGATCGACGTCCATGGCACGCACCTGCGAACTCCACAGCGACTCGATCGTCTCGTCGGACACTGCGAGTACCGAGACCATGCTCCGACGCTACCGGCTCGAGAGGCCGGAGGACGGGTGAGCGGGTTCGGTGGTTTGATGTCGGGGTGACTGACAGCGTTGTGGCCTCTGTTCGCGCGCACCTGCGGGAGCAGATCGGGGGACCGGAGCCGACTGCGGCGTCGGTGACGTTCCTGGGCGTGGAGCCCCTGGATGTACTGCGGTTCGCCCCCGACGACGACGATCTGGTTCGGTACGCGACCCTGGGTTGTTCCCGGCACCCGATGGGCGACCCCGGCGAACTGGTGGCCGACCCGCTCCGCGGACCGCGCGCCGAACTGATCCTCACGCTGCGTGGCGGCGCCGGGGTGGCGTCCGGAGTTGCGCGCACGCTCGCGGTGCTCGCGGCCGCGCCGTCGGTCGAAGGCGTGGTTCTCGTCGAGGACGCCCTGCTCGACCTGGGGGAGCCGCTGTGGAAGGATGCACCGTTCACCGCGGTGTTGCTCGGCAAGTCGACCGTCCCCGACCTCGCGCTGCCCGAACCGGCCGAAGCGGTGCAATTCCTCGCGGCGGTGCCGATCACCGGCACCGAGGCGGCGTGGGTGCGATTGCGCGGCGCCGGCGCGCTCCGCGACGCCTGGGCGGAGGCGGGCATCGACGTCCGCGATCCGAACCGCGGCGCCGCTTCGCTCTAGATGGCCGAGTACATCTAGAGCCAGTGATTCCGGCGGAACGTCACGAACAGGCCCACCGTGATCGCCGCGATCACGACCAGCACGCCGTGATAGCCCAGTTGCCAATGTAGTTCGGGCATGTTGTCGAAATTCATGCCGTAGATGCCCGCGATCATCGTCGGCACGGCGGCAATGGCCACCCAGGCCGAAATCTTGCGCATGTCCGTGTTCTGCTGCACCGCGATCTTGGCGAGGGCGGCATCGACGAGTGAGCTCAGGACCTCGTCGTACTCGGCGATCCGCTCGGCCACGGTGGTGTGGTGGTCGAGCACGTCGCGGAAGTAGCGGCGGATCTCCTTCGGCACCGGATTGCCCGGTGACTGCGTCAATCTCAGCAGCGGATTGGCCAGCGGGTTCACCGACCGGCGGAGTTCGACGATCTCGCGCTTGAGGAGGTAGATGTGCTCGACGGCGACGCTGCTGCGCGGGCTGAACACCGCCTCCTCCATCCCGTCCACGTCCTCCTCGATGGCCTGGGTGACCTCGAGATAGGAGTCCACGACGTGGTCCGCGACCGCGTGCAGCACCGCGAATGGGCCGAGGATGAGCCGCTCCTGGTTCTGCTCGAGCGCGCGACGGACGTTCGCGAGCGGGGAATGGTCACCGTGCCGCACGGTGATGACGTAATCGGCGCCCACGAACACCATGATCTCGCCGGTCTCGACGATCTCGCTCGCGGTGGCCACCGACTCGTGGGGAACGTAGTTGACCGTCCGCAGCACCAGGAACAACACGTCGTCGTAGCGTTCGAGCTTCGGTCGCTGGTGGGCGTGGACGGCGTCCTCGACCATCAACTCGTGCAGGCCGAACGTCTCGGCCACACTCTCCATCTGCCCCTCGTCGGGGGCGAGCAGCCCGACCCACACGAACCCCTCACCCCGTCGGCGGACCTCGGCGAGCGCCGCCTGGTGCGTGTACTTGCCCGGAAGTCTCGTGCCGTCGACGTACACACCGCAGTCCACGATGGCGCGCGCGGTCGGGATGCGGATTCGGGGTCCGGCGTCCTTGCCGCTGCCGCGCTTGGGGAGTGAGGGCACAGACGGCACCGGGGTCCTCCCTTCACCGTCGAGTCGGAATCGCTGCTGGTGAATCGTACGTCAGCACCGACTCCGGGTCGGCGGCGTCGGGCGACACGCCAGGCTCCCGGGCCGCACGCTCGGGACCTGTGCCGCGGCACCTGACAGACTGGTTGGGTGCGCATCGATCTCCACACCCATTCGACGGCCTCCGACGGAACCGACAGCCCGGCGGACCTGGTGCGCGCCGCGGGCGCGGCTGGGCTCGACATCGTGGCGATCGCCGACCACGACACCACCGCCGGCTGGGCCGAAGCGGTCGCCGCCCTGCCTGCAGGATTGAGCCTGGTGCGGGGCATGGAGATGTCGTGCGAAGGGCGGGGTGAGGACGGCCGGCCGGTCGCGGTGCATCTCCTCGCGTACCTGTTCGACCCCGCGCATGCGGCGTTCGCCCGCGAACGGGAGCGGTTGAGGAACGAGCGGATGGTGAGGATCCGCGCGATGGCCGAACTCATGATGGAGGACGGCCTCCCCATCGACGCCGACGAGGTGCTCGCGGAAGCGGGACCTGCGGCGGGACGTCCACACCTGGCGAGGGCCCTGATGCGCGCCGGAGTGGTCGGCAGCGTCGGTGAGGCATTCGTGGACCTGCTGGCTCCGCGGGGCCGGTATTTCGTCGACAAGTCGGACACACCGCTCGACGAGGCGGTGCAGTTGGTGGCGGAGGCTGGGGGAGTGAGCGTCCTCGCTCACGGGCGCGCCCGCACGAGGGGGCGGCTGTTGTCGCTCGATCACGTCCGTGACCTGGCGGGCGCCGGCCTGCACGGGCTCGAGGTGCATCACCCCGACCACTCGGCAGACGACGCCCGGGTGCTGCAGGAACTGGCCGACGAACTCGGTCTGGTCGTCACCGGTTCCTCCGACTATCACGGGACGAACAAGGCCATCCGTCTCGGAGAGTTCGCGACCGATCCCGACGAGTTCGACGCCCTCGTATCGAAAGCGTCCGGGGTGCAGGTGGTCTCGGCATGAACACCCACGAGTCCGAGCGGTACGACCACTATGCCGTCGCCGCTCCGAGGACGGTGACGGCCACCGAACCGCGACGCAGCCCGCTCATGGTCCGGGCGTTGCGCGCCCTCAGCGGGGCCGTCGCTGCCGGCGTGGTGATCCTGTGCCTCGTCGTGATCGGTTCGGCCTATGTGGGCGGAGGCCGGGGGTTCCCCGGCCCGGGAACCGTCTCCATCAGCGCGCACGTCGTCGCGTCCGTGTTCGTGATCATCGCGCAGCGGATCGCGGACCATCGGGAGGGTGTCGTCGCGGTGATCGCGTCCGTGGCAGTCCTCGCCGCCCCCGCCCTTCTGTTGTCCACGCAGTGGTGGGGCTGACGGACGTTCGGCGCGTTATCTGAAACCGGCTCTCACAGTGACCCGTCGGTAACTTGTTCTCACAGGTAGAAGGCAGAAAACGTGAGACATCTGACTGTCGGCACAATTTGATTGTGCATCGCTTTTCGTGCCAGACTTAGCACCACTCCGACGTCGGCGCCACCGCCCTTCGGCGGGGGTTTATGGCAGTGTTGCCAGGGCTCACCCGCCCGTGCCATGACGCTTCGGACGTTCTGCGGCCATCGTGATCGCGCACCCCGCAAGCTTCACCCCAGTTGTCGTTCGTGGAGTAACTGTGTAGATCAGCGCCGATCCACACGGTTACTTCTCAGTAACCCGGCCCCGAGTGAGCCTGGACTTAGCAGGAGTGTCATCGTGTCCATCGTGTCCGAATCCACCACACCGCAGAAGGTCGAGCTGACCGACGAAGAGATCTTCGCCGGCCACATCGGGGGGAAGCTCTCGGTTGAGACCACGACCGCCCTCGATACGCAGCGCGCCCTGTCCATCGCCTACACCCCGGGTGTCGCGCAGGTTTCCCGCGCGATCCACGCCGACGAGACCCTCGCCGACCGGTACACCTGGACCAGCCGCCTCGTGGTCGTCGTCTCCGACGGCTCCGCGGTGCTCGGCCTCGGCGACATCGGCCCCCGCGCATCACTTCCCGTGA
>SEEV01000607.1 GCA_004211695.1 Rhodococcus sp. (in: high G+C Gram-positive bacteria)
TCGAACGCAACGGCTCGACGGCCGCCTGATCCTGCCGCGGTGGCGTGGCGGTACGGAGGGCTCAATCCGTGGACTCGGCTCGGTGGTCTCGGTGTGGGGGCGGTAGTTCCGTCGCCGCGAGTTGGCCCCCGCATGGGCGAAGGCGCCTATGTCGGTGCGCATTTCGATTCCTGGTCGAGCACCGGCGACCGGGGGGGAGTCGGATCGGGTTCACCGCGGATGATCTGGTTGCGGTGACGTTTTCTGTCGGTGCAGGTCCCGCCGAGGGCGCCGCGGGCGATCCTGGGCACCGAAAGGCGGAGGCACACCGGCGGACTCGACGCTGGGATGTACGCGATCCGGTGGCAGTCGGCGCCGGCGGGGATCGATGTCGGTCACGCGGTCAGGTCGGCCACGGTCGTCGACCTCGCGGATCTCCCGGCGGCGGTCGGCACGGCGCCGAAGGGCACGGTGACATCCGAGCAGCGTGCGGGGCAGCTCGCGGACCGGGCATCGGACTACCGCCAGCGCCTGACCAATTGACAGCACAATGGCGATCCGCGGGCCGACCCTCGCGGGTCGGGTCGGCAGGCCCGAGAGGCGGTGGGATACCTCCGACGTGGGCTCGGTGGTCAGCGCTATGCACTGTCCGTCCCTGGTTGACCGCCCGCGCGCTCGTGACCCCAGCAGCCATTTACTGGTGGCGCCATGGTCCCGTTGTGCTCATGGGCGAGGGTGCCGATCGTCACCCACGCCACCCCAATCCTGCGCCGCGAGTATTCGCGTCCGATTCCATCCCGCTTCGAGATCGAGGCCCTCGAGCCGTACTCCCACCTCGACGACGTGACCGCCGGCCACGCCGACACCAGCCGCGCACAACTGACATCATTTGTGTCAGCAATTCAGGGGAGCTTCGTTGGCCGCTCCGTCGGGACGGAAAATCCGGGCAATCTGCGGATGTGGGAGGGTCTGGTCCGCACGAACAAGGACCGGGCGGCGATATCCTGGGTGCACAGTTTTTCGAGGTGATTATGTGCGTGGGGTCGATCGTCACGACGCCACGGATCGGATGAGTAGCTGGGTGGCCGATGGCCGAAGACGATGATCAGCGCGTAACGCAGCGCCATGTGGTCCCGGTGATCGCCGCGGAACTGGAAGCGGCTGGATTCGAGGACGCCGAGGAAATCGGGCGTGGTGGCTTCGGCATCGTCTACCGTTGTACGCAGCCGAACCTGGACCGCGTGGTGGCGGTGAAGGTACTCACCGCAGACCTGGACGAGGTAAACCGGGCGCGGTTCTTCCGGGAACAGCGGGCGATGGGCCGACTGAGTGGGCACCCGAATATCGTCAATATCCTGCAAGTCGGTGCCACCGAGAGCGGTCGACTGTACATCGCGATGCAATACCACCCGCAGGACTCGCTGGAGGCCCGGATCCGCAGGCTCGGTCCGCTCCCGATCGACGAGTCGCTCCGGTTGGGGGTGAAAATGGCCGGGGCGGTGGAGACCGCGCACCGACTCGGGATCTTGCACCGCGATATCAAGCCCGCGAACATTCTGCTCACCGACTACGGCGGACCGGCGTTGAGCGACTTTGGTATTGCGCACATCTCCGGCAGCTTCGAGACCGGCACGGGGACCGTCGCCGGCTCCCCGGCGTTCACCGCTCCGGAAGTGCTCCGGGGCGATCCGCCGAGCCCGGCTTCGGATGTCTACAGCCTCGGCGCGACCCTGTTCAGCGCCTTGACCGGGCACGCGGCCTTCGAGCGCCGCAGCGGCGAGCAGGTGGTGGCCCAGTTCCTGCGGATCACCACCCAACCGGTGCCGGACCTGCGCGATCATGGCATCGATGACGACGTGTCGGCAGCGATCGAACGCGCGATGGCCGCGGAGCCGCAGGGTCGGCCCTCGCCTGCGGGCCTTGGCGACGAGCTTCGACGGATCCAGCTCCGCAACGGCTTCCCCGTTGACGAGATGGCCCTGCACGCCGATCCTGGCGCACCGCGGGATCCCCCTGCGCCACCACGGCCCCGGCCCGCTGAGCGAGCCACCTTCGGTCAGCGCCGGCCGACGCCTGCAGTTCGAGGCGCCAAGGGCAATCTTCCGGTCGAGCTGACCAGCTTCGTGGGGCGGCGGAGTGAATTGACCGACACCAAGGCAATGATGGCGGTCTCGCATTTGGTGACGCTGACCGGGATCGGCGGTGTCGGTAAGACCCGTTTGGCGTTGCGGGTGGCCGAGAACATGAGACGCGATTTCGGTGACGGGGTATGGCTGGTGGAGTTGGCTGAGCTGTCCGACGGGTCGTTGCTGACCGATGTGGTCGCCGCCGCGCTCGGGTTGCGTGACTACTCGGCGACACCGTTGCACGAGGTGCTGCTGGAGTTTTTGGTTCCACGGGAGTTGCTGCTGGTGCTCGACAACTGCGAGCAGGTCGTGGACGCGGCGGCCGGGCTTGCGGAGACCCTGTTGCGTGTGTGCTCCGGGGTGCGGATCCTCGCCACCAGCCGCGAACCCCTGGGGATCGGTGGGGAGTCGGTGCTACGGGTCCCGCCTTTGGCGGTGCCGGACCCGGCGCGGCAGTCGTCGCTGCAGGGCCTGCCCAGCTACGACGCGGTGACGTTGTTCGTCGACCGCGCCGCCACCGCCGTCCCGGGTTTTGCGCTCACCGAGGACAATGAGACCGCGGTGGCCCGGATCTGTCACCGACTGGACGGGTTGCCACTGCTGATCGAGCTGGCGGCGGCACGGCTGCGGGCGATGTCCCCGGAGCAGATCCTGCAGCGGCTCACCGACCGATACGCGTTGCTCACTCGCGGCAGCCGGGTGGCTCCGTCACGGCAGCAGACTCTGCGGCTGTGTGTCGACTGGAGTTATGAGCTGTGCACGCCGGTGGAGCAACGGATGTGGTCGAGGTTGTCGATATTCGCGGGCAGCTTCGAACTCGATGCCGCCGAACAGATTTGTGGTAGCGGACTGGA
>SEEV01000164.1 GCA_004211695.1 Rhodococcus sp. (in: high G+C Gram-positive bacteria)
CACCGCCACCGAACCCGACGCGGGCCTGCCCAGGTCAACGTCCAGATCCGCGCGATCAAATATCCGGTGTCCCGCACCGGTACGCCGAGACGGCAACCGACCCTCGACGCCGCCCAACGAACCCCGCCACCGACATGCCCAGGTACTCCGCAGCCTCACCAATCCACCTGCCGCAGATAGTAATAGCTACTATGAGATAGTCACAGAAATTCGATCAACAGCGGGAAGCCTCCAGGGTCGCAAGTCTCGGGGTACGGCGTGTGTCACCGTGTCCAGCGGGTGGGTGCCCAGCGACCGGTGTAGGAGCGGATGCGGTTCGCGCGGCGGGGCGGCCGGTTGCCGGCCTCGGTCAGGCTGTGCGGGATCATCGCGATCCTGGCGCCGTCCACCACGTACGCGGCTCCGGTGACGAACATTCCGGCCGGCGCGGTCAGGTACGACGCGACGGCGGCGACCTCCCGATCGTCGCGGCCGGGCGAGTCGAAGTCCGGTTCCGCCGCGGGTACCACGACCGAGTTGACGGTGATCGAATACCGCGCCAACTCGGCGGCGAGCAGACCGGTGAGCCCGCCGAGTCCGGAGGACGCGGGGGTGATGTTCACGATCCGGCCGCCCCCACCGCTCGCGATCATGTAGCGCACCGCGCGTTGAATGCACTCGACGGCGGTGCTCCCGGGACAGCTCACGAGAACACCGATTCCGCCCAGTTCCCGGGCGAACTCGTCGACGGCGGCGGCGGAGTCGGGCAGGTCTGCCAGATCCATGCGCTGCACGGCCGCGCGGACCGCCCTGGTCCGGACGTCGGCGGCAGTGGATTCGGCGCTGTCCCGGTCCGCGGCGTAGGCGAGGCCGACGTCGAAGCCGTCGTCCGCGAGGGCCAGTGCAATGGCCCGGCCCATCGGCGAGTCCGATCCCGTCACGACTGCGGTGCGCGTACTGGGGTGCATGGAGTTGGAATACCCCCTGGTAGATCTGCTCAAACGCTCAACTTTCGGACTGTGTACGGGCAGAACACAATCCGGCGGCACACCGATCAGCAGTTGGAAGGCGCCGGATCGCCCCGGAACCGGGCGTCGAGATAGTCCAGGGCGGTCGGCAGTCCCAGCACGGCGGTCGTCAGGTGATCGGGGCTCGGGAAGAGATCGGACTGCACCTTCGCGCCGGCCGCGCAGTACCGGGCGATGGTCGCCTCGATCGAGTCGACCGGGATGAGGACGTCTGTCGGGCTGTGCCATTCGAAGACCGGTGCCGTCGGCACGCCCGGATACAGTTCGACGCTGTTCTCGTTCAGCACCTCCCAGGCCTGCGGACTGCTCATGAGATCGGTGGTCTTCGCGACCTCCGTCGCACTGTGGCCGGCGCCGGCGGCGAGGATGCCGTTGGTGCATGCGTTGGCCATTTCGTTGCGCATCTCCAGGCCGCGGTCGTTGAGCTGCTCGCTGATCGGAAGCCTGTCCGGGTATTCGCGTTCGAGGCCGAGCGCCGCCGCCATCGCGAGACCGAACGCGGGGTGCGGTTGCATTCCGAGACCGTTGGCCATCTTGCCGATGTTCATCGGCACCCCGCCCTCGGCGACACCGACGATGTTCAGTTCCGGCGCGTACGTCGGTGCGAGGGCCGCGGCCCAGGCCGACGCCATCCCGCCGCCGGAGTACCCGGCCAGCGCGACGGGGCTCTCCGCCACGTTCAGTTCCGGTACCCGCTGGACGGCGCGGATGCCGTCGAGGGTGATGGTTCCCCCGAGTCTCGCGGCGCCGTACGCGCTGTTCGGGCCGAGGTGGTCGGGCAGCGCGACCGTCCAGCCCTTCTGCAGTGCGAGGTTCAGTGCGGGCGCCTCCTTGATCTGGAGGTCGGGGTCGTTCGAATACAGGGTCCGCGACGGTGCGCACCGCGGTCCGAGTGCGTTGATGATGTGCTGATAGGACAGCAGCGGACCGTTCGCGACCCGGTTGCGGGGTACCAGCACCGTGGTCACCGACGAGATCGGGTGGTCCTCCGAATTGGTGGTGCGGTATTTCACCTGCCACACATCGGTGTCGGGGAAGGCGAGCAGCGGAGGCATCGGGCGGGTGGCGATCGGGTCACCGTCCGCGACGGCGCTCAGACCCTGTGGCTGGATGTAGAACGGTTCGGTCTCGGACGCCGGATAGATCGGGGCGGCGGCCGCGACACCCGCGTTCGCGACCACGGCGCAGGCGAAGAATGCGGCACACATGGCACTCGCGGAGAGGCTCGTGATCCGAGAGCGCTTCATGCCGCCTCCTAGGTTGCGTAGATCGATTGTTACCGAATTCGCAGGAGATATCGGGATTCGGGCCCGCCCGTTACGGCAATGAAATGCAAGGCGGGCCCTCCGCAACCAAAGGGGGGTCAATGCGTCCGCAGATAATCCTCCAGAACCGGCCCCACCACGGCCAGGACCTCGGGTTCGATCATCTGGTTGTGTTCGCATTCGATCTTGACTTCCCGGATGTCTCCGGTGACCGAACTCCGCCATTCCTCGGGCGAATGCTCGTCCGCGGACGCCGATCCGGCCGCGGTGAAGAACAGCAGATCGCCGTCGAACACCTGGGGCCGGAAGTTGTTCATGATCCGCGAGGAGTTCGTGAATCCAGCACTGATCCGCTCGAGGTGCTTCGGGGTCAGTCCGGTCTTCTGCCCGAACGCGTCGTCCAGCAACTCCACGGCCCGCTCGTAGGTGAGTTCGTCGCCGGCGGACTCGAGGTCGAGTCCGAGACCGTGGAGCAACTCGGACACGGTGAGGGTGTCGGGGCCCTGGTCGGCCCCGTTCGTCACGTAGCTGTCCATGACGGCCAGCGTCGCCACGGTCTCGCCCTCCCTCCGCAACTCGACGGCCATGGCGTGCGCGATGACACCGCCGAGCGACCAGCCCAGCAGGTGGTACGGCCCGTGGCTCTGCACCTTGCGCATCTCCAGCACGTACTGGTGCGCGAGCTGCTCGATCGAGTCGAACGTCGGACCGCCGCTGATGATCGGCAACTGCAGGCCGAACGCCGGACGGTCCTGCGAAAGGTGCTGCAGCAGTCCCGCGTACCCCCACGACAGGCCGATCCCTGGATGGATGCAGAACAGCGGCGGCTTCTCCCCCGTCGGACGTAGGGGGATGACCGTACCGAGCGCCTCGTCGACCGGCGACCCGGCCTGGTCCTCCGCTTCCACCCGGAGCGCCAGCCCCGCGGGCGTCGGGTCCAGGAACATCGACTGCAACGGAATCTGCCGTCCGAGACGGTCCTGCAGCACGGTGATCACCCGGGTGGCGACGATCGAATTACCGCCGAGGTCGAAGAAGCTGTCGGCGGTGCCGACCCGGTCGACCCCCAGCACCTCGGCGAAGGCCTCGACGATGATCCGCTCGGTCGCCGTCGTCGGAGCCCGGAACGCGGCACCGGTGGTGCCGAACTCGGGCGCCGGCAACGCCTTGCGGTCGAGTTTTCCGACCGGGGTCATCGGGATCTGATCGAGGATCACCACCGCGGACGGCACCATGTGTGCGGGCAGGCGGTCTGACGCGTGGGTACGCAACTCGGCCGGCTCGAGATCGTGGCCGTCGGCTGCCCGCACGTACGACGCGAGAAGCGTGTCGCCGGACGGCCCGGTGTGCCCGATGGTGGCCGCGAACGCGACCGCGGGATGGCGGGCGAGGACGGCGTCGATCTCACCGAGCTCGATGCGGAACCCGCGGACCTTCACCTGGAAGTCGGTGCGGCCGATGTACTCGATGGTGTGGTCGCCGCGCCAGCGCACGACGTCACCGGTGCGGTACATCCGGCGGCCGGGCTCCCCGTACGGGCAGGCGACGAACCGTTCCGATGTGAGGGCCGACCGGTTGTGGTACCCGCGTGCCAGTCCCGGTCCGCTGATGTACAGCTCGCCGGGCACCCCGGCCGGGACGGGCTGCAGACGCTCGTCGAGGACCAGCGAACCGAACCCCAGCGCGGGTGCGCCGATGTTCACGACCCCGCCCGGGCGCATCGGGGCGCTGACGCTCGCCTGGATGGTCGTCTCGGTGGGTCCGTACCCGTTGTGCATGTTGCGGTGCTTGCCCCAGATCTCCACCAGTTCCGGCGGGCAGGCCTCGCCGGCCACCGCGAGCACCCGGAGCGACTCGAGCCCCACGTCCTCGATCGACGACAGCGCGGTGGGCGTGATGAACGCGTGCGTGACCGCGTTGCGGCGGAACAGGTCCGCCAACTCGGCGCCGCCGAAGACGGTGGGCGGCACGATCACGACCCGGGCCGACGCGCCGAACGCCATCATCAGCTCGAAGATCGACGCATCGAAGCTCGGGGACGCCAGGTGCGAGACCCGGGAGTCGTGCGTGACCTGGAACCGTTCGTGCTCCTCCGCGGTGAGGTTGGCCATGCCGCGGTGGGTGACGATGACACCCTTCGGTTTTCCGGTCGATCCGGACGTGTAGATCAGGTACGCCGGATGCGCGAGATGGAGCGGGGTGGTGCGGTCGGCGTCGGTGACCGGCGCCGAGGACATTCCCGCAACCTGCTCGGCGAACACGTCGTCGTCGAGCACCAGCCACGGCACCGTGTCCGGCAGGTTGTCGCGGCGATCGGCGACGGTCAGTCCGACCGAGGCCCGGCAGTCGGTGAGCATGTAGTCGATGCGATCCCGCGGGTAGGTGGGGTCGACGGGCACGAACGCGGCGCCCGACTTGGCCACCGACCAGATCGCCACCACTTCCTCGATGGACCGCGGCATGCCGATGGCCACGAACGTTTCCGGACCGACGCCCTGCGCGCGCAGGACCCGTGCCAGCCGGTTGGACCACTCGTCGAGTTCGCGGTAGGTGACCTGCCGGTCCTCGAACGACAGCGCCACCGAGTCGGGGTCGAGGGCGGCGGCCGCCGTCAGCAGGTCCGGCCACACCTCGGGGTGTACGTCGGGCTTGCCGCGGGCGGGAACCATCTCCTCGATCTCCGCGTCGTCGAGCATCGGAAGGGTGCCGATCGGCCGGTCCGGGTCGGCGGTGACGGCCGCGAGGATCCGGACGAAGCGATCCGCGATCGAGCGTGCCGTGTCGGGGTCGAAGAGGGAGACCGCGAAGTCGAGTCCACCGGCGACGCCCGCGGGCGCGCCGTCCTCGTCGAACCGCTCGGCCAGGATCACCTCGAGATCTTCCTTCACCACCTTGGTTTCGAGATCCACGTTCTCGACCCGCAGGTCCGGCAGTTCCAGCGTCGGGTTCTCGTTGTTCTGGAATTCGAGGGCCACCTGGAACAGCGGCGAGTACGAGGTGGACCGGGTCGGGTTGAGCTCCTCGACGAGCCGCTCGAACGGCAGGTCCGAGTGCTGGAACGCGGCCAGGTCGGTTTCCCGGATCCGCTGCACCAGTTCGGTGAACGTCATGGCCGGATCGATCCGGTTCCGCAGGACCAGTGTGTTGACGAACATGCCGACCATGTCGTCGAGCGCGGCTTCACCGCGCCCGGCGACGGGGGTGCCGATGACCACGTCGTCGGTGCTGCCGAGTCGCGCGAGCAGCACGGCCAGCGCGGCGTGGACGGCCATGAACATGGTGGCGTTGTTGGACCGGGCCAGCGCCGTCAGCCGCCGGTGGAGGTCGGCGTCGATCGCGAACTCGACCCGATCGCCCTCGAACGTCTGCTGGATCGGGCGGGGCCGGTCGGTCGGCAACTGGATGACGTCCGGCAACCCGGCCAGCGTCTCCGACCAGAACCGCAACTGCCGGTTGATCATCGACTCGGGGTCGTTCTCCGAGCCGAGACCGGCGTGCTGCCACAGCGTGTAGTCCGCGTACTGGACGTCCAGCGGCGCCCACTGCGGGCCGACGCCGCCGAGCCGGGACGTGTAGGCCACCATCACGTCGCGGGCGAGCGGCGCCAGGGAGAACCCGTCCGCACTGATGTGGTGCACCACGATCGTCAGCACGTGATCGTCGGGTGCGATCCGGAACAGGGCCGCCCGGACCGGGACGTCGGTGCTGACGTCGAATCCGCGCGACACCAGATCCATGATGTGACGCGGCAGGTCGTCCGCCACCGCCGAGACGGTGTCGACGTCCGGTCGCGCGTCGGCGGCGGCCAGGATCCGCTGGGTCGGTTCGTTGTCGACCGTCGGGAAGACGGTGCGCAGCGTCTCGTGGCGTTCGAGGACGTCGCCCATGGCCAGCCGCAGGGCGTCCTCGTCCAGGGTTCCGATCAACCGGACGGCCAACGGAATGTTGTAGGCGGGTGAGGACGTGTCGAACTGGTTGAGGAACCACATCCGCCTCTGCGCCAGCGACAGCGGGATCCGGTCGGGGCGTTCGACCGGTGCGAGCGCGGGGCGGGCGCCGCCGCTCACGCTGTCGCCGACGCGTTCGGCCAGCGACCGGACGTCGGGGGCCTCGAACAGGGCGCGCACACCGATGTCGGTGTCGAGCGCGTCCCGCAACCGTGCCGTGACACGGGTCGCGACCAGCGAGTTTCCGCCGAGATCGAAGAAGTTGTCGTCGATGCCGATCCGTTCGATCCCGAGGACGTCGGCGAAGATGTCCACGATCTTGCGTTCGAGTTCGTTGGTCGGCGGCGCGAACTCGGTGGTGGTGACGTGGAACTCGGGCGCGGGCAGGGCAGACCGGTCCAGTTTGCCCACCGGAGTCAACGGGATCTCGTCGAGGAACATGATGCTCGTGGGCACCATGTGCGCGGGGAGCCGGGTCGACAGGTACGCGGTCAGCTCTGCGGGGTCGACGCCGCCGGCCGTGTTGGGCAGCAGGTAGGTCACCAGCACCGTGTCGCCGGACGGTCCGGGAACACCGAGGGTCGCGGCGAAGCTGACCCCGGGGAACGTGGCGATCTCGTTGTCGATCTCGCCGAGTTCGATGCGGAACCCGCGGATCTTCACCTGGAAGTCGCTGCGGCCCACGTACTCGACGGTGTGATCGGCGCGCCACCGGACGATGTCACCGGTGCGGTACATCCGCTCCCCCGCCTCCCCGAACGGGTTGGCGACGAACCGCTGACTGCTCAGCTCCGGACGGCGGTGGTAACCGCGGGCCAGACCCGCGCCGGTGATGTACAGCTCGCCGGGAACGCCGACGGGCACCGGCTGGAGTCGTGCATCCAGCACGAGTTCGCCGACTCCGCGGATCGGGCCGCCGAGGGTGATGGGGTCGCCCACCGTCATCGGGTCGCTGATGTTGGCCATCACCGTGGTCTCGGTGGGGCCGTACGCGTTGGACAGTTGCCGGCCGGGTGCCCAGCGGGTCACCAGTTCCGGCGGGCAGGCCTCGCCGCCGAACACGACGTGCTGGAACTCGTCGAGGCCCTCCGGGTCGACGGTGGACAGCGCGGCGGTGGTCACGAAGGCGTGGGTGACGTGTTCCGAACGGATCAGTTCGGCCAGTTCCGCTCCGCCGTACACGGTGGGCGGCGCGATCACCATCGTGGCGCCGACCCCGAACGCCTGCAGGTACTCGAACACCGACCCGTCGAAGCTGGGCGTCGAGAAGTGCAGGGTGCGGGACGTCTGCGCGGCCGCGAATCGCTGCCGCTGGTCCTCGGCGAAGTTGTCGAGGCCCTCGTGGGTGACCACGACGCCCTTCGGCTTGCCCGTCGAACCCGACGTGTAGACGATGTAGGCGGCGTTGTCGAGGCTTATCGGCGAACGGCGATCCGAATCGGCCACCGGCAGAGCCGGTTTCGCCTGGCACGCCTTCTCGAACTTGGGTGAGTCGAGCTGCAGCCACGGCACCGAGTCGGGCAGCGCCTTCTCGTACGCGGCCATGGTCAGTCCGATCGTGGCACCCGAATCGGTGAGCATGTGCTCGATGCGGTCCATCGGGTAGTTCGGATCCACGGGGACGAACGCGGCGCCCGTCTTGGCCACCGCCCACACGGCGAGAACCGACTCGATCGATCGGGGAATGCCGAGCGCCACGAACGTCTCCGGGCCGGCGCCCCGCGAGATGAGGACCCGGGCGAGCTGGTTGGACCGCTCGTTGAGTTCCCGGTAGGAAACGTTGCGGCCCTCGAACGTCAGTGCCGTGCGGTTCGGATCCAGCGCGGCGGCGTCCTCGAAGATCTGCGGCAGCGTGCGGACGGAGAACCCGGGGCGGCCGCGCACCGGAGCGAACTCGGCGAGTTCGGCCTCGGTGAGCAGTTGCATGTGGGCCAGCGGAAGCTCGGGCCGGTCGGCGAGGGCGTCGAGCACCCGCTGCAGCCGATCCGCGATCTCGTCGACCGCGCTCACTTCGAGGACCTCGGGCAGGTATTCGAACTTGAAGTTCAGCCGGGCGTCACCGGACGCGACGACGGCGAGGGGGTAGTGCGCGGAGTCCTTGCCGTCGATGCCGGTGACGAACATGCCGGCGATGTCGGTCTGTTCCGTCAGCCCCGCCTCGTCGACCGGGTACGACTCGAAGACGGTCAGCGTGTCGAAGGCGGCGCCGCCGCCGACCGCCGACTGGATGTCGGTCAGGCCGACGTAGTGGTGATCGAGCAACGTGGCCTGCTCGCCCTGCACCCGTTCGAGCAACTCGCCCAGCGTCTCCCACGGGTCGAGGGTCACCCGCACCGGCAGGGTGTTGATGAACAGACCGACCATCGACTCGATGCCCGCGATCTGCGGGGGCCGGCCCGACACCGTTCCCCCGAACACGACGTCGGAGCGACCGACCAAGCCGCCCAGCACGATTCCCCACGCCGCCTGGACGACGGTGTTGAGGGTGAGACCACGTTCCCGGGTCAGGTCCCGCAACCGGGTGGTCTGCTCCTCGGACAGGGTGAAGGAGGTTTCCTCCGCGACGGCGGAGTGCGCCTCGCCCCGCTCCAGCGGGGCCAGCAGGGTCGGCTCCTCGACGCCGTCGAGCGCGGTGCGCCAGGCCTCGAGGGAGTCGGTGGTGTCGTGGCGCTTCATCCACGTCAGGTAGTCGCGGTAGGAGTGCACTCGGGGCAGCAGGCTGCCGTCGGCATCGATCGCGTAGAGAGTCAGCAGGTCGCGGATTACGAGCGGAGTCGACCAGCCGTCGAGCAGGATGTGATGGTTGGTCAGGATCAGCCGGTAGTCCTGTTCGGTGAGCCGGACCAGGGTGAGACGCAGCAGCGGCGCGTTCGCCATGTCAAACTTCACGGACCGGTCCCGCGCCATGATGCTGTCGTACTCGCGGGCGGTCGAGTCGGCGTCGAGGCCCGAGAGGTCGAACTCCGACCACGGCAGTTCGACGTGCTGCTGGATGATCTGGGCGGAGGCGCCCGCGCTGTCGTGGACGAAGGCGGCCCGCAGGTTCGGGTGCCGGTCCAGCAGCGCCTGCCCGGCCCGGCGGAACCGGTCCGGGTTCACGGCGCCGCGCAGCTTCAGCGCCAACTGCACGAGGTACGGGTCGACGGACGCGTCGGAGAACTGGGCGTGGAACAGCAGCCCCGACTGCAGCGGGGACAGCGACCAGATGTCCGTCAGCGCCGGGAATCGGGCCTCCAACCGGTCGATCGCGTCCTGGTCGAGGGTGACCAGGTCCAGGTCGGACGGGGTGACGCCGCCGGCGTCGGGCCGAGCGACGTGGGTGGTGAGCGCGGTGAGCGCCTGCACCCACAGCTCGGCGAGCGTGCGCACCTCGGTCTCGGTGAGGACCCCGGTCGGGAACGCCCACGTGGCCCGCAACCGGTTGCCGTCGACTCCGGTGCCGGTGACTGCGTTGATGTCGAGCGCCGACGCCACCGGGATGTCGGACGCGGGGATGTCGTCGAGTTTGGTATCCGTCACCGGGACCCAGGCGTGGCCGTGGACGTCGGTGGACGTCGCGCCGCCCAGCCGGCCCAGATAGTTGAACGTGACCTGCGGCTGCGCCAGCGCCCGCAGCTGATCGGCACTGCCGGGGTCCAGGTAGCGGAGCATGCCGTAGCCGATGCCGTGGTCCGGGATGGCGAGCAGTTGTTCCTTGATGGCCTTGATCGCGGCACCGGCGGCCGCACCACCGGCGAACGCGTCGTCGAGGTCGACGCCGGACAGGTCCAGGCGCACCGGGAACATGGCCGTGAACCAGCCGACGGTGCGGCCCAGATCGGCGCCCGGCAGCACCTGGTCCTCGCGGCCGTGACCCTCGAGACTGACCAGCGACTCGCGGGTGAAGTCACCCTGGCCGCGCCGCCACTGCGCCAGCGCCAGCGCCAGCGCGGTGAGCAGACCGTCGTTGACACCGCCATGGAACGCCTCGGGAACCCGGGTCAGCAGTGCCTCGGTGACGTCGGCGGGCACCTCCACGGTGACCTTCTCGACGGTCCCCGCCACGTCGATCTCGGCGTCGAGGGGACGCGATCCGATGAGCGGGTCGTCGGCCTCGAGCACGCGCCGCCACAGTTCGATCTCGTTGCCGCGTTCGCGGGTCGCGTCGACCAGTCCGTGCGACCAGCGGCGCATCGACGTGCCGACCGGCTCGAGAGCCGGTTCCTGACCGGCGGAGGCCTGCGCCCACGCGGTCGCCAGGTCGGGGACGAGGATCCGCCACGACACCCCGTCGACCACCAGGTGATGGGCCACGACCAGCAGCCGTCCGCCCTCGGCGCCGGCGTCGAACCACACCATCTGCACCATCACCCCGGCTTCGGGGTCCAGTCTTCCTGCGGCCGAATCGAGTTCACGCGTGGCGATCTCCGCGAACGCGGCCCCCACCACCGACGGGACCTCGACACGGTGCAGCACGTCGTCCACGTCGACCGCTCCCGATGCCTGCACCTCGATCCGCCACTGCGGTGCGGCACCGAGCAGACGCGCCCGCAGCATGTCGTGGCGATCGACGACCGCCGCGATCGTGCGCTTCAGCAGTGTCTCGTCGGCCGCCGCGGGCAGGGAGAGCAGCGCGGTCTGGGTGTAGCGGCGGAAGTCGCCGCCGCGTTCGAGCAGCCACGCGGTGATCGGGGTGACCGGCATCTCGCCGATCCCGCCGCCGGGCAGTTCGTCGAGCACCACCACGTCGGCGGCACCCGCCCACGACGCGACCTCGGCGAGGGAGGCGACGGTCTTGGCCTCGAACACGTCCCGCGGGGTGAGCACCACCCCGGCGGCCTTCGCGCGGGCCACCAACTGGATCGACATGATGCTGTCGCCGCCCAGCGCGAAGAACGAATCCTCCACACCCACCGAGTCGAGTCCGAGGACCTCCGCGAACAGTCCGGCGAGGACGGTTTCCATCTCCGTCGCCGGGGCGCGGCCCGCCGAGACCCGGGCCCCGAAGTCGGGCTCCGGCAGCGCGCGGCGATCGAGTTTGCCGTTGCTCGTCAACGGCAGCGCGTCGAGCACCACGAGGGTCGCGGGCACCATGTACGAGGTGAGCTGGGTGCCGACGAATTCGAGCGCCGACGACACCTCGACGGTGGCGCCGGATTCCGGGACCACGTAGCCGATCAGCCGGTGCCCGCCGTGCCCGTCGTCGCGGGTGAGTACGACGGCCTGGGCGATGCCGCGGTACCGGAGCAGCGCGGATTCGATCTCGCCGAGTTCGATGCGGAAGCCGCGGATCTTCACCTGGAAGTCGCTGCGGCCCAGGTACTCCAGCTGACCGTCGGTGTTCCACCGGGCGAGGTCACCCGTGCGGTACATCCGTGTGCCGGGGCGGAGCGGGTCGGCCACGAACCGCGTGGCGCTGAGCGCGGCCCGGCCCAGGTAGCCGCGAGTCACCTGGGCACCCGAGACGTACATCTCCCCGATCGTGCCCGGGGGCACCGGGTGCAGGCGGCGGTCCAGGACGTGCACGTGCAGGCCGGCGATTCCGCGGCCGATCACACTGGCCGACGCGGACTCCGCGAATTCGCGGTCGAGCGCAAGGTAGCTGACGTGGACCGTGGTCTCGGTGATGCCGTACATGTTCACCAGGGTCGGGGCGGAGTCGTCGTGCCGTGAGTACCAGCGGCCGAGCTGACCGAGGTCGAGCGCCTCACCACCGAAGATCACGTACCGCAACGCCAGTGCCGCGGCGTTCACGTCGATCTCCGATACGATGCGGTCGGTCTCGGCGAGCTGGTAGAACGCCGTCGGGGTCTGGTTGAGCACGGTGACCTGCTCGTTGCGGAGCAGTTCGTGGAACATCTCCGGCGACCGCGCCGTGTAGAAGTCGACGACGACGAGTCGTCCGCCGTACAGCAGCGGTCCCCACAGTTCCCACACGGAGAAGTCGAACGCGTACGAGTGGAACATCGTCCACACGTCGTTCTCGTCGAACCCGTAGAGCGGCTGGGTGTTCGCGAACAGCGTCAGCACGTTCCGATGCGAGACGACCACACCCTTGGGGCGGCCTGTCGAGCCGGAGGTGTAGATGACGTAGGCCACCGACGACGCGTCGAGCGGGGCCGACCGGTCGGCGTCGGTGATCGGCGCCGGCGACTGCTGCGCGAGGTCCGCAGTGGTCTCCGGATCGTCGAGCAGCACCGCCGGTGTCTCCGAATCGGGCAGCGCGGAGACGTCCCCGGTGGTGGTGATGACGCAGTTCGGTGCCGCGTCCTCGAACACGAACGCCAGCCGGTCCGCCGGGTAGGTGATGTCGACGGGCAGGTAGCCGCCGCCGGACTTGATCACCGCGAGCAGGGCGATGATCAGGTCGCAGGTGCGTGGGAGTGCCACGGCCACCAGCGTTTCCGGTCCCACTCCCTGGGAGATGAGCAGGCGGGCCAGCCGGTTCGACCGGGCGTCGAGTTCGGCGTAAGTCAGTGCCACGTCCTCCGACGTCACCGCGGTGTCGTCCGGGAACCGGGCGACACTCTGCGCGAACCGGTCCGCGAGGGTGTCGGTTCCGGCGTCGACACCGGCGGTGTTCCATTCGGTTGCCATCGCCGACCGCTCGGCGGCGTCGGTGATCACGATGTCACCGACCGGAGCCTGCGGGTCGGTGGTGACCGCGCCGAGGATCCGCAGGAACCGGTCGGCGAACGTGCGAACGGTGCCGGCGTCGAACAGATCGGTGGCGAAGATGAACGAGGCGGTGATACCCGACGCCACCCCGTCCGCGTCGAATCCTTCCTCGACGCTGAGCTGCAGGTCGAACTTGGCGACCTCCAGATCGAAATCGACGGCGGCCGCGGTCAGTTCCGGGAGCTCGAGCCGCGGTGTCTCGTTGTT
>SEEV01000165.1 GCA_004211695.1 Rhodococcus sp. (in: high G+C Gram-positive bacteria)
CAGCCGTTGAACAGGATTCGTCCGGCCTTGAGTTCGAGGACGGGCAGCAGTCGTCCGGCCTCGTCGAGATCGGCGTCGTCGACGTGGACGGTCGCGGTCAGCTGACCTTCGAGCTTGGCTGCGACGGCCCGCACCTGCTCGGCGTCGCGGCAGCGGACGATCAGGCTCGACGAACCGAACACCTCTTGCTGCAACACCTCCGAACCCAGGAACGTGTCGGCGTCGGTGCTGAACAGCGCGGCCCGGCCGGTGTTCGGCGCGTCGGATTCGGTGCCGCGCGCCTCCACGGTCGCGGCTCCGGTGAGCGCGGTGACGCCGTCCGCGTAGCAGCCGGCGATGTTCGGGGTAAGCATCGGCGTGGGCGTGCTCTCGGCGACGGCGGCGCTCGCGGACTCGACGAACGAGGCGAGTCCGGGACCGTCGACCGCGATGACGAGACCGGGGTTGGTGCAGAACTGTCCGGATCCGAGGGTCAGGGACCCGACGAAGGCCCGACCGAGTTCGGCGCCGCGCGTGGTGAGCGCGTTCTCGAGAACGAAGACCGGGTTGATCGAACTCATCTCCGCGTACACCGGGATGGGTTCCGGTCGTCCCGCGGCCGCGGCGACCAGAGCGGTTCCGCCGGAACGCGATCCGGTGAAGCCGACGGCCTTGATGCGGGGATCGGTGACCAGGGCGGTGCCGAGTCCGCGACCCGAGCCGAACAGCAGGGAGAACGTTCCCGCCGGCATGCCGGTGCTCGCGACGGCGTCGGCGATGGCGCGGCCGACGAGTTCGGACGTGCCGGGGTGCGCGTCGTGGGCCTTCACGACGACCGGGCAGCCCGCCGCCAGCGCGGAGGCGGTGTCGCCGCCGGCGACGGAGAACGCGAGGGGGAAGTTGCTCGCACCGAACACCGCGACCGGGCCGAGCGGCACCTTCCGCTGGCGGATGTCCGCGCGGGGCAGCGGAGCCCGGTCGGGCAGCGCGGGATCGATGCGGGCACCGTTCCAGCCGCCGTCGCGCAGGACGCCGGCGAACAGCCGCAGCTGTCCGGACGTGCGGCCCACCTCGCCGGTGACGCGGCCCTGCGGAAGACCGGATTCGGCACACACCCGGGCGACGAGCGTCTCGCCGAGAGCCTCGATGTTGTCTGCGATCGCCTCGAGGAACCGGGCGCGGTCCTCGGACGTCGTGGCGCGGAACGGCGCGAACGCCTCCTCGGCGGCGGCGCAGGCGGCGTCGACGTCCCGGTCGTCACCGTGCGCGAATCCGGGTTCCAGCCGGGCGCCGGTGCTGGGGTCGATGCCGTGGATCGTCGCGCCGGAACCCTGGACGGGCTTGCCTGCGATGATCATCTGCCCGGTCACGTCGGTCCGGTTCACCGTTGCTGTCATGATGCGATCCTCGAATTCTCGTCTGCGTTTCGTATGGGCCGGTGCGGGGTCATTTGGCTGCCACGGTGGTCTCGTCGGAGGCCACCTCGGCCAGGTCCGCGACTTCGTCGATGTCTTCCTTGTCCCGCCGGAAGTACGTCACCGCCGCGGCCGCGGCCAGGGCGAAGAGCGACAGCACGACCAGGCCCATCGTCACCGTGCCGGTCTGCTCCTTGATCACACCGAAACCGAACGGGGCCACGAAGCCGCCCAGGTTGCCCAGCGAGTTGATGATCGCGATCGCCGGCGCCAGCACCATCGGGTGCAGCGTGCGCTGCGGAATCGACCAGAAGAGCGGGCTCGCGCTCTTGAAGCCCATCGTCGCGATGCACAGCAGCGGAAGCGCGAGCCAGGGCGTGACGAACGCGGCGGCCATCGTGCCGATACCGCCGATGAGCAGCGCGGCGACGAGGTACGGCTTGTGCCGTCCGGTGCGGTCGGCGGAGCGGTTGGAGAAGTACATCGCGAAGATCGCGCAGATCCACGGCAGCGAGGAGAGCAGGCCGACGGTGATGTCGTCGGTGCCCGGGATGCGGCGGATGATCGACGGCAACCAGAACGTGTTGGCGTAGATCGCCATGGTGATCGCGAAGAAGATCCCGCAGCACACCAGGATCCGCGGCTGCAGCAGAAGCTTCCAGCGGGAACCGGACTCGCCGCGCTTCGCGGACGCCTCGCTGCGCAGCACGTCCTCCTCGGCGATGACGGCCTGCAGGTCGTGCTTCTCCGCGCCGGTGAGCCACTTCGCGTCGTCGATCTTCGAGTCCAGCAGGCGGTAGGCGATGCACCCGACGACGACGGACAGCAGGCCTTCCAGCCCGAACATCCACTGCCAGCCGTGATGCCCGCCGAGGCCGTCGAGGGACAGCAGCGGTCCGGACATCGGTCCGGAGATCGCGGCGGCGATCGAGGAGCCGGCGATGAACAGTGCGGTCGCGCGGCTGCGGTGGTTGTTCGGCAGCCAGCGGGTGAAGTAGAAGATGATGGCCGGGAAGAAGCCGGCCTCGGCAACACCGAGAAGGAACCGCAGGACGTAGAACATCTCCGGGCCGTTGACGAACACCATCGCCGCGGACACGAGCCCCCACGAGATCATGATGCGCGTCAGCCACACCTTGGCGCCGAACTTCTCCATGAGCACGTTCGACGGCAGTTCGAAGATCGCATAGGCGATGAAGAAGACACCCGCACCGAAGCCGTACGCCGCGGCGCCGATACCCACATCCGCCTCGAGGTGCGTCTGGGCATAGCCGATGTTCGATCGGTTCAGCTGGTTGCAGATCAACATCACGATGAACAGCGGCACGACACGGCGGAAGATTTTGGCGACCGCGCTGTCGACTGCCGGGGACACGGCGAGGGGGAGGGTCATCGGTGACTCCTCTCTCTGGGTTCGGATGGCTGAGAACGTTGGGGGACCCCGGTCACGCCCCGATGCGGAAGCGTGACCTGAGTCATAGGAATCACGCTAGGGCGGCGTTCGATACATGTCCAAGTCAAAGTTTCGCGTCATCGATGCCGAAACGGCATCGACCGCGTTCCTGCTAGTTTCCCTACCGTGAGCGCCGACGCAGACACCTTCGAGTTCGTCCGCACCACCCGCGAGCACTTCCCTCAACTGCAACGCTGGCTCCGCCAACCACACGTCGCGCGGTTCTGGAACCACGACACCGCGGACGCGGACATCGAACGCGACTTCGGCGGCAGCATCGACGGCACCGAACCCTGCGAGGACTTTCTCGTCCGCCGCCACGGCCTGCCGTTCGGATTCATCCAGCGCTACCGGATCGCCGACTACCCCGAGGACCTCGCGCTCCTCACCGCCCTCGTCGAGATCCCGCCGGGAAGCATCTCCATCGACTACTTCGTCGGCGACCCGCAGCACACCGGTCAGGGGCTGGGCACCGCGATGATCGGCGCCTTCGTCGACCGGTGCCGCACGGACCTACCCGACGCCACCGCCATCGTCGTCCCCGTCGTCGTCCCCAACCGGGCGTCGTGGCGCGCGCTCGAGAAGGCCGGCTTCCGACGCGTCGGCGAGGGCTTCCTGCCACCCGACAACCCGATCGACGACGGAGCGCATTACATCAGCAGGCTCGACCTGATCGCCGTCGATCCGAACGGGCGCTGACAGGTCTGTGCTTCACCAGGCGAGGGTGGAGATCGACGCGGTCAGGCGGCGCTCCGTTCGGAGACGGGTCGGCGACGCAGGCTCGGGATCTCGATGGCGGGAGGCACGTACGCCTGGTCGAGGGTGCCGACGTCGGTGCCGGGCGGGACGATCTCGTCGATCCGGTCGAGGATGTCGTCGGTGAGTGCGACGTCGATGCCGGCGAGAAGGTCGTCGAGGTGGCCCATCGTGCGCGGCCCGATGATCGCGCTGGTGACGCCCGGGTGGGCGATCGTGAACGCCATCGCGAGGTGCGTCATCGGCATTCCCGCCTCCTGCGCGAGCGGGACGAGCTGCTCGACGACGTCGAGGCGACGGGCGTCGGTGAGGTGTGCGAAGAAGGCCGCACGGCGCAGGTCGTTGCGCTGCCCTTTGCGGACGCGGCCGGTGAGCAGCCCCTGCGCGAAGGGACCCCAGACCAGCGTGCCCATCCCGTAGCGCTGCGCGACAGGCAGTACCTCGCGTTCGATTGCGCGGTTGAGCAACGAGTAGGGCGGCTGTTCGGTGCGGAACCGTTCCAGGCCACGCCGCTCGGCGACCCACTGGGCCTCGACGATGTCGGACGCGGGCATCGTGGACGTCCCGATCGCACGGACCTTGCCACTGCGGATCAGGTCGGTGAGCGCTGAGAGGGTTTCCTCGATGTCAGTGCTGGGGTCCGGTCGCTGGATCTGGTAGAGGTCGATGTGGTCGGTCTGCAAACGGCGCAGTGAGTTCTCGACCGCGGTCACGATCCAGCGCCGCGAGGCGCCCTGCTGGTTGGGGTCGTCCCCCATGGGACGGCTCACCTTGGTCGTGAGGACGACGTGGTCACGACGCCCCTTCAGTGCCCGGCCCACCACCTCTTCCGAGTCGCCGTAGGCATCGGCGGTATCGATGAAGTTGATCCCCGCGTCCAGGGCCTTGTGGATGATGCGGGCCGAGTCGTCGGGGTCGGGGTTGCCGATGGACGTGGCGAACATCAACGTGCCGAGTGCGTAGGGGCTGACCTTGATCCCGGTCCGGCCGAGCGTGCGGTACTGCATGGGTCCACACCTTTCCTAGTGGGGTGATTCGGTTCCCGGTCGGCGCGCCGGCGGTGATCACCCTGCCGGCGCTCGCAGGTCTCCGAGGTTCGACTTCCAGCGTGCGGCCAACTCGATGACGGCGGGAGAGACGTCTCTATCCGGGGACGAGCCGTCCCTGGCTGCGCCCGGTGTCCTTCGGTCATGATGATGGCGTGGACAGAATCGAGCTGGCCGACTTCCTGCGCCACTGCCGGATCCGCCTGACCCCCGCCGCCGTGGGACTGCCTCAGGGCACTCGGCGGCGCACCCCGGGTTTGCGCCGCGAAGAGGTGGCCCAGCTGGCAGGCATGTCCACCGACCACTACACGCGGCTGGAGCAGGCCAGGGGCTCACACCCGTCCCGCCAGATGCTCGCTGCCGTCGCCCGTGCACTGAGACTCACCAGCGACGAACGCGACCACCTGTTCCATTTGGCCGGTGAAGAGCCCTCGCGCGACCTGCCGGCCACCGAACACGTCCGCCCCGGCCTCCTCCTCGTCCTCGACCGGCTGGTCGACACCCCTGCGCAGGTGGTCAGCGACCGCGGCGACATCCTTGCGCAGAACGCCATGGCCAAAGCCCTCACCGGTGACGCATCGGCCCGCCCACCGGCGCAGCGCAACGTCGTGTGGCGCTACTTCACCGATCCATCCGCGCGCGAACTCTTCCCTGTCGACGAACGCGACAACGCCGCCCGCACGGCAGTGGCGGACTTGCGCGCCACGCTCGCCCGGCGCCCCGACGACGCACGGTTGGCGAAACTCGTCCGCGAACTCCGCGCCAGGAGCGAGGAGTTCTCCGCGCTGTGGGACACCCACCACGTCGCCGTACGCCGCGCCGCCACCAAACGCTTCGTGCACCCGGCCGTCGGCCCACTGGAGCTGGACTGCGAAGTACTCCTCAGCCCAGAGCACGACCAGCGCCTGGTCGTCTACACCGCCCGCCCGGGCAGCGACTCCCACGAGCGACTCGAACTGCTCCGCGTCGTCGGCTTGCAGGACCTGACCCATAACCTTGCAGGACCCGAGCCGTAGACCGCGCCCCATGGCCGATTCAGTTCGTGGCGGAGTTCTCCTCCGATCCCAGGTTTCGCACGAGCCATCGCCCGTCGACGAGATGCATGACGACCGGGCACACATACCGGCGGTCGTTCGGCTGCCATCGGCCGCCCTCCAGCGTCGAGGTGTCGAGCACGTAGAGCACCTCGATTCCCGGGGCGATCGTCCTTGTGGCTGCACCGATTCCCCACGTCGCCGGATCCGGCAGCATCGCCCGGAACGACCGCACATACACGCGCTCGAAATGCACCCACAACGGATGATCCGGCGTCGGCCCCGCCAGGGCCGACGCCACCGCATCGCAATCCCAACCGTCGATAGTCATCTGATAGTGGTTGTCCTGCACCCATTTCTGTGCGAGCACCGCCCGGAATTCGGGATCCACATTCGGCCACGCCGACAGCAGATCCCCGTCCACGGCCACCGGCGTCAGGAACGCCCTCGCCGCACTCACCAGCTCTGCATGCCCGAGGAACCGCACCCGTTCGGCCGGATCCATCGCACGAAGCTGCCGGTACGTCTGCCGAACCTCGGGCGGCAAGGAGTCGATCTGCTCGTCGGTCAGCTCCGGAAGAGGGGACGCCGCCGGGGCCGCACCAACGCCGGGGGCTTCGTCCCGGGGGACAAGCAATGCCTGGACGGCGTCGACGAACCGTGGGGTCAGCCGCTCCAGGGACTCGAGCAGTTCCCCCACCGTGCGCGGCGGGAGCGTATTCCGGGCGACCAGCACGTGTATGCATTCGAACACCGCTTCCGGGTCCAGATCGAGCTGATCGCAGAGGAATTCGTCGGGGTGGATCGCCTCGACGTCGAACGGGTCGAGGGCCGCGGGCGGGAAGTCCTTCAGGTTGGCGGTCACGATCAATGCTGCACCGGACCGCACGGCCGCGGCCAGGACGTGCCGGTCCTTCGGATCGTTGGTCATCGCGGGGATCAGCGCTCGGTATCCGCGTGATTCCTCCTCCGCGAGGGGAAATGCCCTGCGCATCTGCCGCACTCGGCGTGCCGCCTGTTCCGGCGACTTTACGAACCGCTCGCCGGACAAGTTGCGCTCCACCTCGTCGAGCAGATCCGGCGTCCACACCGGCCGGAACAACTCGGCATCGGCGAGGGTGAGCAGCAGATCGTTCAGGGCTTGGGGAAGCATGACGTACGCGTCGAGAACCACCCGAAAGGTCGTCATAGGTTTGCCCCCACCCTCGGATCAGCGGGTCGTCACGAAGTCGTCGGCGGCGTCGCCGGGGTCCGGGGTTTCTTCGTGCGCCATCTCCTCGAACACCTGGCCGCGGCGCTCGCGCTCACGCTGCTGGAATTCGAGTACGTCCGCCAATTCCACCCGCCGATGCCGGCCCGGCGACGTGTACGGGATCTTCCCTGCCTCCAGCAACCGCACGAACGTCGGCCGGGTGATGCCCAGCAGTTCCGCGGCCTCCTGCGTCGTGAGCACCGTGCGATGCGGCTCCACCGTCACCGCCTGCCCCCGATCCAGGGCCGTGACCGCGTCGACGAGCAGACCCCGAACACTGTCCGGCAGGGGCACCGACCCCTCCGGGGTCGAGATCCACACATCCTCGTCACCAGCGAGGACAGCCTTCACTGCGGCGAGAAGATCTCGATCGTCGGCGCCCGGCGGCAACACCGTGCGGTTCATCAGGGCGGCCATACCCCACCATAAAACGAAAAAAACGAACACACAATGTGGTTGGGTTCGGTCCCCGCCCGCATCATGCTTGACCCTGACACAGTGACAAGGACTCGAATGGTCGACGAAGGAGGTGGTTGCCCATGAACACAACCAACCACGGTGGGCCGAACGCTCACCTCGTCGACGCCCTGGCCGCAGCCCACCCGTCGGGTCGGCTTCGGGCGGCGCTCACTGCGGGCACACGCCCCGACCCCCAGCTCACGGAGATCCTCGTCGACCGGTGTGCCATCGAACCGGACTTCTTCGTCCGCGACATGCTGACCTGGGCATTGTGCCGCCTGCCTGCCGAGATCACCGTGCCGAGACTGATCCACGAGCTCGGGTCCGACACCGCGCAGGCCCGCAGTCAGTCGCTGCACACCCTGTCCAAGATCGGGGATCGGCAGGCCTGGCCCGCGGTGTCGGCACTGCTGCACGACGAGCACGACGAGGTCGCGCGCAGCGCGTGGCGAACGGCCGTGGCACTCGTGCCGCCCGGCGACGAGGATGCCCTCGCCGCCGATCTGGCGACCGAACTCGGACGGGGCGATCAGCACCTGCATCTCAGTCTGAGCCGTGCACTGGTGGAACTCGGGGAGGCCATCCTGCCGGTTCTCTACACAGCCGCGACGCATCCCGATCCGCGGGTCCGTGCGCACGCGGAAGCGACACAACGGATCTACCACGATCCCGACAGCGGGTTCACACTCTCACTCGAGGTGGCCAAGCGCGTTTCGGTCACCGGCCCGGACGCGTAACAGGAGGAGATGCGATGTTGATCGGTGAGGTCTCGCAACGTTGTGGTGTCAGCACCCGGATGCTGCGCCACTACGACACATTGGGACTCGTCAAGCCCACGGGCCGCACGTCCGGCGGCTACCGCGAGTACTCCGCCGACGACATCCGCCGGCTCTTCCACGTCGAGAGCCTGCGGACCCTGGGGCTGTCGTTGAACGAGGCCAAGCGCGCACTGGACGAGCCCGACTTCGCACCGGCCGATCTGGTGGGGGACCTCATACGACACACACGCCAGCGGATCGCCGCCGAGGAGGAACTACTCGCGAACCTCGAACGCGTCGACGCCGCGTCTCCCGCGCAGTGGGAGGATGTTCTGCACATCGTCACTCTGCTGCGCGGGCTCGAATCGGAGTCCGCGGCCCGTCGTCAACAAGCGATCCTGTCCCACAACGGGATTGCGTCGCTTCCCGTCGAAGCGCTGGTCGAGGCCATCCTGTCGGAGGACGACCTCAATGTGGCCGGAGCGCTGCACTGGTCGTTGGCCAGGGTCGCCGGCCACGGACTCGAGGATCTCGCCCGCGGACTCGACGCGGACGAGGTCGACGTCCGGCGTCGCGCCGCTGCCGCGATAGCGGCAATCCACACTACGGAGGCAACGGTACATCTGAGGCGGGCTCTCGATGATGCGGACGCCACGGTCCGCGCATACGCTGCCCTCGCCCTCGGCTCACGCGGAAACATCGACTCGATACCCGCCCTCCTCGAGATGGTCGCCGAGGGGCCGCGCGATGTCGAAGCAGCCGAAGCGTTGGGCCTGCTGACGAACATCTCCCCCTCGGCCGACGACATCGTCGAGGCCATGCAAACCACGCTCGACCATGCCGATGACCCGCCCACCCGACTGCGAATCACCCAAGCCCTCGCCGAGATTCCCGGCACCGCGGCACGCAGAGCACTCGCCCTGCTGACCCACGACAACGACCGGACGATCGCGTCCACCGCGGCAGCAATCATCAACACCCAGGACCACGGACGACGACAACGCCGACACACGGGTATCAGAATGGCTGCGAAGGCGGACGAAGAATGATCACCTAACGTTGCTGGGAAAACGCCTTCAGTCCGGGGTGAAGAACAATTCCATCCCGATGAAGAACCACGCCACCAACCCGAACACCACCACCATCCCCGGTGCCGACCCCCGACCACCCCGGTATATGTCGTCTTCCCCGGTCAGCGCCCGCGTTCAGTAGTGGTAGCGAACCTGCAAAATCGTGATTTCGTTGTCCCCAGGCAGGTACACCAGCCGGTGCTCGCGATCGATACGCCGTGACCACGCGCCGGCCAAGGCGTGCTTCAGTGGTTCCGGCTTCCGAGCCCCTCGAACGGATCGCGCATCGCTGAACTGATCAGCTCGTTGGTCTTCTTCCGAACTTCCGGTCCATCGACGCCCAGTGCAGGTAGTCGTCCCAGGCGTTATCGGTGAAGGTCGCCTTCATCGTCGATCAGTTCCCTCTTGGTCGTGGAGCCCGACCGAGCCTGCTCGAGAGATCCGAGGAGCCACCGCGCGTTCACGGGCGACGAAAGTAGGTACGCGGTCTCCACCATCGACTCGTAGTCATCCTTCGACATCAGAACTGCGTTGCTGTCCTTCGACACGATCTCGACGCTGGTGTGGTCCTCATTGACCTGGGAAATCAGGCCGAACAGATTCTTTCGGGCCTCGGTTGCGGTTATGGCTGTCATCGGTCTGTCGCCTTCCCAGCCACGGCTCGAGCGGGGGTGTGAATCGTTGTTGCGCTGATGTGGGCGTCTGGTTGACGTTTGCTGCGATCGCACCACAAACAGTGCCAGACATGTACGCAATCCGGTACGGACTTTGCAGGCGAGCGCATCACATATACAGCCTCGACCTACTTCAATGAATCGGCATCGGTCACTGGCCGATCCGCGCTACGGGCTGGCGCAGGAGGGTTTTGAGCTTGTCGGGGGCCGTGCGCCGGGGATCGCTGAGGTAGACCTCGTGGTGCTTGCCGGTCATGCGAAGCGAGTTGTCGGGGATGAAGCGGTGATGCATCTCGTCGAGGACCGGCGCCTCATCGTCATAGGAGCCGACGTGCAGAGTCTGTACGCTCAGGCCCTCGTCGAACCGTTCGAGGCGAACGGCGTCGAGCGCCGGGGCGCCGCCCTTGCGACCCACTGCGTCGACCACCGTTTCGAAGTGTTCGCACGTGATCCAGTCGGGGACCATGTTCATCAGCGTCCAGTCCCATCGCGACTTGTCGCGGGCCGCGGTGAATGAGTCCATATCGTCGGCCCACCAGAGCGCTTCGAGCGGCATCACCGAATAGTCGCGGCCGAGCTCACCCTTGCTGAAGAACTTCAGCTTGTACGCCACGGGATAAATCGTCTTCAGCGCGTCCTCGTACGCTCTCGACGTGTTGGGGTCACCGTGCCCGTCGATCATGAGGAACTGCAACTCCGGGACGGTCACCACCGAGAATCTGCCCCGCACGGCGGTGTAGGTCCCACTCTGCTTCTTCAGGTCGATCTTCATCGGATGCGCCCCTGCCTCGACTGCCGTCAGCCAATTCACGTTCGTCCGGATCCCTCGACATCATGACGGGCAATCGAAACGTCATACCCCGCACCCTCTCACCCTCGGCGGTCGGCCGCCGGGGGCCGCACCCTGAACCGACCTGTCGACAGACCGCTGGATCGACCGATGACCCGGATCGGGCTACATCAGCACCCTCGACCTGCTTCAATGAGTAGGTGTGCAGATGGATGGCATACTCCGGCGATCCGATCCTCATCGAGGACCTGCTGTTCCGCCCTGTCCATTCCCTCATCGACCAGAGCCTGCATTCCCGCATGGGCGCGACTACCACCAACGGTGACGGGTTCGGGATCGGCTGGTACGGCGACGGCCCTGCGCCGGCGTTGTTCAAGTGCATCGAACCCGCGTGGAACGAACGCAATCTCCAGGAGATCTCCCGGCAGATCCGGACGCCGCTGATGTTCGCCCACGTGCGTGCGTCGACGGGAACTCCCGTGCAGCGCAGCAACTGTCATCCCTTCCGGCACGGCAACTGGCTGTGGATGCACAACGGCGCGTTGCGCGGTTTCTCCGAGATGAAGCGCGATCTGGCGATGGCCGTCGACCCGAGCCTCTACTCGCAGATCGAAGGATCGACCGACTCCGAGACGCTGTTCTTCCTCGCTCTGACCTTCGGTCTCACCGACGATCCGCTCACCGCGGTTGCGCGAGCCGTCGGGTACGTCGAGGACGTCGGCGCCCGCCACGGGGTCGAGAACCCGGTGCAGGCGACGATCGCGACCACCGACGGCGTCTCCGTCTGGATCTTCCGGTACTCGACCGAGCAGCAGACGCGGTCGCTGTTCTTCTCCACCGCGATCGCGAAGGTCCGGGCCCTCCACCCCGAGGTGGAGGCGCTGCACGGACTCGGCGACGAGACCCGGTTCGTGGTGTCCGAACCACTTCGCGACCTCGAGGGCGCGTGGAACGAGGTACCCGAGTCGTACGCCGCAGTCATCCGCCCGGGTGAGGACGAGATCCGGCCGTTTCAGCCGGTATCGCCCGTCCGCTGAGCTCGCCAGCGGCTGGGGCTGCACCCGAACCGGCCACTGAACCACCGCGAGAAGTTGCTCGGAGCCGAGAAGGCCAGCATGTCCGCGATCTCGGTGAGGCTCAGGCGGGGATTCGCGACCATCCGCTCCGCTAGTTCGACGCGGGTGGCGTCCAGGACCGTCGAGAACGACTCCCCCGTCTCGGCGAGGCGACGATGCACGGTTCTGCGGTCGACGCCCAGACTGCGGGCCACCTGATCGACGGAACACCGGCCGGTCGGGAGCAGGAGTTCGATCAGCTCTCTGACTCTGCTCACGATCGTCACGTCGTCCGACGGTTCCCAGGAGTCGAGCAGTTGCTGCGTGTAGGGGCGCAGGAGGGGATCGGACATCTTGTTCGGCGCGTCCAGGTCGGCCGCCTCGATCACGATGCCGGCGAACTCGTTCTCGAACGTCACGACCGGACCGAACAATCGCCGATGCGTTGCCGTGTCCGCCGGCGCCGGGTGGGGAAAACACACCGTGAGCGGTTTCCAGCCGCCACCGAGGAAGCCGCGCAGCAGCCGGTGCAGCACACCGACCGCCAGTTCGATCGACTGCCGCGTCTCGAGCGTCTCTCCGAGGTCGAGTTCGACGCGGAGGGTCACGAGGCCGTTCAACTCGGACATCCGCGTCCGCAACGCCTCGTTGTACGTGTGGGTGTACCGGGTGAGCACGCGCAGGGCGCTGCGGACGTCGGGTTCCTCGCGCACGACGAGGCTGAGGGGGCCGAGGTTGGAGAACTGCCGGCGCTCGGCGAGGCGCACCCCGAAGTCTTCGCGCCCGGACGCCTCCACAGACTGCTCGAGGAGTCGCGCGATCGCCGCGGCCGGGATCCATCGGTCCTGCAGTGCGAGGCCGGACGGATCGAGGCCGGCGGACCTCATCAACGGCACCGGATCGACACCCAGCGACCGGCACAGCTCGAGGTATCCGTTCAGCGACGCGTAGCGCGCAAGGGGTTTCATGCCACCTCCAAAGCCCTGTCCCAAAATGATAGGCCGTCTGTCCCGTCAGGATAAGCAAACGACCCGATGCGCCCGTACTGTTAGGTGCATCACAGAAGCGGTGCGGAGAGGTTATCCGCCACACCGGGTCACCCCCGCCCCCCGGCCGCGAGCGGTCCGGCGGCGGCACCGCACCGTTCATCACATCGAAGAGGAGAAATACTGTGGCACAGGCTGTTCGGTTCTACGAGCACGGCGCTCCGGAAGTAATGAAGTGGGAGAACGTCGAGGTCGGGGAGCCCGGTCCCCACGGGGTCCGGATCCGGCACGAGGCCGTCGGACTGAACTTCGCCGACACCTACTTCCGCACCGGCCTGTACCCGGCCGA
>SEEV01000608.1 GCA_004211695.1 Rhodococcus sp. (in: high G+C Gram-positive bacteria)
GATACCCACCACCTACTCCGGCTCCGAGGCCACCAACGTCTGGGGGCTGACCGAACAATCCCGCAAGACCACCGGGGTCGACGACAAGGTGCTCCCCACCACGGTCATCTACGACGCCACCCTGACCCTGTCGCTGCCCGTGGACCTGTCAGTGGCCTCCGGGATGAACGGGCTCGCCCACTGCATCGACGCCATGTGGGGACCCCGGGCAGATCCGATCAACCGGGCTCTGGCGGGCGAAGGCATCCGCGCTCTCGCCGCCGGACTCCCGGCCGTGAACACCGATCCCGGCGGGTTGCCCGGCCGGGAACAGGTCCTCTATGGGGCGTACCTGGCCGGGGTCGCTTTCGCCTCCGCCGGATCGGGCCTGCACCACAAGATCTGCCACGTCCTCGGCGGCGCCTACGACCTGCCGCACGCGCAGACTCACACGATCGTCCTGCCCCACGTGCTGGCCTTCAACGCCGCCGCGGTGCCCGACCTCGAGAACAGGATCGCGGCCGCGTTCGACGCGCCCTCCGCGCTCACCGGACTCGGCGCCCTCCAAGCCGAGCTTCACGCACCGACCGCACTGAAGGACTACGGACTGACCGAGCAAGACATTCCCGAGGCCGTCGAGTTGATCCTGCCCGTCATCCCCCCATCCAACCCCCGCCCGGTCACCGCCGACGATCTGAGTGCCCTGCTCCGCGCCGCCCATGCCGGCAACTCACCGGCCGTCACCGAGCCGGCCAGCACCGTCCCCGGCGATCGCGGCGTCGACGCTCACCCCCACGCGCGGAGGGCGTTCCAGTGACCATCGACGAACACAGCGCTCCACCCCGTGGCAGCAACTACCCCCGCTATGCGAACTGCTCACCCGAACCGACGCGCCACCGGGCTCGTCCTGGGGTCTGTTCGGACCCGACGACCAACTCGGCACGCTGAACTTCCTCCGGCTCGCCGATCTGAGCCGGTCCGCGCAATCCGTGCGAGCCGGGCAGGCATTCTCACTCGACCTCCGCTCCGACGCCATCGCACCGTCCCTGGCGCCGACACGAGAACCACTAATCCATCACATCTTTCAACGGACACCGTTCCACCGCGACGAATGGCTCGACCGCTTCTACACGCAATACGGGTCGCAGCTCGACGGGCTCCGCCACATCGCCCACCCCGACCACGGGTTCTACAACGGCGCCGACGGAGACACCTTCACTCCCGGCACCGAGACACTGAGCATCCATCACCTCACCCACCTCCCCATCGCCGGGCGAGCGATCCTCATCGACGTCGACCGATACCTGGCCGCGAACGGCACACCGATCGACCACACCGCGGGCCAACCGGTCCCGCTCGCCACCATCACCGCCGCCCTGCACGACCAGGACACCGAGATACGCCCCGGCGATATCGTCCTGATCCGGTTCGGCTGGCTCGACCACTACCGCAACCACAGCACACCCGAGTGGCGGGAAACCCTCGTGCACAAGCAGTTCCACACCGGAGTGCTACAAAGCCAGGACGTGGTGGAATGGCTGTGGGACCACCGCGTCGCCATGGTCGCGGCCGACAACTTCGCCTTCGAGTGCTGGCCGGCGCAACCGGGCACGCCGTTCCTCTCCGAAGCCGAGCAACGCGGAGAGACCGGAGACCCGCACGCAGGCATCATGCACCGCGCCCTCATCGGGCTCCTCGGCATGCCCATCGGCGAACTGTGGGACCTCGACCCCCTCGCCGCCGCCTGCAAGGAAGACGGGCGATACGAATGCCTGATCACCGTCTCGCCCCTCCCGATCGTCGGCGGAGTCGGATCACCGGCAAACGCAACCGCCCTACGCTGACCGCCGGCCGGTTGGGTGCCGACATACCGTTTCACACACGGCCGAACCGGCTTCTCGCGTGACGACCACCAGGCGGGATGGTGCACCGCCGCCGTCCCTAGAGCACGGATCCACCGCCGAACATCACAAGTACTGGAGATCTGCCAATGCACTCTGTGGCGCAGGAACAAGACGATCCTGTGAACAGCGACGAATGGTCGTGGCGATGGCAGGCGCAATGCCGCTCGATGGACACTAAATTCTTCTTCACCTATGACGGAGAACCCCGCGGCGACCGCCTCCGCCGGGAACGCGCCGCGAAACACGTATGCGCTCAATGCCCCGTTCAGCGCGAATGCCGCAGTCACGCACTCGCGGTCGGCGAGCACGGCGTCTGGGGAGGCACGACGGAAAACGATCGACGTCGCCTCTCCCTCTCCTCAGCGCCGACCGACTGCTCGACACCGTCCCGCGAATGCGGTTAGCCGCCCACGAACAGCACGTGCGCTGAAGATGCACCCCATGCTGCGGCAAGCCCACGCCAAGTCCCGGACTCAATTTTCCCACCCGCCGAAGCCCAAATTCCCAAGCAGGACTATCAGCCGTGTCTGTCGTGTCCGAACCCACCACACCGCAGAAGGTCGAGCTGACCGACGAAGAGATCTTCGCCGGCCACATCGGGGGGAAGCTCTCGGTTGAGACCACGACCGCCCTCGATACGCAGCGCGCCTTGTCCATCGCCTACACGCCCGGTGTCGCGCAGGTCAGCCGCGCCATCGCCGCCGACGAGACCCTCGCCGACCGGTACACCTGGACCAGCCGCCTCGTGGTCGTCGTCTCCGACGGCTCCGCGGTCCTCGGCCTCGGCGACATCGGCCCCCGCGCATCACTTCCCGTGATGGAGGGCAAGTCCGCCCTGTTCAAGAACTTCGCGGGCCTGAACTCGATCCCGCTGGTCCTGGGCACCAAGGACCCCGACGAGATCGTCGACACCCTGATCCGGCTGCGCCCGAGCTTCGGGGCAGTCAACCTGGAGGACATCTCCGCGCCGCGCTGCTTCGAGATCGAGAAGCGCGTCATCGAGGCCCTGGACTGCCCGGTCATGCACGACGACCAGCACGGCACCGCCATCGTCGTCCTGGCCGCCCTC
>SEEV01000166.1 GCA_004211695.1 Rhodococcus sp. (in: high G+C Gram-positive bacteria)
CTCGTCGTCGGCGCGTGGTGGGTGTTCCGCGGTGTCCTCGACATCGTCGCGGGAGCGTCGGGTTCGGTCGCGGATCGCGGGCTGACCATCGTGCTCGGGGTGATCAGCGTCGTCGCCGGCGCCATCGTGCTCCTGCAGCCCGAACTGTCGCTCGAGGTGTTCGTGATCGTGGTCGGAGTGTGGATGGTGCTGTACGGCATCATCATCGTCATCACCCCGATCGTGCTCAGCCGAATGAAGTAGAGGCACACTCTTCGCATGGGATATCCGGAGGACGCCCTTGCCGAGGACGAGGAACTGCTGCTTCACCGTCATCCGCACTGGAAGATGTTGCTGCTCCCCGCGGTCACGTTTCTGCTGGCGACGGCCGTAGCGGGTTTCGCGGCGGGCTTCGCCGAGAACAAGCTCGACGGTTCCGCGATGAACGTCGTGCTCGTCGTCATCCTCGTGGTGTGGCTGGCGCTGGTCGTATGGCGCTGCGTTGCGCCGTTTCTCAGCTGGAAGTTCACCCACTTCATCGTCACCGACCGTCGCGTGCTCATCCGCCAGGGCGTGATGACGCACACCGGGATCGACATCCCGATGGGGCGCATCAGCAACGTCCAGTTCCGGCACGGCCTCCTCGACCGGATGCTCCGCACCGGAACGCTGGTCATCGTGTCCTCCTCCGACGATCCGCTGGAATTCGACGACATCCCCGACGTCCAGCGGGTCCATTCGCTGCTCTATCACCAGGTGTTCGACGCGATGGATCTCCACCGTGACCGAGAGCACGAAGACCCGCGTGGCGACGCCGACACCGGCAAAGGCTGGTAACCGGTCACAGCCGTCTCCGCACCTCCGTACGCTGTGGAGGTGACTGCAGTTTTGCTTGCCGAAGATGACGAAGCCATCGCCGCCCCGCTGTCGCGGGCACTGGGCCGGGAGGGATACGACGTCACCATCGAGCAGACCGGCCCGGCGGCGCTGGAGCAGGCCCTCGACGGTGCATACGACCTGTTGATCCTGGACCTCGGCCTACCCGGAATGGACGGGCTCGAGGTCTGCAGGCAAGTGCGCGCCCACAGTTCGGAACTGGCGGTGCTCATGCTCACCGCACGCACCGACGAGGTCGACTTCGTCGTCGGACTCGACGCAGGCGCCGACGACTACGTGGGCAAGCCGTTCCGGTTGGCGGAGTTGATGGCCCGCGTGCGTGCCCTCCTGCGGCGCCGCGGTGGAGGCGAGGATTCGGTCGTCGAGGTCGGAGGCATCCGGCTCGAACCCGCGGCCCGCCGGGTGCTCGTGAACGGAACCGAGATCGCCCTTGCCAACAAAGAGTACGAACTTCTCCGGGTGCTGCTCGAGCACGCAGGTCAGGTGGTGTCCCGCGACACCATCCTCGCGGAGGTGTGGGGCGACGTGGAACTGCGTGGCTCGAAGACCCTCGACATGCACATGTCGTGGCTTCGCCGGAAGATCGGTGACGAGGGCCCTGCCGCCGAGCGTCGAATCGCGACGGTCCGCGGAGTCGGCTTCCGCATCAACACCGACTAGGCGGGGTAGTGCGCCGCAGAATTCTCCAGTCGATCCTCGCAGTCGTGATCCTGACGGCGCTGCTGCTCGGTGTGCCGCTCATCTATACGGCGTGGTTGTGGGTCGAGGACTTCAACCGCAGCGATCTCCAGGTCCGGCTCGACCGGATGGCGACGGAGATCATCACCCAGGAGGGTGTCAACGGTGTCGTCGAGGGTGACCTCGACACGAATTCGCTGCGCCTGCTGACGCCGGCCGGGGGACGCCTCGTCGTGGTCTATCCGACCACCGACGACGGCGCCGCCCGCGTCGACATCGGCGAACCGGCCGTGCAGTCGCCGCTCGTGGAGTCTCTCGCGATGGGCACGTCCGGTTCGCTCCGGCTCGAGGTGCCGTCCGACGAGATGCGCACCCAGCAACGCCAGGCGGTCGGTGCCGTCGCCCTGCTGGTGCTCCTGTCCATCGCCGCGGGCACCGTGGTCGCCTACGTCACCGCGAAGCGGCTCGCCGATCCGCTGCGGGACGTCGCCGACCGGGCGGCCCGGCTCGCCGAGGGCGACTTCCGGCCCGACGTGCGACGCCACGACATCCCCGAACTCGACCGCGTCTCCGACGTCCTCGACTCCGCGACAGTCGAGATCGCGGGACGGCTGCAGCGCGAACACGCACTCGTCGCGGACGTCTCCCACCAACTCCGCAGCCGGCTGACGGCCGTCCGTCTCCGGCTCGACGAGCTGTCGGTGCACTCGGACCCCGCGGTCGTGGTGGAAGCGGACGAGGCGATGGCGCAGGTCGACCGGTTGACTGTCGCGATCGACGAACTGGTCCGTTCGTCCCGCAGCACCGGCACCGAGACCCAGGTGTCGGTGATCCGGGAGCTCAGCGTGGTCATCGCCGACTGGAAACGGCCCTTCGAGGACGCCGACCGCCAGCTGCTCCTGCGCGGCGACACGAACGTGATGGCGTCCACCACCGGTTCTCGCCTCCGCGAGGCCGTCGCGGTCCTCGTCGACAACGCACTCATGCACGGGGCGGGAACGTGCACGGTGTCGGTGCGCCTGATCCAGGGGCAGACGCTCCGGTCGCCCGGCAACGACACGTCGCCCCGCGAGGCCACGGTGTGTGTGGAGGTGTCGGACGAGGGTGTCGGAGTCAGCAACGACCTGGCGCCGCACATTTTCGACCGCGGGTTCTCGGGCGCCGGTTCGACCGGGGTGGGCCTGGCACTGGCCCGCGCACTCATCGAGGCCGACGGCGGCCGGCTGGAACTGCAGAGACGGCGTCCGGCCCTGTTCGCGATCTTCGTTCCCATCGCCCGCGAGCACGTGCCGACGCGGGTCACCGGGATCCGGGAGCCTCGCTGACGTCAGGCGTGGCCGGAGGGTTCCTCGGCGGCCTCGTCGACGAGATCCGGGTCGATGAGGTGCACGTTCTCGTCGGGGAACGCGAACCGGCGGAGTGCCCAGAACCGGAACACCATCTGCAGCAGGTTGCCGATGATGTAGTTGAGGACGAAGTCGACGACGACCAGCGTGGTCAGGTTCTCCTGGTTGGCGCGGATGTCGAACACGTTGTTCGCGATCCACAGCGGCGCGGCGGCGAGAAGGACACCGATCCCGCTGATCGTGAAGAACAGCAGAGCCTCGTGGTGGCGTTCCCGTCCGCCCCGATTCTTGAACGACCATTCGCGGTTGAGGATGTAACTCAGGACGGTCGCGAGAATTCCGGACAGAACTTTGGCGACAACAGGCTTCTCTTCGAGGATCGTGAGGCTCAGCGAATAGAAGATCGCGAGGTCGAAGATCATGGTGGTGCCGCCCACAATCGCGAACTTGATCAGTTCGTGATGGCGCAACGCGAGGGCCCGAAAGGGCTGGGGAACGCGTGCGAGGACGCCGTCGACAAATGACACAACGGATGAGTTTACGAAAGTCGGACCGAATACCACCAATTGGCGGCGAGATCATCAGGAGAATCACAGAAACAGCGGACCGCCCACCTCGGCGGCAGAACCCGGCACCGGACGTGACAAACTAGTGACCCGTGACCGGCAACTCTGACTCCACACCGCGTCCCACGACCCCCCGCGATCTGACTGCCGGGCAACCCGTCGTGACGATGATCGGTGGCGGCCAACTCGCGCGAATGACCCACCAGGCCGCAATTGCGCTCGGCCAGACGCTGCGGGTGCTGTCCGGTACCGCCGACGAACCCGCCGCGCAGGTGAGCCCCGACGTCGTCCTCGGCAGCCACACCGACCTCAATGCGCTCCGCACAGCTGCGGTCGGGTCGCACGCGCTGACCTTCGACCACGAGCACGTGCCGACCGAGCACCTCGACGTTCTCGTCGCCGAGGGCGTCAACGTGCAACCGCCGCCGCAGGCGCTGATCTACGCGCAGGACAAGCTGGCGATGCGCCGCAAGCTCGGCGAACTCGGCGCCCCGATCCCGGCCTTCGCCGAGGTGACGTGGGCCGAGGACGTCGTCAAGTTCGGCGCCGAACACGGCTGGCCCGTCGTCATCAAGGCCGTCCGCGGCGGATACGACGGCCGCGGCGTGTGGATCACGGACGATTCCGACGAAGCCGAACGTATCGTCACCCGGCAACTCGACAAGGGTGTCTCCCTCATCGTCGAGGAGAAGGTCGAGATGCGGCGCGAGCTGTCGGCGATGGTGGCCCGGTCACCGTTCGGCCAGGGCGCCACCTGGCCGGTCGTGGAGACCGTGCAACGCCACGGACAGTGCGCCGTGGTCCTGGCGCCCGCCCCCGCGCTGCCCGACTCGCTCGCCGAGGCCGCCGAGGAACTGGCGCTGCGGATCGCGTCCGAGCTCGGTGTGGTCGGCGCCATGGCCGTCGAACTGTTCGAGACCACCGACGGCACACTCGTCGTCAACGAACTCGCGATGCGCCCGCACAACTCCGGCCACTGGACCATGGACGGCGCCCGCACCTCGCAGTTCGAGCAGCACTTGCGCGCCGTCCTCGACTACCCCCTCGGCGACACCGCACCGCTCGCCCCGATCACGGTGATGGCAAACGTGCTCGGCGCACCCACCGCGCCCGAGATGAGCATGGACGAACGCGTCCACCACCTCTTCGCCCGGATGCCCGACGCGAAAATTCACCTGTACGGCAAGGGCGAACGCGAGGACCGGAAGATCGGCCACGTGAACATCGTGGGCGGACCCGGCTCGATCGACGACCCCGAGTACGTGGCACGGGTGCGCGAGCGCGCCGAACGCGCCGCACATTGGCTCTCGCACGCTGAATGGACCGACGGATGGGATGTACACGGTGAGTGAATCGGCAGCACGCCAGGGCGCACAGGTCGGGCTCGTCATGGGCAGCGACTCCGACTGGCCCACCATGGAGGCCGCAGCCGAGGCGCTCGCCGAATTCGGGGTGCGCTTCGAGGTCGGTGTCGTCTCCGCACACCGCACCCCGCAACGCATGCTCGACTACGCGAAGGACGCGGCCGGCCGCGGAATCCAGGTGATCATCGCGGGCGCCGGCGGCGCAGCCCACCTGCCGGGCATGGTCGCCTCGGCCACCCCGCTGCCCGTCATCGGTGTGCCCGTGCCACTGAAGTACCTCGACGGCATGGACTCGCTGCTCTCGATCGTGCAGATGCCCGCCGGCGTCCCCGTCGCGACCGTCTCCATCGGTGGCGCCCGCAACGCCGGCCTCCTCGCCGTCCGCATCCTCGGCGCCGCCGACCCCGCCCTGCAGCAGCAGATGGTCGCGTTCCAGGACGGGCTCGAGAAGATGGTCCTCGACAAGGACAAGGCCCTCCGCGACAAGCTGCTGGGCTGACTTATCCTGCGCACATGAAACGCAGCCGCGGGGTGCCGATGATCCGCGCGTCGCGGGGGAATCCTCGGTCGGCGATTATCACCCGTCTGGCGTTGGCGTATGCCCGCATGTGGGGCGCCCACATCACGTTCGACGACGAGTTCGGCGTGTTCGTGTGCAGCGGCATGCGGGGTGGGTACGCCCGTGGCGGGACGACCATCGGCGGTGCGTTCCTCACCGGCCGAAAACCGGCTAGGTCGCTCCTGCGGCACGAGGCCGTCCACGCCGACCAGTGGGCCACGTACGGCTGGACGTTCGCGCTGCGGTATCTGTGCGAGGAGTTGCGGCACCCCGGTGCCGGGAACCGGTTCGAGATCGCGGCGGGTCTCGCGGACGGCGGCTACCGGGAGAGCTGACGGGTGATCTTCTCGGTGTCCACGCGCCTCGACTGAGCCGCGGCGTCGGCGTTGGTCACCTGCACCAGGGACGCCCCGGCGGCGAAGACGGCCACGAGTCCGTCGATCAGTGCGTCGGGGGAGTCCCACGCCTTCTCGGACAGCACACGGTCGGTGCCGGTGATCCCACGAGCCTCGGCGGAGGCGTGTGCGGCGGCGAGGACGTCGTCGACGCTCTTGCCCGCGAGCGCGGGTCCGGCGACCGTGGGCCGGAACTGATCGCCGTGGACGCGCACGGACGTGGCGTAGTCGGTGATGCCGACGGGGAGGTCGGGAACGGGCCGTCCGAAGGCGTCCAGCGACAGCGCCGCGACCTCCGGTACGTCCTCGACGTCGTCGAGGTGCTGCGCCGAGACGAGTGCGACGTCGGCGGCCGCATCGGGTTCGAGGACGACCTCGGCGCCGGCCCACCACGCGCCGAGGAGAACGGCGGCGGTCTGCCAGTGCGCGGGCAGGAGCACCGCGACGCGGGCGCCGGGTTCGAGGGCGAATTCGTCTCGCAGCAGGTTGGCGGTCTTGGCCGCCCAGTTGGCGAGCGTCAGGGCCGAGAGTTCGACGCGTTCGCCGGTCGCGTCGTCGTAGAACGTGACGCGCGGCCCGGCGGGGTCGTTCTTCAGGATCGGGTCGAGCAGGGCATCGGTCAGCGTGCGGGACGCATGGTTCATGGACACAGTCCGTTTCTCGTTCTCTAGTTCACGCAACGCGGGCCCGACGAGCCGGCATCGATGGGTGGGCCGGGCGGTGCCGGGGTGGGCGTCGTCCCTCCCGTGGACACGGGCTCGAGGCCCGTCTCCGAGGACTCGGACGAGGAGGACGTAGTGCTGGTGGTTTCGGCGGACGTCGGACCCTGGTAGTCGCTCGACAGCACCACCCGCACCGAGCCCTCGGGAAGGGTCGTGTCGGTGTCGGTGGGGAGCCCGCCGAGTGCGGCGGCGACGGCCTTCGCGCTGTCGTCGTCCGCGGAGTGCGAGAAGACGGTGGTCTCGCTCACCGACCTGCCCGTGTAGTTGCCTACTTCGCCTTGGCCGTAGCCGAGCGAGTTCAGCGCCTCGGCGACACCGTTCGCGAGGCCTCCGACGTCGCTGGCGTTGGCGACGTCGACGGTGACGGTGGAGGTGTCGACCTTGGGCGTCTCCGGTGTGGTCGTCTCTTCCGAGTCGGTGGGCTCCTCGCCGACGAGTCCGGCCACGTACTTCTTCACGTCCTTCGGCTTCACCTCGACGATGGACTCGCCGTAGTCGGTCATGCCGTTCAGGTCGGCCACCGGAATCGTCTCGAACTGCACCTTGCCGCCGGCGAGGTCCTGCAGCTGGGTGGCGAACTCGATGATGTCCCAGTCGTCGTCGAGCACCACCGAGCGTTGCACCGCGTCGCTGAGTTCGTTCAGCTTGCCCGGGTCGCTGAGGGTCTTCGCGGACAGCACCTTGCCGACGAGCGAGGCCATGAACACCTGCTGGCGCACGATGCGGTCGAGGTCGCCGCGCGGGAGGTCGTGGCGCTGGCGGACGAAGCTCAGCGCGTCCGCACCCTTCAACGACTGCTCCCCGGTGGGGAAGTGCGCGCCCGACATGTCCTCGTCCACCGGTTCGTTGAGGCAGACGTCGACCCCGCCGACCGCGTTGGTCAGGAGGACGAACCCGAGCAGCCCGACCTCGGCGTAGTGGTCGACGGTGATGCCGGTGAGGTCTGCCACCGATTCGATGAGCGCCTCACGGCCGGCCTTCGTCGACTCCTCCTCGGCCTCCTTGTCGGTGGCTCCGTCCTCGACGAGTTTCAGCCGCTCGGTTTCCTTGGTCGCGCCGTAGGCGGCGTTGATCTTCGACATGCCGATTCCCGGCACGTTCACGTAGGAGTCGCGGGGGATCGAGATGGCGGTGGCGGAGCTGCCGTCGTTCGGTACGCGGATGAGGACGATGGTGTCGGTGTTGGACGCCACCTCCTCGCCGGCGCGCAGCGAGTCGAGCTCCTCCTGTGACAGGGGGTTGCCGTGGGCGTCGGTGCGGCTGTCCGTGCCGACCATGAGGATGTCGACGGCGCCGTCGGCGCTACCGCCGAGTCCGAGACCGCCCGCGGTTGCCAGATTGTTGCGCAGCGAGTCGATGCTCCGCCACGCGAATCCCGTGACGACGAGGGCGAGCACCGACAGCACCGCGACAGCGATGTGAATCGGCCGCCGAGCCGTGCTCGGGGGTGCGTCTGGTGCGGGTTGCTCGTGTGACACGGAAACCAGGCTACTGGTCGACGCGCCGGGAACAGGGAGGCGTGGATCGGCGTGCCAGACTGGCCCCCGTGACGAACATCCTTGTGACCGGTGCCCGGGGGCAGCTGGGCGGACACCTTCTCCGACGAGCCGAGGCAATGGGCGTTCCTGCCCGCGGCGTGGGGTCGGACGAGCTCGACATCACGAACCGTGCCGCGGTGGATGCGCAGGTCGAAGGCGGATCGGTGGTGATCAACTGCGCGGCCTACACGGCGGTCGATGCTGCGGAGTCGGACGAACAGACGGCGTCGGCGGTCAACGAACTCGGACCGGCGAATCTGGCGGCGGCGTGCGCCCGGGCGGGTGCCCGGCTGATTCACGTCTCCACCGACTACGTCTTCGCCGGGCAGGGCGACACGCCGTACGAGGTGGACGCCCCGACCGGTCCCGCGACCGCGTACGGACGCACCAAGCTCGCCGGCGAGCGGGCCGTGCACGCTTCGCTTCCGTCCGCCCACGTCGTGCGCACCGCGTGGGTGTACACGGGGGTCGGTTCCGACTTCGTGTCCACCATGCGTCGGCTCGAGCGTGAACGTGACACGGTCGACGTCGTGGACGACCAGGTGGGCTCGCCCACATTTGCCGGCGACCTGGCCGACGCACTGCTCGAACTGGCCGGTCGCAGCGACGTCGACGCACCGGTGCTCCATGCCACCAATGCGGGCCGGGCGACTTGGTTCGAGCTTGCGCGCGCCGTGTTCGAGGAGGCAGGTGCCGACCCGCACAGAGTGCACCCGTGCACGAGCGCCCAGTTCGTGCGGCCCGCCCCGAGACCTGCCTTCTCGGTCCTGTCGGGCAGCGCGTGGGCCGACGCCGGGCTGACCCCGTTGCGGCCGTGGCGTGACGCGTTGCATGCGGCTCTGCATGCAGTGGTGTGAGGCGGACCCTCTTTCAACGGCTACGCTTGCCCGCGTGAGTTCGAAGCTGGCCGTGGTGACGGTGACCTATTCGCCAGGTGAGCATCTGGAACAGTTCCTGGGCACTCTCGCCGAGGCGACGAAAGAAGATCCGCAGGTCGTGATGGCCGACAACGGATCGACGGACGGCGCCCCCGAGGCCGCGGAGGCGGCGCACGAGCACGTGCGCCTGCTGCGCACCGGCGGGAACATCGGCTACGGCGGTGCCATCAACAGGGCTGTGGCGGAGATCGACGAGGAGATCGAGTTCGTCGTCATCGCCAATCCGGATGTGCGCTGGGCGCCCGGATCGATCGATGTTCTCCTCGCGGCCGCCGAGCGCTGGCCGCGGGCGGGAGCGCTCGGGCCGCTCGTTCTGGAGCCAGACGGAAGCATCTACCCGTCGGCGCGTCAGGTCCCGGACCTCGTGTCGGGGGCGGGGCACGCCGTTCTGGGCACGGTGTGGCCGTCCAACCCGTGGACTGCCGGCTACCGGCAGGAGAACGAGACCGTCAGCGAGCGGTCGGTCGGCTGGCTGTCGGGCTCGTGCCTGCTGATGCGGCGCGCGGCGTTCGACTCGATCAACGGTTTCGACTCCCGCTACTTCATGTACATGGAGGACGTCGACCTCGGCGACCGCCTGGGCAAGGCCGGGTGGCTCAACGTGTACGTGCCCTCCGCCGAGGTCACGCACGCGAAGGGGCACGCCGCGGGCAAGCACCCGGAACTGATGCTGCCCGCCCATCATCAGAGCGCGTACCGGTTCCAGGCCGACCGCCATCCCCACTGGTGGCAGGCACCCCTGCGGTGGGCCCTTCGGGGAGGATTGGCAGTGCGGTCGAAGATCGCCGTGGCCGCGGCGGTCCGGGAACGTCGGAAGAACGAGAACGAGGGGGGAACGACTCATGGCAATTGAGAAGACGACCGATGCGGTGGTGCTGGTCGGCGGCAAGGGGACGAGGCTTCGTCCGCTGACCCTGTCGGCGCCCAAGCCCATGCTGCCCACCGCGGGTCTGCCGTTCCTCCAGCATCTGCTCGCACGGATCGGGGCGGCCGGGATCAAGCACGTGGTCCTCGGCACATCCTTCAAGGCGGAGGTCTTCGAGGAGTACTTCGGCGACGGCTCGAAGCTGGGACTCGAGATCGACTACGTCACCGAGACCGAGCCGCTCGGCACCGGTGGCGGCATCCGGAACGTGCTGCCGAAGCTGCGTGGTGACCACGCCATGGTCTTCAACGGCGACGTCCTCGGCGGCACCGACCTCGGAGCGATCCTCGACACCCACCGGAACCGGGACGCCGACGTCACCCTGCACCTCGTGCGGGTGGGGGATCCGCGGGCGTTCGGCTGCGTGCCGACCGACGCGGACGGCCGGGTGACCGCCTTCCTCGAGAAGACGCAGGACCCGCCGACCGACCAGATCAACGCCGGCTGCTACGTCTTCAAGCGCGAGATCATCGAACGGATCCCCGAGGGACGCGCGGTGTCGGTGGAGCGCGAGGTGTTCCCGTCGCTGCTGGCCGAGGACGCCCGCGTCTACGGACACGTCGACTCCTCGTACTGGCGCGACATGGGCACCCCCGAGGACTTCGTGCGCGGTTCCGCGGACCTGGTCCGCGGCATCGCCCCGTCACCGGCGCTGGACGGCCCCCGCGGTGAATCGCTCGTCCACCCGGGTGCGGGTGTCGCCCCCGGTGCGCTGCTGATCGGCGGAACCGTCGTCGGCCGAGGCGCCGAGGTGGGTGCGGGTGCGCGCCTCGACGGTGCGGTGCTGTTCGACGGTGCCGTGGTCGAGGCCGGAGCGACCGTCGAACGGTCCATCATCGGATTCGGCGCGCGGATCGGTCCGCGGGCGCTCGTGCGTGACGCGGTGATCGGTGACGGAGCCGACATCGGCGCCCGGTGCGAACTCCTGCGCGGGGCCCGCGTGTGGCCCGGCGTGATGCTGCCCGACGGCGGGGTCAGGTTCAGCACGGACGTGTGAGAGGTGAAGTGCACGATTCACGCGCCCGACGCTGGAGCCGCTCTCCTAACGCAGTCCGGCCAGGTGCACGAGGTGGTCGATCGTGGACTTCTCCGCGTTCGGCGGGAGCGCGTCCACGGGCCACCAGCGGAGATCCGTGGATTCGGAACTCCGCACGATGTGGGCGTCGGGGCGCGCGCGGACGAGGAACCGGAGATCCAGGTGCCGGGTGGGCTGTCCGAGTGAGCACGTGATGGGGTGCGTGTGCGCCGACAGCAGGTCGGGATCGATCCGGAGGTCGGGGATTCCCGATTCCTCGCATGCCTCCCGCAGCGCGGCGTCGACGACCGTGTCGTCGGAAGGCTCACAGTGCCCACCCAATTGGATCCACCTGCCGACCCGCGGATGCAGGGTGAGCAGTACGTGGCACCCGCCCTCGTCCAGGACGAGGGAGGACGCCGTGATGTGTCCGGGCACGTGCTCACGCAGGCATCCGAGCGGCGCTGACGCGAGGAACGCGAGCATGGTGTGCCGCAGCGATTCGTCGTTCTCGTCGGGTGTCTTCCAGCCCTCGAGTGCGGCGGTCGCGGTACGGTGCAGTGATTCCGCGGTCATGCCCCGGAGCTCATTTCTCCAACAGGGCGTCGCCGGGGTCGGCGGCGGTTCGGGGTTCGAGCGGCTCGACGGGGTGGCCGACCGCGATCGCACCGAGTGGTCGCCAGTCGTCGGGGAGGTCGAGGACGTCGCGGACGATGTCGGCGGCGAAGATCGTCGACCCGATCCAGCAGCTACCGATTCCCTTGGTGGCCAGTGACACCAGCAGGCCTTGGACCGCCGCGCCGACCGCGACCGTGAACATCGTCGACTCGGCCGCCTGCCTGCGCTGGTCGGGGTAGGAGTGGGCGCCGTCCGGGACGCAGAACGGGATGATCACCTCGGGTGCGTCGACGAGAATGTTTCCGCGGGCCACCCGCGCCTGCACGATGTCCGCGCCCATTCCGTCGGAGGCGAGGTCGGTGCGCCACTGCTCGCCCATCCGGGACAGCAGCGCGTCGCGGACTTCGCGGGTGCGGATCCAGACGAAGCGGACCGGGCGGGTGTGGTGCGGCGCCGGCGCGGTGAGGGCGTCGGCGATCGACGCGCGGACGGCGTCGGGGTCGACCGGGTCGTCGGAGAACTGACGGATGGAGCGGCGCAGCAGCAGCGCCTCGGAACGTCCCATCTCGAGGGACTCGGCGGTGCCCAGCCAGAACAGGTCCTCGGAGCCGCGCCGGATCAAGTCCTGTCCGCGCGAACCGTCGTCGGACAGGTCGAGACCGCGCACGACCGCGACCGGCACCCCACCGAGCTTGCCCTTGACCAGGTCGCCGGCGGCGGCGATCTCGTCGGCGACCGCCACCTCTGTCACGACGAGTTCGTTGCCCTGACTGTCGCGGGAGCCGGCGTACCCGTGCAGGACGGACAGTCCGGCCGCGCCGATCGCGGCGTCGATCTGGCCGTTGCGCCACGCCCGTCCCATGGTGTCGGTGACCACCACCGCGACGGTGACACCGAGAGCGGCCTTCACCGCGCCGCGGAGGGTTCGGGCGCTGGCGTCCGGATCCTCGGGCAGTAGAGCGAGTTCGGCGCCGTCGACGTTCGACCCGTCGATCCCCGACGCCGCTTGCACGATCCCGAGCCGGTTCTCGGTGATCAGGGTCCGGCCCTTGCGGGCCACGATCCGCACCGCCTCCTGCTCGACGAGCCGGCGCCGGGCCGCGTCCCGCTCGTCGGGATCGGTCGGGGAGGACACGATCCGGCCCTCGACCTTCGAGAACACCTTGCTGGTGACCACCAGGACGTCACCGTCCTCGAGCCACGGGGCCGCCGCGACGATCGCGGCCGCGAGATCGTCGCCGGGCCGGAACTCGGGCAGACCGGTGACGGGCAGGATCTCGACGGCACCGCCGGGCGCGTGATCGAGCTGCGGGGCACGGGGGTCGCTCACAGCGTCACCCCCGCCACGTCGAGCGCCGCCTGGACCATCGCCGCGGTGACGTCGGGGTCGGTCATGATCAGCGGGACACTGCGCACCTCGACGCCGGGCACGTCCGCGGTGTCGGTGTCGTGGACCAGCCAGCCGTCGAGGATCCCGGTCCCGGACCGCGCGCCGTACCACCGGCCGATCGCCTCCGCCGACGTCTCCACCGAACCCACCACTCCTGGAAGTGGATCGCGCGCTGCTCACCGTCCTCGGGATCGGTGATCACGACGTGAGTTTCACTACGATCATCGGTCACCGGCAGCAACGTCACACCCGGCTGCCACCGGTTGCACAACGCCTCGGTCACCGCCGACAACGGATACCCGGTACGCAGCATCTGGGAACGGATCAAATGGGTCGCGATGTCCCGGTCACCGAGCCCGAACCAGTCGGGCTTCGCCCCGTACGCGGCGAGTTCCTCCTTCGCGTTCCAGGTTTCACCCGCATGACCCCACCCACGGACGCGCCTTGCAAGAATCGGGCCCCGCCGACCCCGCCCACCAAAACAGTCACGTTCACGATGCAAGCCTAGGCGGTGGCCGTCGGCTTCCTGTGAGTGCTTCCCCCGAGCGATTCGAGAGCGCGAAATAGTAATGGACTTTCGGCGCTTAGCTTGACCGCGACACGCTGGGCGTGTCTAATCACAAATATGTCATTCCAACGTTGTGGGCGTGGAATCGCTTGCCGCGGGGACCAATTCGAACGGTTGTTCGAACGGGTGGCAGGGGTGTTCGGTTCGGGGTGCTGATCAATCGAAATTTTCTGCGCTATCACAGGTGAGGAGGCGGAACGATGCCCAATGAGCAGGTCGAGTCGGAGACTCGCTGGAGCACAGTAAGCGACGAACCGCAGACCAATTCCGAAGCAGGCGCAGTGGACGGCGTCTTTGCTCGAGAAGTCTGTGTGCAAGAAGACGGTGTTGTGCAAGAAGGCCGTGTGAAGGAAAGTCCTGTGCCGGAGCTCGTCGCACAGGAAGTCGAGACGACGGGCACCCGCCCGGCGTTGAGTCTGGTGACCGGTTTCGACGAGCTTTTCGAGACCATCGAGGATCAGTGGCAGGAACGCGCGCTGTGCGCGCAGACCGACCCTGAGGCCTTCTTCCCCGAAAAGGGAGGCTCCACCAGGGAAGCGAAGCGCATCTGCCTGGGCTGCGAGGTCCGGGACGAATGCCTCGACTACGCACTGGCCAACGACGAGCGGTTCGGTATCTGGGGTGGCCTGTCGGAGCGTGAACGCCGGCGCCTGAAGCGGGGAATCGTCTAGTTCAGTCTTCGTCGCCCGGTAGGTCCGGGTCGATGACCTCGGGTTCGACCCCGAGATAGGTACTCACTTGCTGTACGAGCACGTCGTGCACCAGGTCGGTGAGGTCGTCCGGGTCCTTGGCGCGCTGTTCGAGCGGTCGCCGGAACAGGACGACTCGCGCCCGCGTCGTGGCTCCGTGACGGTCGATTCCCGCTGGGATCAATCGTGACAGCGGTACGGGCCCGTCTGCCACGACCTCGGCTGGCCAGTTGACCGAATCCGGGTCGAGCGCATGAATCTTCGGGACCTCGTCGACGGCGATGTCCAGCTTCGTCAGGCGTTCGCGCCAGCGGGCGTCGATCGGCGCGAACGCTTCCAGGACCACCAGGTCGAATTTCTCCGCGCGGCTTCGACGCGCCGGCGCGTCCGGAGGGAACACGGATCCGCGGATTCCACGTCCCCGTCGGTCGACGGATCGGGTGGTGACGGGACGCCTGCGTCGTGCTCTGGACATGGTGTGGACATTACGACAGCCGCACACTCTCGGTGTGTCCGAGTAGGTGTCGGGCCTTCGTGGGCTAGGCTTCCTAGCTGTGAGATCTCTGCGTCGATGCTGCCGCCCCGGGTGCAAGAACCCCGCTGTCGCGACGCTCACGTACGTCTACTCGGACTCCACCGCCGTCGTCGGCCCGCTCGCGACGGTCGACGAGCCGCACTCGTGGGATCTGTGCGACACGCACGGATCGAGGATCACCGCACCCAAGGGGTGGGAACTGGTTCGGTACGAGGGTGGATTTTCGTCGAGCACCCCGGACGAGGACGATCTGACCGCGCTGGCGGAAGCCGTGCGGGAAGCGGGCCTCGGTGATCGCGGACGGTCCGAACGGGCTGCGTCCACGGAGGATCGCGCGGAGACCGGCACCCAGCCCGGCCCGGCGCGTACCGGTCGCCGTGGCCACCTGCGGGTTCTTCCCGACCCCGCCAACTGAAGTCCCCGCTCGTCCCGGGCCGGAGGCCCGCGGTGTGCCGTGCCCGCGACGGGCAGGCACTAGGCTTGCGCCAGCACTGGTGCTCGTAAAGGAGAAAACAGAAGTGGCGCGATCAGCCGAGTCCGTACATGCCGTGATCAAGGCTTACGACGTGCGGGGAGTCGTCGGTGAACTCATCGACGCCGCGTTCGTGCAGGACGTGGGTGGCGCATTCGCACGGCTCGTTCGCGAGGAAAGTGCCACGAAGGTCGTGATCGGTCACGACATGCGCGCGTCCTCCCCGGAGCTGGCCCGCGCGTTCGCCGACGGCGTCACCGCCCAGGGCCTGGATGTCGTTCTCGTCGGCCTCGCGTCGACCGACCAGCTGTACTTCGCGTCGGGACTGCACGACTGCCCGGGTGCGATGTTCACGGCGAGCCACAACCCGGCGAAGTACAACGGGATCAAGCTGTGCCGCGCGGGCGCCAAGCCGGTGGGGCAGGAGACGGGTCTCGCCACGATTTCGGCCGAGGTCATCGACGGGGTCCCCGAATACGACGGCGCTCCCGGCACGGTGTCCGAGGAGGACGTCCTCGAGCAGTACGCGAGTTTCGTCCGCGGACTCGTGAACCTGTCCGACCTCCGTCCGCTGACGGTGGCCGTCGACGCGGGCAACGGCATGGGCGGCCACACGGTCCCCGCGGTGTTCGAGCCGATGCCGGTGAAGCTGGAACCGCTGTACTTCGAGCTCGACGGCACGTTCCCGAACCACGAGGCGAATCCGCTCGACCCCGCGAACCTCGTCGACCTGCAGCGGTACGTGCGGGAGACCGGCGCCGACATCGGTCTGGCCTTCGACGGCGACGCCGACCGCTGCTTCGTCGTCGACGAACTCGGCAACCCGGTGTCGCCGTCCGCCGTGACTGCCCTCGTCGCCGAGCGTGAGCTGGCCAAGGAGCCCGGCGCCACCGTCATCCACAACCTGATCACCTCCCGTGCGGTACCCGAACTGGTCACCGAACTGGGCGGACACCCGGTGCGCACCCGGGTGGGGCACTCGTTCATCAAGCAGCAGATGGCCGAGACGGGTGCGATCTTCGGCGGTGAGCACTCCGCGCACTACTACTTCCGCGATTTCTGGGGCGCCGACTCGGGCATGCTCGCCGGACTGCACGTCCTCGCCGCACTGGGGGAGCAGGACCGCCCGCTGTCCGAACTGATGGCCAAGTACGAGCGGTACGCGGCGTCGGGAGAGATCAACTCGACGGTCGCGGACGCCGCCGAGCGGACCGACGCGGTGGTGGCGGCGTTCGCCGGTCGCACCACGGGCGTGGACCGGCTCGACGGTGTCACCGTCGAACTGACGGGCGACGCGTGGTTCAACCTGCGCGCCTCCAACACCGAACCGCTGCTACGACTCAACGTCGAAGCGCCCACGACGGCAGACGTAGATGCACTCGTTACCGAGATAGTGGGCATCGTCCGAGCCTGACTGCCATAGTTGAAATACACGATCTGCGTGCTGCGAATGTGGCGTGCACCGAGGAAGAAAGGGGGTGCGGTGTCATGACAGCGCCGACGCCCCTGCTCGATCTGGACGACGGGGACGCACTGGTCTCCGCGGACACCGAGGGCGTGCTGCGGTCCGCGGCGATGGGGGGTGCCCAGATCCGGGCCACCCGCTCCGCGGTCGAGGAAGGCACCCTCGAGCGGCTGCGCGGCCTGCGTCCCCGCAGTGTCGTCGTGGTCACCGGCGCCGGCCGGGCCAGCCGCGGCGCGGCGATCCTCACGGCGGTCCTCGCCGAACGGATCGGATTCCCGCTGCTCCGCGCCACCCGCACCCCCGTGTGGGTCGGCCCCCTCGACGTGGTCGTGGTGGCCGGCGACGACGCGGGCGACCCCCGGCTCGTGCAGGCCATCGACGCCGCGGTGCGGCGCGGCGCCGAAGTGGTGGTGGCCGCACCGGACGAGGGACCCTTGCAGGCTGCGGCCGCCGGACGCGTCGTGATGTTCGCGCCGCGTGTGCACGCTCTCACCCGGCACGGACTGTTGCGGTACTTCGCCGTCCTGCTCGCCGTCCTCCGGGTGGTCGGTTCGGAGCGCTGGGGCGACGAGGTCCCCGACCTCGAGCAACTCGCCGACGCTGTCGACGGTGAGGCGTTGCGGGACAGGCCGAACAACGAGGTGTTCCACAACCCGGCGAAGTCGCTGGCCTCCCGCATGCAGGGGCGCCGCATCGTGCTCACGGGCGATACCGAGAGCGCGGTGGAACTGGCCCGGCACGGCGCCGAGGCACTGCTGCACGCCGGCCGGGTGGCCACCGCCTCCGAGTTGCCGGACGTTCTGAGTGCGGCGGGCACGTTCCGCGTCGACCAGGCGCTCGCGGCGCACGACTCGATATTCCACGATCCCGAACTGGACGGTCCGCCGCCCGCCAGCCCGGTCCGCACGTTCGTGTTCTCGGCGGATGCGGACCGCATGATCACCGAGCGCAAGATCGTCGTACTGGGCGACGCCGACCTGGTCGTCGCGTCGTCCGACGAGGGGCAGGTGCCCTCGCAGCGTCCCGAACTGGAACAGGCGGCGGTTCTCGTCGGCCGGCTTGACATGACTGCCGCGTATCTGCAATTGATGGGCGGTATCTAGTGCACCGACTCGAAGGTGCGCTTCGGTCCTACGCTTGGGGATCGCGCACAGCCATCGCTCAGTTGCGCGGACTTCCGGTTCCGACGGCACATCCGGAGGCGGAACTCTGGCTGGGCGCGCACCCCGGCGATCCGGCCCGCGTCCTCACCGACGACGGTCCCCGGTCGCTTCTGGACCTGGTGCACGCGGAGCCCGAACGCCAGCTCGGCAAGCGGAGTGTGGAGTCGTTCGGCGAACGCCTCCCGTTTCTGCTGAAGTTGCTCGCCTCGGAGGAGCCTCTGTCGTTGCAAGCGCACCCGAGCGCGGACCAGGCGTGGGAAGGGTTCGCGCGGGAGAACGACGCGGGCATCCCGCTCGAGTCGTCGGTGCGCAACTACAAGGACGCCAGCCACAAACCGGAACTGGTCGTGGCGCTCAGCCGGTTCCACGCGCTCGCCGGTTTCCGGGACCCGCAGCGCACCGTCAAGCTGCTCGAGGCGATCGCGGTTCCGGAACTGCAGCCCTATGTCGGACTGATTGCCGGGCAACCCGACTCGGACGGTCTCCGCGCGTTGTTCACCACGTGGATCACGTTGCCGCAGCCGGTGCTCGGCGCTCTGATGCCGCGGGTGCTCGACGGTTGCGTCGACTACCTGTCGAACACCAGGGACGGTGAGTTCACGGCGGAGGTGCGCACGGCCCTCGAACTGAGCGAGGTGTACCCCGGCGACGCGGGCGTGCTTGCCGCGCTACTCCTGAACCGGGTCACTCTCGAACCGGGGCAGGGCCTGTACCTCGACGCCGGCAACCTCCACGCCTATCTGCACGGCATGGCCGTCGAGATCATGGCCAACTCCGACAACGTGCTACGCGGGGGACTCACTCCCAAGCACGTCGACGTTCCGGAGTTGCTGCGTGTCCTCGACTTCGACACCGTCGACATTCCCATCCTGGAGGCGGAGGAATGCCCGGGCAGTGGCGAGTTCGTGTACTCGACACCGGCGCCGGAGTTCGTGCTCGCCCGGATCGACCTGTCGCCCGACGGTCCTGCGGAACACCGACTCGACACGGAGGGCCCGCACATCCTGCTGTGCACGTCGGGTTCGGTGGAGCTGCGATGCGGAGCCGACACGCTCGCACTGTCGCAGGGCAATGCCGTCTGGATCGCCGCCGAGGACCCCGAAGTGGTGGTGACGGCGGGCACGGATCACGCCCAATTGTTCAGTGCGAGGGTCGGGCCGCCGATCGCGTAGCCTGTGAGCCGCCCTGCGATCCGAGAAGGGCACCGCGGCCTGTCCTGTGGCCGTGTGCGACCGAGAGGAGAAGTCAGTTGTCGGCTCATGGGGGAAAGAAGGCGATCCTCGCCGCGCTCGGCGCCAATGCCGGTATCGCGGTAGCCAAGTTCGCCGGCTTCCTGATCACCGGTTCGTCGTCCATGCTGGCCGAATCCGTGCACTCGGTGGCCGATACCTCCAACCAGGGCCTGCTCCTGCTCGGCCAGAAGAAGGCCGAACGCGCCGCCGACGATCTGCACCAGTTCGGTTACGGCCGTAGCCGTTACTTCTATTCCTTCGTCGTCGCGCTCGTGTTGTTCAGCCTCGGTTCGCTGTTCGCGATCTACGAGGGCATCCACAAGATCCAGCACCCCGAGGAATTGACGTCGCCGCTCGTCGCGGTGGTCATCCTGGTGATCGCGATCGGGTTGGAGACATTCAGCTTCGTCACCGCCGTGCGGGAATCGCGTCCGCTCAAGGGGCGGGCAAGCTGGTGGGGGTTCATCCGCACGTCGCGCAGCCCCGAGCTGCCCGTGGTGCTGCTCGAGGACACCGGTGCGCTGGTCGGTCTGGTCCTCGCGCTCGGCGGCGTCGGCCTGACGATGCTCACGGGTGACCCGGTGTGGGACGGCGTCGGCACCCTCTGCATCGGCGCGCTGCTCGGAATCATCGCGATCATCCTCATCGTCGAGATGCAGAGCCTGCTGATCGGGGAGGGGGCCACCGCCGACGAGGAGGCGCGCATCCTCGCCGCCCTCGTCGACGGCGACAGGATCGAACGCGTCATCCACTGCAAGACCCAGTACCTCGGACCCGAGGAAATCCTCGTGGCGGCGAAGGTCGCGGTGGCCGCCGGATCGGACATCAGCGCGGTCGCCGACGCCATCGACGGAGCAGAGGCGCGGGTCCGCGAAGCCGTCCCGGCGGCTCGCCGCATCTACATCGAACCCGACCTGTTCCGGGCGACCGAAGGCATAGGCTGAACGGCAACTTTCGATTGAGGAGGCTGATGTGGCCATCCAGGACAAAGGCGGCGGAGAACCGGAACTCGGCGGTAGGCCGACCGGGTTGTTCCGCACCAAGTCGATCGAGCAGTCGATCCGAGACACCGACGAACCGGAAACCAAGCTCCGCAAGGATCTGACCGCGTGGGATCTCACCGTCTTCGGTGTCGCGGTCGTCATCGGTGCCGGTATCTTCACGCTCACCGCGCGTACCGCAGGCAACGTCGCGGGGCCCGCGGTGTCGGCGGCGTTCGTCATCGCTGCCATCGCGTGTGGTCTCGCGGCGCTCTGCTACGCCGAGTTCGCCTCGACCGTCCCCGTCGCAGGCAGCGCCTACACGTTCTCCTATGCGACGTTCGGTGAGCTCGTCGCATGGATCATCGGCTGGGACCTCATCCTCGAATTCGCGCTCGCCGCGTCGGTCGTGGCGAAGGGCTGGTCGCTGTATCTCGGTGAGGTGATCGGCAATCACACGCCGATAGCCCAGATCGGGTCGGTGACGTTCGACTGGGGCGCGGTCCTGATCGTCGCGATCATCTCCGTCGTGCTGGCCACGGGCACCAAGCTGTCGTCGCGGGTCTCACTCGTGATCACCTCGATCAAGGTGGCGGTGGTGCTGGTGGTGGTCGTCGTCGGTGCGTTCTACATCGACGCCGACAACTACTCCCCGTACATCCCTCCGTCCGAGTCCGGCAGCACGGGTGAGGGCATCCACCAGTCGCTGTTCTCCTACGTCACGGGTGCCGGCGGCAGCACGTTCGGCTGGTACGGCTTGCTCGCGGCGGCGAGCCTGGTGTTCTTCGCGTTCATCGGTTTCGACATCGTCGCCACCACCGCCGAGGAGACGAAGGATCCGCAGAAGGCGCTGCCCCGCGGAATTCTGGGATCCCTGGTCATCGTGACGATCCTCTACGTGGCGGTGACGCTGGTGCTCACCGGCATGGTCGACTACCACGAATTGGCGGGGGACACTTCCAATCTGGCCACCGCGTTCGGCATCCACGGGATCACGTGGGCGAAGAACCTGATCTCGTTCGGTGCTCTGGCCGGCCTGACCACCGTGGTGATGGTGCTGATGCTCGGGCAGACCCGGGTGCTGTTCGCCATGTCCCGGGACGGACTGATGCCGCGGCAGTTGGCGCCGACCGGCAAGCACGGCACACCCGTTCGGATCACCGTGCTCGTCGCTGTCGTGGTGGCGGTGCTCGCGGGCGTCTTCCCGATCGGCACCCTCGAGGAGATGGTGAACATCGGAACGCTGTTCGCATTCGTCCTCGTGTCGATCGGTGTGATCGTGTTGCGCAGGACCCGCCCGGATCTGCCCCGCGGATTCCGTGTACCGCTGGTTCCGTTGGTACCGATCCTCGCCGTCCTCGCGTGCCTGTGGTTGATGTTCAACCTGTCGGTCGAGACGTGGATCCGGTTCATCGTCTGGATGGCGCTCGGTGTGATCATCTACTTCGCCTACAGCCGCAGGCACTCGATGATGGAGCGACGCAGCCGCGGCGAGGTCTGACACGCAACGGGATTCGACGTCCGGGGGCCGGAGCGGCAGTACCGGGCGAGTACCCCGGAGGCGGCGGGCACTAATGTCTTCGCCATGACTTCGTCGCGTGTCAGGGTGCCCTATCAGGAGGCCGCGCGGCTGCTGCTGCGTCAGTCGGTGCTCGATGCGATGCGGGATCTCTTGTTCGAGAAGGACTGGTCGGACATCACGATGTCGGATGTCGCGGCCGGTGCCGGGGTGAGCAGGCAGACGCTCTACAACGAGTTCAAGTCCCGGCAGGGCCTCGCCGAGGCGTACGCCCTGCGGCTGGCCGACGAACTGGTCGACGCCGTCGACGAGGCGTTGGTGGCGAACGTCGGGGAGGGCCGCGCCGCACTGCTTCACGGATTCACCGCGTTCTTCGCCGGCAGCCTGTCCGATCCGCTGGTGCAGTCGCTTCTGCGCGGTGAGACCAAACCCGACCTCCTCCGGCTGATCACCACCGAGAGTGCCCCGATCATCGAGCGGGCGTCCACGAGACTCGCCGAGGTCTTCCAGCGGGGCTGGGTGCGGGCGAACCCGTCGGACGCCGGGATTCTTAGCCGGGCCATCGTGCGCCTGGCTATGAGTTACATCTCGATGCCTCCCGAATCCGAGGCCAATGTCGCCGAGGATCTGGGTGCTCTCCTGGGGCCTTTCGTCGACAATTCCGTCGACGGGGCCGACCGGGAGTGACCGCTCGGTGTCGCGGCGTCGTGTGAGTGTCACCCCCGGGCCGTCGTACCGATAGCCTTGATCGAAACAGCAGTCAACCAGGAGAGGCAGATGACGACCTCAGTTTCAACCACGCCCGTGGCCGAGAGCCGAAACGGGATCGATTTCAAGGTGGCGGACCTTTCGCTCGCCGAGTTCGGCC
>SEEV01000167.1 GCA_004211695.1 Rhodococcus sp. (in: high G+C Gram-positive bacteria)
CCGCGGTGGTGGTGCTGCGGGAGAACGCGGCCGGCGTGACGCCGGACGGGTTGATCGCCCACGTCAAGGAGCGCATCGCGCCGTTCAAGGTGCCCAAGCAGGTGGTGTTCGTGGACGAGTTGCCCCGCAACCAGAGCGGCAAGCTGCTCAAACGCGAACTGCGGGCGACGCTCTGACTACTTCCTCGTCGACGCCCGCTCGACCAGTTCGACGGGGAGCTTCACCGATTCCACCTCGTTGCCCGCGATGAGCGACAGGAGGTGACGCACACCCGTCGCGCCGATCAGGCGCGCGGGTGACCGGACCGTGGTCAGTGGCACCGGCAGCTGGGCGACCACGGGAATGTCGTTGTATCCGACGAGCGCGAGATCTTCGGGAATCCGCAGCCCGAGGTCCCGGGCGACGCCGAGGACGCCGATCGCGATGGTGTCGCTGACGGTGAAGATCGCTTCGGGGCGTGAATCCGGTTCCAGGAGAATCGTGGCCGCGGCGACACCGCCGGACACGTCGAAGTCGGAGCGGACGACGCGATCGGGTCGGAGCTCGATTCCGTTCTCGGCCAGCGCATCACGGAAACCGGCGAGACGGTCCCGTGAGGTGCTCGCGTGTTCGGGTCCGGCGATGACGGCGATCTCGGTGAAACCGCGGTCGAGGAGGTGACGTCCGGCGAGGTAGCCGCCCCGGTGGTCGTCGCCGGACACGAACGGCAGACCGACGTCGGCGTGCCGGTTGAGTTGCAGCATCGGCAGCGCCCCCACCGACAGTGAGTCGACGAACTCGCGGCCGGGGCTGTGCAGGCTGCTGAGCAGCAGGCCGTCGACCTGCCTGCTGACGAGGAAGTCGATGGCGCGGCGCTGCGCGTCGAGATCGTCGGGTGGGCTCGACAGCAGCACCGAGTAGCCGGCCTGCGTCGCCGTCTCCTCGATGCCCTGGAACATGGTGGCGACCACTCCGTCGGTGAGGCGCGGCATGACGACGCCGAGGGTGGTCGTCTTCCGCGTCCGCAGGCTCGCTGCCCACAGGTTGGGTTGGTAGCCGAGTTCTACCGCCACCTCGCGCACCCGCAGCGCCGCCTCGGACCAGCCGTCGGCGGGTTCGGGTTGCCGGAGCACCCGCGACGCCGTCGACACGTGGACGCCGGCGCGTTCGGCGATCTCGCGGAGGGTAGGCGGACGCCCGGAGGTGCGTGTCGGGCGGTCCGGCAGGTTCACGGGCAATCCTCGCGCTCGGGGATAGGGACTCGGCGGCCTCGTGGTTGACGGCTGCCGGAACGCGCCTTAGTCTACGTGACGAAATCGTTCGTGCAATCGTTCTCGCGAACGTTTGCACACCAGCCCCACCGGCCCCGTGGAGGAACAATGTCCGACCCGCAGTCCCTGTCCCAGCTGTTCGCCCTCGACTCGCTGCTCGACACCGAGGAGATCGCGATCCGCGACACCGTCCGCCGATTCGCGGACGACCGGATCCGGCCCCACATCGGCGACTGGTTCGAAGCGGCGGCGCTGCCCGTCCGGGAACTCGCGGAAGGGCTTGGCGAACTCGGCGTGCTCGGCATGCACCTCGAGGGCTACGGCTGCGCCGGCATGAGCGCCACCGCCTACGGCCTGGCCTGCCTGGAACTCGAGGCCGTCGACTCCGGCATCCGCAGCCTGGTGTCCGTGCAGGGCTCGCTGGCCATGTACGCGATCCACCACTACGGCAGCGAGGACCAGAAGCAGGAGTGGCTGCCCCGCATGGCCGCCGGCAAGGCGATCGGCTGCTTCGGCCTCACCGAACCCGACTTCGGCTCCAACCCCGCCGGGATGCGCACCAACGCCAAGCGGGACGGCGACGACTGGATCCTCAACGGCACGAAGATGTGGATCACCAACGGGTCCGTCGCCGACGTCGCCGTCGTATGGGCGCGCACCGACGACGGGATCCGCGGATTCGTCGTGCCCACCGACACCCCCGGCTTCTCGGCGCCCGAGATCAAGCACAAGATGTCGCTCCGGGCGTCCGTCACCTCCGAACTGGTGCTCGAGGACGTCCGGCTGCCCGACTCCGCGATGCTGCCGGAGGCCAAGGGACTGTCCGGCCCGCTGGGCTGCCTCAACGAGGCCCGGTTCGGCATCATCTTCGGTGCGATGGGCGCCGCCCGCGACTGCCTGGAGTCCGCCATCTCCTACGCGCAGGACCGCCAGGTCTTCGACAAGTCGCTCGCCGCCTACCAGATCACGCAGGTCAAGATCGCCGACATGGCGCTCGAGGTCGGCAAGGGCCACCTGCTCGCGTACCACCTCGGACGCCTCAAGGACCGCGGCGAGGCACGCCCCGAGCAGGTCAGCACGGGCAAGCTGAACAACGTCCGAGAGGCCATCGCCATCGCCCGCGAATGCCGGACCATTCTCGGCGCCAACGGAATCACGTTGGAATACCCCGTGATCCGGCACGCCAACAACCTCGAGTCGGTGCTCACGTACGAGGGCACGTCCGAGGTGCACCAGTTGGTGATCGGCAAGGCGCTGACGGGCGAGGCAGCGTTCCGGTGACCGCGTCGCTGGACGGCCTGCTGATCGCCGACTTCGGACGGGTGCTCGCCGGCCCGTACGCCACGATGCTGCTCGCCGACCTCGGCGCGGAGGTCGTGAAGATCGAACGTGCCGGAGTCGGCGACGACACGCGGCAGTGGGGTCCGCCATGGGTGGGCGACGAGTCCACCTACTTCCAGTCCGTCAACCGCAACAAGCGGTCGTTCGCCTGGGATCTGCGCGACCCCGCCGACCTGGAACAGGCGCGGGAACTGGCCGCCCGGGCCGACGTGGTCGTGGAGAACTTCCTCCCGGGCACGATGGACCGGCTCGGGCTCGGCTACGACGCGGTCCGGGAGATCAATCCCGACGTCGTCTACTGCTCCGTGACGGGTTTCGGCGGCCACAACAACCTCCCCGGATACGACCTGCTCATCCAGGCCGTGGGCGGGTTGATGAGCATCACCGGCCCGGAACCCGGGGTCCCGACGAAGGTCGGGGTCGCCGTCGTCGACGTCATCACCGGACTGCACGCCGCGGTCGGGATCCTGGCGGCGCTGCGATACCGGGACCGGAGCGGGGAGGGGCAGCGGGTCGAGGTGAATCTGCTGTCGTCGCTGCTGTCCGCCCTCGCGAACCAGACGTCCGGGTATGTGGGCGCGGGTGTCGTCCCGCAGGCGATGGGTAACCGGCACCCCAGCATCGCACCGTACGAGGTGTTCCGGACCGGCGACCGTCCGCTCGTGCTGGCGGTCGGGAACAATCGTCAGTTCGCTTCTCTCGTGCAGGTTCTCGGTGTTCCCGAACTTGCCGACGACGAGCGGTACGCGACCAACACACAACGGGTGGCGCACCGCGAGCAACTGGTCCTGGACATCACCGAGGCGCTGGCGTCGGATTCCGCGGACGTGTGGTTCGAGAAGCTGACCGCGCAGGGTGTCCCGTGCGGTCCGCTCAACGACATCGCCGACGCGGTGGCGTTGGCGGAGCGGCTCGGGCTGAATCCGGTCGTCGAGATCGACGATCCGCGCAGGGACGAGCCCGTGCGTCAGGTGGCGAATCCGATCCGGCTGAGCGCCACCCCGGCGAGCTATCGCAGCGCGCCGCCGCGGCTGGGCGAGGACACCCCTGCCGTGAGTACTTGTTAACCGCCCGCGGTTAACAAGTACTCACAGGGGGACTTCCCTAAGGGAATGTTAGGAAGCCGCCGGACCCCTTCCGAATCGATGTGACCTGACCCACTGTGGTGTGAACGCAGAGATCCAGGGCATCGAGAGGAGTCCCGCGTGAGCACCACATCGACGGGTGAACGCCGAGTCATCGGCAATGTTTTGAAGGGTTCGGTCGGCAACCTGATCGAATGGTACGACTGGTACGTCTACGCGGCGTTCAGCGTGTACTTCGCGAAGGAGTTCTTCCCCGAGGGCGACACGACCGCGCAGCTGCTGTCGACGGCGGCCGTGTTCGCGGTCGGCTTCCTCATGCGGCCGATCGGCGGCTGGATCATGGGGCGGTACGCCGACCGGCACGGACGTCGCTCGGCGCTCACCCTGTCGGTGACCGTGATGGCGGCGGGTTCGCTCGTCATCGCCCTCACGCCGTCCTACGCGAGCATCGGGCTCATGGCGCCGGTGCTCCTCGTGATCGCCCGGATGTTGCAGGGACTGTCGGTGGGCGGCGAGTACGCCACCAGCGCCACCTACCTGGCCGAGGTCGCCTCGCCGGGACGGCGCGGGTTCTACTCGAGCTTCCAGTACGTCACGCTCGTCGCCGGACAGCTGATCGCGCTGGGTGTGCAGATCATCCTGCAGCTGACGCTGCCGGCGGAGGCCATGCAGTCGTGGGGCTGGCGGATCCCGTTCCTGATCGGCGCCGCCGGTGCCGTCGCGGTGATGTGGCTGCGCCGCACGATGGACGAGTCGGAAGCGTTCACCGACGAGGTGGAGGCGAAGCGTGACGCAGACACCCCGGACGACGGGCCGAAGGAAGGTTCGCTCCGGATGCTGCTGCAGTACCCGCGTGAGTGCCTGCTGGTGTGCGCCCTGACGCTCGGTGGTTGCGTGGCGTTCTACACGTACACCACGTACATGCAGAAATACATGATCAACACCTCCGGCATTTCCAAGGACACGGTGGCGTGGATCAACTTCGCGGCACTGCTGGTGTTCATCGTGCTGCAGCCGATCGGCGGTGCGCTGTCCGACCGCATCGGGCGCCGGAAGCTGCTCATCTTCTTCGGTGTGGGCGGAACCGTCCTGACCGTGCCGTTGATGACGGTGCTCGGGAAGACGACGAACCCGCTGGTCGCGTTCGCGCTGATGATGCTGGGACTGATCGTCGTCACCGGGTACACGTCGGTGAACGCCATCGTGAAGACCGAGCTGTTCCCGACGAAGGTCCGTGCGCTGGGGGTCGGTCTGCCGTACGCCCTGACGCTGGCGATCTTCGGCGGAACAGTCGAGACCGTCGCCCTCGCCCTGAAGCGGGCCGGCCACGAATCGCTATTCTTCTACTACGTGACCGGGTGCATCGCCATCTCGCTCGTCGTCTACTTCTTCATGCGTGAGACTTCGGACGGTTCGCCGCTGGACCGGGCGACCAGCCGGGAGGACACCCCGGACGACGACGTCGAGCTGGTCGACTCGCGGAGCTGATAGAAGGGACTGAAGTGCAGATCGCGGTGGTCGAGGACGACGACGGAGTCGGCGACGCACTCGTGGAGGCGCTGGGTTCCCACGGCCACGAGGCGGTGCGCATGCGCCGCGGCGCCGATCTCCTTCTCGGCCATCGCGGTATGGACGCGGTGATCCTCGATCTCGGTCTCCCCGACGCGGACGGCCTGCAGGTGCTCCGGCAGCTGCGGGCCGTCAGCGACGTTCCGGTGGTGATCCTCACCGCCCGCGACGACGAACGTTCGGTGGTGCGAGGGCTGCGCGGCGGGGCCGACGACTACCTCGTCAAACCGGCGCGGCTCGCGGAACTGCTGGCCCGGCTCGACGTGGTGACCCAGCGCCGCCGGGCGACCGGACCGTCGGCTGCGCAGAAGGTCACCGAGGGCGATGTCGTGGTGGATCTGGATGCCCGCGAGGTCGAGGTCGGGGGAGCGCCGGTCGCCTTGACGGCCAAGGAGTTCGAGCTTCTCGAGGTGCTCGTCGCCCGTCCCGGCGCCGCGGTGAGCCGACAGCAGTTGATGGACGCGGTGTGGGGCGATGCGTACGTGGCGATCTCGCGCACCCTCGACGTCCACATGACCGGGCTGCGGGCGAAACTGGGCCGCCCCGGGCTCATCTCGACCATCCGCGGGTACGGCTACCGCTGGGGCACGTGACGTGCGCCGCCGGGTGCTCGCCGTCCTGCTGGTGTTCGCGGCCGTTGCGGTGGTGGCGTTCGCCGTCCCGCTGGCGCTGGCGACCGGTGCGGGGCGAACGCAGGCCCTGCGGTTGAGCAGGGAGGCCGACGCGACGCATTTCGCCAGCCTCGCCGGACAGACGCAGGCCCCCGGGAGCACCACGTTGCTGCGGGAGGAGGTGGCCCGCTACCACGAGTTGTACGGCGAGGGGGTGCTCATCGTCGACGCCAGGGGCAACCTCCGCGCTGGAGCCGGACTGTCGCCGGACGACGCGGGCGTGGCCTCCGCGATCACGGCCGGACTCCGCAATCAGAAGCAGGGGATCAGCGGTTCGCTGACACCGTGGTCGGCGGATCGCGTCCTGTCGGCCGTGCCCGTCGGCACCGGGGCGCAGGTGGACGGCGCCGTCGTCATGAACGTGTCCACCGGCGCCGCGCGCGAGTCGATCCGGACGTCGTGGCTGGTGATCGCCGCGGGGGCGCTCGGCGCGCTGGCGGCGGTCACCGCCGTCGCGATTGCGCTGTCCCGATGGACCGTTCGCCCACTCGGCGCGCTCACCGACAGGGTCGGCGCACTCACCGACGCCGTCCCGTCGCCCCGTCCGCGGGCGCGGCGCACCACGGGGCGGCCGTCCGGCCGGTACAGCGGCCCGCCCGAGGTCCAGGAACTGGCGAAGGCGTTCGATGACATGTCGAACGCCGTGCAAGCGTCCGGGCAGGCGCAGCGCCAGCTGATCGCCGACACCGCCCATCAGCTCCGAAATCCCCTTGCCGCTCTGCATTTCCGTCTCGATTCCCTCGGACCGCACGTCTCCGACGCCGGGGCCGAGACGTACCGCCGGACGGGCATGGAGGTCGATCGGCTCGGCGGGATCCTCGACGGACTGCTGGCGCTGGCCGTCGCCGAATCGCCCGACACCACCGACGACGAGACCTCGCACGTCGGCTGCGATGTCGGTGCCGTCGTCGCGGACCGGGCGGACGCCTGGACGGAGGCTCTCGGGGAGTCGGCGATGGGGATCGTGCTCGGACAGCCGGCCGAGCCGCTGTTCGCCGACTTCCGGTCCAGTCACCTGGCGCAGGTCCTGGACGTGCTGCTCAGCAACGCCCACGCTTACGCCGGTCGCGGTGCGATGGTCCGGATCGACACGGGACGGTCCGCCTCGGGGATCGAGATCCGCGTGAGCGACGACGGGGTAGGGGTGAGCGACGACGAGGTCGGCAAACTGTCTTCGCGCTTCTTCCGCGGGTCCGGGGCCGGGCAGCAGGGCACCGGGCTCGGTCTGTCGATCGCGACCGCGCTCGTCGAGGGCGGCGGCGGGTCGCTGGCGATCGCCGCGGCGACGCCGCACGGGCTTCGGGTCACGGTGACCCTTCCGGAATCGGCGGGGTCGTCGTGATCACGCGACGCGCCCTTCTCCGTGGCCTTCTCGTCACGGGAGCGACCGCGGTCACGGGTTCGGTGCTCGCCGCGTGCTCGGGCCGCGACCCCGACCCGCTGCGGCTCGCCGCCGGCGAGGAGGGCGGCTTCTTCTGGGAGTTCGCCCAGTTGACGGCCGCCGCCGCGGACCGTGCCGGAGTGCCGGTGGGTATCGTTCCGGTCCGGACGGCGGGGTCGATGGACAATCTGGTGGCCTTGGCGTCCGGAGATGCGGAACTGGCCCTGAGTCTCGCCGACGCGGCCGTGTCGGCCATGGAGGCCGGCGCCGGTTTCACCGCCATCGGCAAGGTGTACGAGAACTACATGCAGCTCGCGGTGCGCGCCGATTCCGGCATCACGGACACCTCGCAGCTGCGGGGGACGCGAATCAGTCTGGGTGCCACAGGCTCCGGCGCGGAGCTGACGGGCGAACGGATCCTCGAGGTGCTGGGTCTGGCGGGGCCAGGGGACGTGACGCGGCTGCATCTGTCGATGACCGATGCGGGGCAGGCCCTGCGCGACGGCACCGTCGACGCGGTCCTGTGGGCGGGCGGAGTGCCCACGCCGTCGTTCGCGAATCTCGGGATCCCGCTACGACTACTCGACCTGTCCGCCGAACTGGAACTGCTGCGGGCGCGGTTCGGCCCGCGCTACGAGCCGGTGCTGATTCCGCCCGGAACGTACGGCCAGCAGACGGCCGTCGCGACGATCGGTCTCGCCAACCTGCTGCTCGCCGACCCGTCCGTCTCCGACAGTGCCGCCGGCGCCATCGTCGAGGTATTGATCGATCATGCGGCGGAACTGGTGCCGGATCAGGCGACGGGCAGCCAGTTCCTGGACCGGCAGTCGTTGATCGTCACCGCCGGGGTACCGCTGCACCCCGGCGCGGCCGCGGCGTACCGCAGGCATCACGGCTGATCCGGTGCGTCACTGCACCTGGGCGACGACGAAGATGCGCCGGAACGGGAAGAACGTGGTCCCGTCCGGTCGCCGGGGGTACGCCTCGTCGAGGAGCGGGACGAGTTCCGTGCGGAACCGGTCCCACTCCTGCGCCGGCAGGGCGTCCTTCACCGGGCGGAGTGCCGTTCCGGTGATCCATTCCAGCACCGGATTCTCCCCGGTCAGTTGCTGGACGTACGTGGTCTCCCACGCGTCGACGGCGCACCCCGCGTCGGCGAGCAGGCCCGCGTATTCGACGGGATCGTCGACGACCTTGCTCTCGCGGAACGGTATGTCCGCCAGCGACCGGGACCAGCGTTCGGTGCCGGCGAGGTCCCGGACGATCGCATGTGACGGCGCATCGAAGTTGCCGGGTACCTGCACCGCGATCCACGCCCCCGAGGGCAGTCGGTTCGGCCAGCGACGCAACAACTCCCGGTGCTCGGGCACCCATTGCAGGGCGGCGTTGGAGACGACGACGTCCGTGTCGGGCTTCGGCGTCCAGTCGCGCACGTCCTGCCGGCTTGCGTCGAGGCCGCGTTCACGCGCGGCCTCGACCATCTCGGGTGAGCTGTCGGAGGCCTCGAGGACGGCGTCCGGCCATCGCTCGGCGAGGCTGACGGTCAGGTTTCCCGGGCCGCAGCCGAGGTCGACCACGCGGCGGGGTGACCGCGCGTCGACGCGTGACAGCAACTCGTAGAACGGGCGCCCGCGATGGTCCGCGAAGGCGAGGTACTTGTCTGGATCCCACATGTTCTCCTCCTCGCCTCCAAACAGTACGCCCATACTGTTGGACTGTGGGTCAGAGGCCGAGATCCTTCGCGATGATCGTCTTCATGACCTCGCTCGTACCGCCGTAGATGCGGGAGACGCGGGTGTCCGCGTACAGGCGAGCGATGGGGTATTCGAGGATGTAGCCGTAACCGCCGTGCAATTGCAGGCACTTGTCGATGACCCGGCCCGCCGCCTCGGTGCAGAACAGCTTGGCCTTCGCGGCATCCGCAACTGTCAGTTCGCCGGCATCGTGCAGTTCGAGCGCGCGGTCGGCCATCAACTGGATCGCCTCGACCTCGGTGGCACATTCGGCGAGCACGAACTTGGTGTTCTGGAACGCGGCGACGGGCTTGCCGAACACCTTGCGCTCCTTGACGTACGCGATCGCGTGCTGCAGGGCCGCGGCCGCGGTCGCCGACCCGCCGAGCGCGATGGAGAGACGTTCCTGAGCGAGGTTGTGGGTGAGGTAGCTGAAACCGGCCCCCTCGTCGCCGAGACGGTCCGTGACGGGAACCGACACGTCGGTGAAGGACAGTTCGGCGGTGTCCGAGGCCTTCAGGCCGATCTTCTCGATCTTGCGGCCCACCGCGAAACCCTCGGACGCCGTGTCGACGACGAGGATCGTGAGACCGGCCCGGCGGTCCTCAGGGGTGCTGGGCGCGGTGCGGCACACCACCAGGATCCGGTCGGCGAGCGCTCCGCCGGTGATGAACGTCTTGGCGCCGTTCAGAACGTAGTGGGTCCCGTCCGCGGACAGCTTGGCCGACGTCGCGATGTTCGCGAGGTCCGAACCGGTGCCCGGCTCGGTCATCGCGATGGCGAACATGATGTCGCCGGACGCGAATCCCGGGAGCCACCGCTGCTTCTGCTCGTCGTTCGCGTACTCGAGCAGGTACGGCAGGATCAGGTTGGTGTGGACGGAGTAGCTTCCGAAAGAGACTCCGGCGGCCGCCGTCTCCTCGCCGACCACCGCGGCGAATTTGAAACTCTTCTCACCGCCGCCGCCGAACTCCTCCGGCACCTGGATGCCCAGCACCCCGAGCTCGCCGAGGCGGCGGTAGAAGTCACGCGGAGGATGCCCTTCGCCCTCCCAGTCGTGGTGGACGGGGGCAACTTCCTTGGCGATGAAGTCGCGGATGGTCTTCCGGAACGCGTCGTGATCTTCGTTGAACACCGTACGCTGCACGAGATTTCTCCTTCGAATTACAGTGCGTAACTGCGTAGTACGCCCTTGCTGATGATCATCTTCTGAATCTCGCTGGTGCCCTCGCCGATGAGCAGGAACGGTGCCTCGCGCATCAGGCGCTCGATCTCGTATTCCTTCGAGTAGCCGTAGCCGCCGTGGATGCGGAAGCTGGCCTGGGTCACCTCGGAGCAGTACTCGCTGGTGAGGTACTTGGACATGCCCGCGGCGACGTCGTTGCGTTCACCGGAGTCCTTGAGTCGGGCCGCGTTGACCATCATCAGGTGTGCGGCTTCGACTTTCGTTGCCATCTCGGCGAGGCTGAACGCGATCGACTGGTGTTCGGCGATCGGCTTGCCGAACGTGCTGCGTTGCTGCGCGTATCGGGCGGCAAGCTCGAACGCCCGGATCGCCACACCGCACGCGCGGGCGGAGACGTTGACGCGGCCGACCTCGACACCGTCCATCATCTGGGAGAATCCGCGACCCGGGGTGCCGCCGAGGACGTCGCCGGCGCCGGCGCGGTAGTTGTCGAACAGGAGCTCCGTGGTGTCGATGCCCTTGTAGCCCATCTTGTCGATCTTGCCCGGGATGGTGAGACCGGGGAGGACCTCGCCGAAGCCGGCGGGCTTCTCGATCAGGAAGGTGGTCAGGTTGGCGTGCGGCTTGGCGGCGCCCTCCTCGGTGCGCACCAGCGCGGCGACGAGAGTCGAACTGCCGCCGTTGGTGAGCCACATCTTCTGCCCGCTGATCAGGTAGTCGCCGTCGGCGTCTCGCTTGGCCTTGGTGCGGATCGCGGCGACGTCGGACCCCAGCTCGGGCTCGGACATCGAGAACGCTCCGCGCACCTCTCCGGTGGCCATCCGAGGCAGGTAGTGGTTCTTCTGGGCGTCGGTGCCGTGCTGACGGATCATGTACGCAACGATGAAGTGGGTGTTGATCACTCCCGACACGCTCATCCAGCCGCGCGCGAGCTCTTCCACGCACAGGGCGTACGTCAGCAACGACTCGCCGAGGCCGCCGTACTCCTCGGGGATCATCAACCCGAACAGGCCCATGTCGCGCATCTTGTCGACGATGGCCTGGGGGTACGTGTCGGAGTGTTCGAGTTCCTGTGCGGCCGGAATGATTTCGCGATCGACGAAGGTGCGTACGGTGGCGACGATCTCCGTCTGGAACTCGGTCAGGCCGAGGGTCTGGGCGAGGCGGCTCATGGGATGAGAATGCCCGATCCACAGGGGCCCGGCTAGAGGCGTTCGGCTATCGGTCGGATAGCGCACTCCAATGCACGGAAGCGGCCCAGAATCGGCGACCCGGAATCGGCGACCCATAGGCAGACGTAGCCGGTGTCTTCGTAGAGTGCGTATTGATCGCCGGCACCCCGGTCCGTTGAATGAACCCAGACACTGTGACCCACGCCACCTCGTCCCGAAGGGATCACCACGTGACCCGATCCTCTGCCCTCCTCGACCGGACCGTCGCCATCGGTTCCGAGTCGCGCGGCCGCGCCTGGGGCCTGACCGGCCTCCTCGTGCTGCTGTACGTCGTCAACTACGCCGACAAGGCGGTTCTCGGCATCATCGCCCAACCCCTCGCCCACGAGCTGGGGCTGAACGCCTCCCAGATCGGGCTGGTGGGAAGCCTGTTCTTCCTGACGTTCACCGTCGGCGGGTTCTTCGCCGGCGCGCTCAACCGCTGGATGCCGCTGCGGTGGTCGCTGCTGGTCCTGGCGCTCGCCTGGGCGGTCGCGATACTGCCGCTCGTGGTCGTCGCGAGTTTCGCGGTCCTGCTGGTCAGCAGGTTGCTGCTGGGACTCGCCGAAGGGCCGAGTTCCGCCCTGCTCCACACGGCGGCCTACTCGTGGCACGCACCCGCCAAGCGTGGACTGCCGAGTGCGCTGCTCGCCGGGGCCGCGTCGATCGCGAAGATCGCCGTCGCCCCCGTTCTCGCCTACGTCACCGTGACCTTCGGCTGGCGCTACGCGCTCGTCGCCCTGTCCGTGATCGGAGTGCTGTGGTGCGTCGTCTGGCTGACCGTCTGGAGCGAGGGGCCCTACATTCGCAGCGGCAAGAGCGACGACACCGCCGTGGCCGCCGGTGAGGCCGGCGAACCCGCGGTGCCGTGGGGTCGCATCTTCCGGACCCGCACCTTCATCAGCGGTGCACTCCTCGTGATGAGCGTCTACGCGCTGGTCGCCGTGGTTCTGACCTGGCTGCCCTCGTACTTCGAGGTGGGCCTCGGGTACAGCAGGCTGCAGGCCGGTTCCATGTTCGCGTTCCCGAGCCTCGCCGGACTGATCCTGATGCTCCTCTCGTCGGTGGTCGGCGACCGCCTGCTCGCACGCGGCGCCACGTCCCGCGTCGTGCGCGTCATCGTGCCCGCCGTCGGGGTGCTGATCTGCGGGGCGATCCTGCTGGCACTTCCGTCCATCACCACACCCGCCGCGGCCGTCCTCGTCGTCTCCGTCGGTTATGGCTTCGCTGCCTCGGTCTTCCCGTTGCTCAACGCGGCGATCTCGGAGATCTGCCCGCCGCGGCAGACCGCGGGCACCCTCGGTGTGTTCCTCGCCGTGATGGCGATCGGCGGCCTCATCGCCCCCTACGCGACCGGTCTGATCGTCGACGCGGCCGCCTCGCCTGCCGAGGGCTACGCCACCGCGTTCCAGGCTCTCGGACTCGTCGCCGCCGTGTGCGCGGTCGGGGCACTGCTGTTCGCGAACCCCGAGCGAGACAAGAAACTGGTCCGGGGCGACGCTGCGGACATAGGCACCAGCTAACGCCGATTTTCACTCAGCGAGTCCACCCTCATTCGCTGGGTCTGACCATGCGAACTCGTAGCGGACCGTGCGTCCGCCGAGCCACGGGACTGGGACGTTGGGTAGGTCGGCTTGG
>SEEV01000168.1 GCA_004211695.1 Rhodococcus sp. (in: high G+C Gram-positive bacteria)
TCGTTGCCCTGTCGCCGGACGAGGTCGAACTCCGCAAAGTTGCTCTCGAACACCTTCGCGATCAATTGCTGGAGGGTGGGTCGCCCCGTGGGGTTCAGCAATTGCTTCACAGGCTTCCCGGGAATGTTGGATCCGTAGAAGTAGCTGCTCTCGTTGAATGACGAGTACACGCTGCTGGCATCCATCATCGACGTCCACTCCTCTTCGGCTTCGGCGGTCACTTCGATGACGTCCACGTCGTGGTCACGTGCATAGATCAGGGCGTCGGTGACGAACTCCACCTGATCGCCGGCGTACCGGGGATTGTTTCCGAGCGCACCGTGCGGGCCACCGGGAAAGAAGAAGTTCGGAAATCCGGCGGTAGCCACGCCGAGGAAGGTACGCGGCCCGTCGGCCCAATGCTGCTCGAGCGCTCGACCGTCACGGCCGCGAGCACCCAGGCGATTGAGCGCCCCGGTACCGAAGTCGTACCCCGTCGCCCACACGATGATATCGAACTCTTCGAGCCCCTCGGACGTCTCGATCCCCTTGTCGGTGACGCGCACCATCGGCGTTTCCTTCAGAGACACGAGGGATACGTTCGGCTGGTTGTAGACCTGGTAGTAGTTGGTCACGAAGGGTGGGCGTTTGCCGGCGTAGCCATGATCCTTCGGGATCAGCATCTCCGCGGTCGCGGAGTCGTTCACGATGCCACGAATCTTGTCGGCGATGAAGTCCGACCACTCCTTGTTCGCGACGGGGTTCAGGGTCATGTCAGCGTAATGCGTGGTCAACTTTTCGAAACCGGGACTGTTCCACATCTTCTCGTAGAACGCTTGACGATCGGCATTCGCATCGTCGGCGAATGTCCGTCCGTCCATCGGATGCAGGAACCCGCTGACCGAGGTGTCCAGAGTCTGCTTGATGGACTCGTAGTTCGCCTTGAGTTCCGCCTGCTCCTCCGGCGAGATCGGTCCGTTGTTGAGTGGTGTACACCAGTTGGCGCTGCGCTGGAACACCGTCAGTGAGGCCGCCTCGCGCGCTATCACCGGAATCAACTGCACGCCGCTCGAACCGGCACCGATGACGGCGACCCTCTTGCCTGCGAAATCGACAGGCGACGACGGCCACAGACCGGTGTGGTAGCTCTCGCCATCGAAGTCCTCGCGCCCGGCAACATCGGGATAAAACGGCACCGAGAGCACGCCCGTCGCGGCCACCAGGAATCTGCTGCGCAACTCGGCACCATCGCTTGCCTTCGTCGTCCAGGTCCCGGAGTCCTCGTCGAAGACCGTCGAGGAAACCTTCGCACCGAACTGAATGTCCTTGCGCAGGTCGAAGCGATCGACGACATAGTTGAAGTACCGCTCGATCTCCGGCTGTCCTGCGAAACGCTCAGACCACTCCCACTCCTCCCACAGCTCCTTGGAGAACAGGTAGCCGTAGGTGTAGCTCTCGGAATCGAAGCGCGCTTCGGGGTAGCGGTTCCAGTACCAGGTTCCGCCCACGCCGGCACCCGCTTCGAGGACCTTCACCGAGAAGCCTGCTTCGCGAGCACGAAGGGCCTGGTAAATACCCGTGACGCCGGCTCCGACGACGATTACGTCGACGTCCACGTCTCCCAGGTCCTGCGGGTTCGTCGGTTGGTTCATGTGTTCCTCCATTGTCGAATAGATCGCCTGCGCCGTTCCGCGAACTATAGTTCGACCGATCATTCGTGTATATAGAATTGCTGAAATCGTCGCTCAGTTGCCCCTGCGACGGACGAGACCCACTTCGGGTCAGAGCATTCCGTGAACCACACGAAACCCGGCCCGTGAGCGCCACGTCACGCCGGGTCGGCCTCGAACACCTCTCGTATCGCAGCCTCGATCTTCGTTTCGTCCGGTAGCCAGACCTTCTCGAGAACCGGTGAGTACGGAGCCGGAGACTGTTCCGCCGTGACACGAACAACCGGGGCATCGAGATGCCAGAAGCCTTCCCTGACTGCCTTCGCAGCGATCTCCGCGCCCACCCCGAACTCGCCGACCGCTTGATGGACGACAACCAGCCGATTCGTCTTCTTCAACGACGTCAGGACCGTGTCGAAATCCAAAGGAGTGATCGTACGCAGGTCGATGACCTCGACGTCGATTCCCTGCACCGAGAGACGATCGGCCACCACAAGGCAACTCTGCATCATCGAGCTGTAGGACACGACGGTCACGTCGCTGCCCGGTCGACGCACGACGGCCTTTCCGATCGGTATCAGATGGTCGTCGGAGGGCTTGGGTCCTTTCATTCCGTACAGCAGGCGATTCTCGATGAAAATCACGGGGTTCGGATCCTGGATCGCCGCTCGCAACAGCCCGTACGTGTCGGCCGGCGTGGACGGCATGACCACTGTCAGACCAGGTATGTGCGCGAGCAGAGCCTCGAGGCTCTGCGAATGCTGACTGCCGGAGGACTTTCCGGCAGCAAACTGGGTGCGAACCACCAACGGAAGAGACGCCGCACCACCGGTCATGAATCGCATCTTGGCGGCCTGGTTCATGAGCTGGTCCAGACATACACCGATGAAGTCGAAGTACATCAGCTCCACCACCGGCCGGTAACCGGCCATCGCGGCACCTACGGCGGTACCCATGATGGCGCTCTCCGAGATCGGCGTATCGCGGATCCGACCTGGATACTTCGCGGCCAAACCACGCGTCAGACCGAAGACGTTGCCGCCCTCTCCCACATCGATTCCCGCCAGGAATACTGTGGGATCGTCATCGAGTTCGCGCGTCAATGCTGCGGTGATCGCGTGCATCGTCTTCCACGTTCCCTCAGTCGGACTCGTAGGCTCGGGAATGACCTTCCGGACGGAGATGACGTAATCGGCGGCGGTCTCCGCTTCCGGGTACGGCGCCTTGTCAGCCAGATCGACTGCGCGCCCGATTATGTCGTCGACTTCACTGTTCACAGAGTCGATCCGATCGTGCAGACCAGCTGCGCGCATACGCGCCGCGAGCACCTCGAGCGGATCGCGGAGCTTCCATTCGGCGAGTTCGTCTTCGTGTCGATAGCTCTGGGGGTCGCCCTCGTAGTGACCGTGCCATCGGTAGGTGGACGCTTCGACGATCATAGGCCCTGCGCCGTCACGGATCCGCGAGACCAACTCGGCCTGCAGGGTTGCAACAGCAACGACATCGTTGCCGTCGACGCTGTGGAACTCGACCCCGTATCCGGCGGCGCGGTCCTCGAGGGTGGCACGATGCTGATCGGCTGCCGGGGAGAACTCTGCGTATCCGTTGTTCTCGCAGAAAAAGATCACCGGAAGGTCCCACACTGCAGCAAGGTTGACGGATTCGTGGAACACACCTTGTGCCACTGCACCATCGCCGAAGAACGCAACGACCACGGCTCCGTCGCCGTGCAACTGAGCAGCGGTTGCGGCTCCGACCGCTATCGGCATGCCGGCACCGACAATTCCGTTGGCGCCGAAAATGCCTTTCCGAGGGTCCGCAATGTGCATCGACCCTCCCCGACCCTTACAGGTTCCGGTCGCTTTCCCCATCAACTCGGCAAACATGCCGTCGACGTCGAGGCCTTTTGCAATGCAGTGCCCATGTCCACGGTGAGTGGATGTCACTATGTCTCGATCGTCGAGTGGCCAGCACGCTCCGACCGCAGACGCTTCCTGTCCGATGGACAGGTGCAGGAACCCCGGAATCTGATTGGTCTTGTACAGCCGGGATGCTCGATCCTCGAACTGCCTGATGAGCCGCATCCGGCGGTAGAACTCGACGAGCGCGTCCGAACGATCGAATGCGATTCTGCGAGTGTCTGTTTCTGTGGTCATGAGGCCTCTGTCAGTCGATGTGTCGTGCCGGAGAGCGCCGGCTCTTGACTTGATATCACCTGACAATGAATATTATACCGTATGGTCGAAAATACAAGCGTCGTCGTCAGACGACCTAGCCGAAGGACGAACTCGATATGGATCTAGAGCTGCCCGCCGAGACACTCGAACTCCAGGCGCTGTGCCGTTCGTTTGCGGAGAAGGAGATCGATCCCCACGCAGCGTTCTGGTCCGAGGAGGAACGATTCCCCTCCGACGTGTTTCTGAAGATGGGGGAACTGAACCTGAACGGCCTCCTCGTACCCGAGAAGTACGGCGGAATGGATGTGGGTTATGTGTCCTACGTTGCTGCCATGGAGGCGATCGGTGGCGCCGATCAGTCGCTTGCTGCCGCGTGGAACGCTCATTCGACCATCGCATCGCTGCCCCTCCTCGCTTTCGGCACCGACAAACAGAAGCAGGATTGGCTCGTACCGCTCGCGACGGGAACCCGGATCGGCGCATTCGGATTGACCGAACCCACCGCGGGGTCGGACGCCGCCGGCATTCGCACGACAGCACGCCGCGACGCAGATGGATGGGTCATCAACGGCGGCAAGATGTTCATCACCAATGCCGGAACCGATATCAGTCTCGGCGTGACCATCCTTGCCGTCACGGGTAAGAACGACGACGGAACCAAACGTTTCGGCACCTTCTTCGTTCCGACGAACACTGACGGCTACACCGTGGGGAAATCGCTGCACAAGCTGGGGTGGCACGCGATGGACACCCGAGAACTGGTGTTCGACGATTGCTGGATTCCGGCCGAGAATCTGATCGGGGACGAAGGTAACGGCCTGCGCCAGTTCCTCGATGTGCTCGACGGTGGCCGAATCAGTGTTGCGGCACTGGCGCTCTCGCTCGCGCAGACAGCATTGGAGTTGGCAATCGAACACGCGCGAAATCGCGAACAGTTCGGCAGTCCATTGACGAAGTTCCAAGCGGTCCAGCACAAGATCGCCGACATGGCTACCGAGATCGAGGCCGCTCGCAGCCTGGTCTATCGCGCCGCATGGCTTGCCGACAGCGGCAAGCCTTTCGGTCAAGCTGCGGCTATGGCCAAAGTCTATGCGTCCGAAGTCGCGAACAGGGCGGCCAGTGCCAGCGTCCAGATACACGGTGGGTACGGCTACATTCGCGAATCCAAGATCTCCCGCTTCTACGCGGATGCCAAGATCCTCGAGATCGGCGAGGGCACCAACGAGATACAGCGCAATGTCATCGCCCGTGCCGCCTTGGGCACGAAACGGAGCTGACCCGCTCCGGTCCGGCGGCATGCCGTCGGACCGGACGAGGTCGGCACCGCGCGCGCTCACACGACGACGGGCTCATTCCACCATCGGCAATGCCGGTGCAGGAATGAGCCCGATTCTACGACGCTCAGCGCGCGACCCAACCACCGTCTACGTTCACGGTCGTGCCGGTCACGTACGAGGAAGCGTCACTTGCAAGGAAGACCGCTGCACCGCCGAGTTCGGAGGGGATACCGAGCCGTCCGGCCGGCGTCGCCTTCACGATGCTGTCGCCCCACTTGCTGTCGAGCAACCCCGAAGACAGATCGGTACGAAAATACCCGGGGGCCAACGCATTGACTCGCACCCCACGCTCTGCCCACTCGACAGCCAGCGTCTTGGTGAGCGCATCGAGGCCGCCCTTGCTTGCAGCATAGGCCGCGATACGCTCGAACCCCGTCACGGCATGGACTGATGTGACGTTGACGATGCTGCCCGATCGACGCGAGAGCATGTGTGCCCCAGCCGCACGAGCACAGTAGAAGGCACCATCGAGGTTCACTTTCATCACCCGCTGCCAATCGTCGTCGGACACCGATTCGCTCCGAGTGAAGCTTGGACTGATTCCGGCGCAATTGATCAGCACGTCCAGCTGTCCGCGAGTAGCCAGCACGTGCTGCACGGCGTTGTCGGCGAAACCGGGGGCGTCCACCGACCCCGCGATCACCGAGGTTCGATCGGCGGAGCCGTCCGGGTCGAGTTCACCGGCGATGCGGTCGAGGTCGGACTCCGTGCGCGAGGTCAGGACGACAGTCGCGCCGGCACTGTAGAGCGCCCGCGCGATTGCGGAGCCGAGGCCTTTACCCGCGCCGGTGATCCAGGCGACCTTCCCCGTCAGGTCGAACATCGACTTCTCGATGGTGGACGTAGCCTCCGTCATGAATCCACTTCTCTCAGTTCACGTTTGAGGATCTTTCCGGAAGGAGTTCGAGGTAGCGACTCGATGTACACGATGCTCGACGGCACTTTGTACTTGGCAAGCCGTCCACGGCAGAACTCTTTCAGAGAATCCTCGTCGACAGTGCTCCCTGGGCGGAGCACCACGAAGGCCTTCGGCACCTCGCCCCACCGTGGATGCGGCACGCCGATGACCGCGGCCTCGATTACGTCCGGATTTTCGTACAGTACTCGTTCGACCTCAGGGCTGGCGATGTTCTCTCCACCGGAGACGATCATGTCCTTCTTACGGTCTTCGATGTACAGAAATCCGTCGGCGTCGATCCGGCCGATGTCCCCGGTGTGAAGCCATCCGTTCCTCAGCACCTTTGCCGTCGCTTCGGGGTCTCGCCAATACCCCGACATCACTTTCGGGCCGCGTACGACGATCTCGCCCAGCGTGCCGGACGGTACGGCCACGTCGTCGTCGTCGACGACGGCCACCTGGGTGTGGGCCACCGGGCGGCCGACGGAGCCGACTTTCGATCGCATGTGCGCGGAGTCGTTCACGGTATCGCCCGACACGGTTTCCGTCAGCCCGTATGCATCGGCGAACCACGCGCCCGGAAAGGTACGGGCGATTCGATCGAGCAGTGGAATCGGCATCTTCTCCCCGCCACCGGTGATGAACCTGATGGAGCTGGTGTCACGGGACGCGATGTCGGGCAACTGCAGTATCGAGTTCATCATCGATGGCGCCAGCCAGACGTTCGTCGGCCGAAGGTGTTCGACGGCGTCGATGACAGCCGCCGGGTCGAATCGCCGAAGCAAACACAGCCTGCCGCCGGCGTGCAATGTCGCCAGGCCGGGCAGGTCCATCCCTCCGACGTGATACAGCGGTCCACAGACCAATGTGGTGTCGGCGCTCGTCAGCGAGAACTCGAGAATGTGTGCAAGGTTCTTGTACAGGAGATTCTGATGCGAGAGCATCACGCCCTTGGGGCGGGACGTCGTTCCCGAGGTATACATGAGTCGTTGCAGATCGGCAGGCTCGACGTCGACCAGCTCCGATGCCGAGCCCCAGTGGCGGCGCACCAGCGCGGAATACTCGGTCCAGGAGTTGTCGGTCGGGGTGTCGAGTGTCAGCTTGTTCTTCACGTGAGGCAACCCGGGCACCAGCGCGTCCACCTTCTCGACGAACTCCGCTTCCGTCACGATGGCCACCGCGTCGGCATGCTCCAGGATGAACGCCCACTCCGCAGCTGAGAGACGATAGTTCAGCGGCACGATTGCAGCACCGATTCTGTTGGCCGCAAACATCGTTTCCAAGAATTCGATGTGGTTGTAGAGCAGCACGCCGATGATGTCGCCGCGGTCGATGCCCATCTCGAGGAACGCGTTCGACAGGGCGTCGACCCGTGTCCGTAGGTCGGCATGACTGACCTCGCGGTCACCCTCCGAGAGTGCAATTCCATCTGGGAATCGGTCGGCATTCCTGTCGACCACAGACGCGAAGTTGATCATCTACAGGTCTCACTCTCTCCGCGATCGTAATACTCAGTCAACGTTCTCTGTACCGTTCAGTCTACTCACAACGGTGCCCGTCACAAGCCCGATTCCGCATGAAACAGTCCCGCCTCGAGCCGCCTCTCGCCGTCGTCAGGAACCGCCCCGCGTCGGCACCGTCGGCGAGGCGGTGATTGTCGGTAGAAGGTCCCGCCTGTGGTGTGCACTGTCACGGCAGTGAGTACCCACCGTCGATTGCAAGGGAATGTCCGGTGACCCAACGCGACTCGTCACTGGCGAGGTATAGAACTGCACCCGCGATATCGTCGGGTGTGCCGAATCCCAGAGGATGCTTGGCCTCGATGGAGGCAAGCGCCTCGGAGGGCAGTCCTTCGTGCAACGTCGAAGGAAACGTTCCGGGGCACACGGCGTTGACTCGGATCCCTTCCTTTGCATACTCGAGCGCAGCGACGCGCGTCAGATGAATGACGGCGGACTTGGATGCGCAGTACGGCGCCGCGTAGGCCCACGCCGTCAATCCGCTGACCGACGCGATGTTCACGATCGACACGGGCGAACGTTTGCGAAGGGCCCGAGCGACGGCGCGAATGCCGTGGAAGGTGCCCGTGCTGTTCACGGCAAACGAGCGTTCCCAGTCCGCGGTGGAGAGATTGTGTATCCGCGCATTGGGCGAGACGATCCCGGCCGAGTTCACCAATGCATCGACGGTTCCGAATCGGCCCACGGCACGGACCACCAGTGCATCGAACCCGTCTCCGTCGGTGACGTCGAGATTCTCGGTGGTCACGGTAACGCCCTTGTCTCCCAGTTCGGTCGCCAGTGGAGTCAGCGCGTCGGCATTCAGGTCAGCGAGCACCAGATTCGCGACGCCGTCCGAGGCCAGCCGCTTCGCCACCGTGGCACCGAGTGCCCCGGCTGCACCGGTGACCAACACTGTCTTCGACTCGAACCTGCTCACGGCAGCCTCCTATGGACTTCGGCTCGTCGGATTTGTAAATTAGAACAATCGGTATACAAAACCATCCTAGAGCTGCTGTCAAGAGCCGCGCGGATTCGACCCGACCGCCCTCGCCGTACGAATCGACGAAACCTCCCGTGCGGAAAGGACCCTCGCTGGCCGGCGGTTTCGAGATCGGATTTACTCACTGCCGAGAGCCTGGATTCGGGTGACCTCGGTCTCGAGAGTCGTGAAGTCGAATTCGCCGCCGGCGAAACCGGTGAACAAAGTCTGGCAGTAGGTCTTCGACAAGTAGGCCGCGTCCCACTCCAGGTCCCGATTCAGCCACTGATAGGTGTGGTTGTGCATGTTGAGAAATTGCAACATGACCAGCACCGGGTCTGCCCGCCGGAACAGGCCCTCGTCCATTCCGGCGACCACTAGATCACGCACAATCTTTTCGAACTCGTGCCGCCGCTCGAGCACACGCGACAGATTCTCACCGGTCAGATGCTTGTAATCGTGCTCGTACACCCATATGTGATCGAACCGCGTGAAGATCATGTCGAGAATTGCATGCGAGAGCAGACGCAACTGCACGGCGGGCGACGTATCCAACTCCGCGATTCGATTCGCGCTTTGGACCAACGGATCGAGCACCCGCTCCTGAATCTCGACGAGCAGGTTCTCCTTCGAGCGGATGTAGTAGTACAACGCGCCCTTGGCGAGACCGACCGTTTCGCCGATCTCGGTGATACCCGTGGCTGCGTACCCCTTCTTCGCGAACAGGCCGGCAGCCAGATCGATGATCTCCTGACGCTTGACCTCGTACGATGGGCCGTGCCCGGGCGGTCGCGCCATATGGATCCTCAGCTGGTCGGGTCGGTCGGGTGTTGTGCGATGCTATTCCGCTGCCAGGCCGAAGCGTGCTTTGCCCAGACCCTGCGCAAAAAAGGACTCGATCCCGACTCGGCGATCGCGAGTCGCAAACAGACCTGCGAGCATATTCTTGTCCATCGCCAGTCCGGTAGCGAGCGGGCTGTCCGCACCCAATTCCACCGCTTCCTTGATCGCCTGCAGAGCGAAACGTGGCCCGGCCGCATACTCCGCCGCGAGCCGCTGTGCGTGAGTGAGGACCGCCGAAGCCGGGACAACATGCCCGGCGAGGCCGATCGCGTGCGCTTCCTCGGCCTCGAGACGTCGACCGGACATGAGAATATCCTTCGCCTTGCCGATTCCCACCAGCCTCCGCAGCCGCTGCATACCGCCGGCGCCGGGCACGATACCCAGCTGAACCTCGGGTAGCGCGAGAATCGCATCCTCGGCAAGAACACGGAAGTCCGCTGCAAGCGCGAGCTCCATCCCGCCGCCCAGGGCTACACCGTTGACCGCGGCGATGACTGGCATCGGCAGGGCAGCCACGTCGTTGAACACCCTTTGCAGCGCCTGATTCCACACGGAAATCTGCTCGTAGTCCATCTCGGCCAGCTGCTTGAGATCCGCACCAGCAGCGAATGCCTTGGGACCTCCGGTGAGGACGACGGCCCTTACTGTCGCGTTGTCAGCCAACGATCTGACGACATCACCGAGCTCGACGCGCAACTCCGTGTCGAAGGCATTGAACGGGGGGCGATCCAGCCGGACGGTGGCCACCCCATCGATTGTTTCGCTGTGTACGAGTTGCGGCATCGCAACCTCACTTTCATCTCCACGATCCGATACCGGCTCCTGGATAGCTTTACTAGACTGATTGGTACACTAAACGAGTGTACCGATCAAGGGCGCAGATTCAGCCCAATCGAAGGAGTGAAAGTCCTATGACCGAGACCAAACCGCTCGATCCCGGCACGACCGCGCTTCTGACGATCGATGTTCAGCCGACGGTGCTGTCCAGATTCTCCGACATCGGCGGACTGCTGGAACGCGTGCGAGCGACGATCGAGACCGCACGTGACTCGGGCGTATTCGTCGCTTATGCGCGGGTGTACCTCACAGCCGAGGAAGCTGCGGCAGTCTCGCCGAGGAACAAGATGTTCGGGCATTTCGCCGCCATGACTCCTCCGCCGGACGGACCGGAATCCCAGGTCGATCAGAGGCTTGGCGCACTTCCCGCCGAGCCCGTATTCCGCAAGACACGCATGGGATCCTTCTCCACCACGGACCTGGACGCACGACTTCGCGAAAGAGGTGTCGACACGCTCGTCCTCACCGGAGTGGCGACCAGCGGCGCAGTACTGTCCACGGCGCGCGAGGCCGCCGACCGTGACTACAGGGTCATGATCCTGTCCGACTGTTGCGCAGACTTCGATCCCGAGGTTCACCGAGTGCTGATGGAGAAGGTCCTACCGATGACCGCCGAGGTGCTCGACGCGGCCGGATTCGAAGGAATTCTCAGGCGCTGATGGATACCGGAGGGACAACCGATCGAATTCGCGAAATTCGTAGCTTATACCGACCGATTGGACTAATCTTCGGTCATGACCGAGATTGCGGCCCGAGCCACCGAAGTAGTCCCTGATTACCCCACACCCCGGGATGGCAAGTGCCCCTTCCTGCCATCACCCGAATTACGCCAACTCCACGCCGACGGAACAGCACTGTCCAAAGGACGAACCTGGGACGGCAACACCCCGTGGCTGGTCACCGCCCACGCCGCCCAGCGGACGATCATGTCCGACCCACGAGTGAGCGCCAACGATCACCTTCCCGGGTTCCCCATCGCCACCCGCTCGATGGCAGAGACCCTGTCGGACCGACCCAAGACCATCTTCGATACCGACGGCCCCGAGCACGCCGCTCTCCGTCGCCTGCTCACCAACGCCTTCACCCGCAGCCGCATGGAGAAAATTCGACCCGGAATCCAGCAAGCCACCGACGACCTCATCGACACAATGCTCGCCGGACCCAACCCCACCGACCTCGTCGAGGCGCTCGCACTCCCACTGCCCTCGCTCATGATCTGCGAACTCCTCGGGGTCCCCTACGAAGACCACGACTTCTTCGAACTCCACGCCAAGATCGCCAATGCCCGCGACACATTGCCCGAGGAAAGCACCAAGTCGACCCGCGCGCTCGGTGAATACGTAACAAAGCTGATCCAAGCCAAGATGGACAATCCCGAGGAAGACGTCGTCTCCGACCTCGGCAAAAAGGTCACGGCGGGCCACATCGACCTCCCCGGCGCCGCCATGCTCGGCATGATCCTGCTCATCGCAGGCCACGAGACCAGCGCAAACATGATCTCCCTCGGCACCACAGCACTCCTGCAGAACCCCGACCAACTCGCCATCATCCGCGACACCACCGACAAAAAGGTCATCGCAGGCGCCGTCGAAGAACTGCTCCGCTACCTCACCATCCCCCACCTACTCCAACGCCGGATCGCCACCGAGGACATCGACTACCAGGGCACGATCATCAAGGCCGGCGACGGAATCATCTCCCCACTCCCCGCCGCCAACTTCGACCCGATCGCATTCCCCGAACCCGAGAAACTCGATCTCACCCGCGAGGCACGACACCACCACGCCTTCGGCTGGGGACCCCACCAATGCATCGGCCAACAACTCGCCCGAATCGAACTCGAAGTCGTCTACAGCACCCTCTTCCGCCGCATCCCCACACTGCAACTGGCCACCGACTTCGACAACCTCCGATTCAAAGGCGACTCCCTCGCCTACGGAATCTACGAACTACCCGTCACCTGGTAGCCAACGTCGACGCGACGCCCGCGCTGCGAGCATCTAAGACATAGTTGACTTAGTGGTACTTGTTGGCTTCAATGGTTGACGCCAACCCCGCTGGAACGAGGACACGTGTCGGTAGTCGATTCATCGAAGAAGGGCCCACTCACTGGGCTTCGCGTCGTGGAGCTTGCGGGCATAGGGCCCGGCCCGCACGCTGCGCTGCTGCTCGCAGACCTCGGCGCCGATGTGGTCCGCGTACAACGAGCCGGTCAGATCGCCGAGCACGATCAGCAACTCCGCAACCGCACTGTCGTCGAGGCGAATCTGAAGGACCCCGCCGATCTCGAGAAGGTACTCGGCCTCGTCGAGCGGGCCGACATCCTCATCGAAGGCTTCCGCCCAGGCGTCACCGAACGCTTGGGGCTGGGCCCCGACGACGCGCTCGCCCGCAACCCGCGCCTGGTCTACGGCCGCATGACCGGCTGGGGTCAGGACGGACCGTGGGCTTCCGTGGCCGGCCACGACATCAACTACATCTCCGTCACGGGGGTGTTGCACGCGATCGGCCGGCGTGGCGAGCGCCCCGTCCCCCCACTCAATTTGGTCGGCGACTTCGGCGGCGGATCGATGTTCCTCGTCTTCGGCATCCTCGCGGCGCTCTTCGAACGCCAGACATCCGGTGCGGGGCAGGTCGTCGACGCCGCCATGGTCGACGGCACCGCGGCGCTCTCGCACATGATCTGGGGCTGGCGTGGTACCGGCAGATGGTCCGACGAGCGCGGCGTCAATCGCCTCGATTCCGGCACCCCGTTTTACGACACCTACGAGACCTCAGACGGCAAGTACATGGCCGTCGGCGCACTCCCCGAGCAGGTGCACCTGAAGGCACGTGACACCCTCATAGAGGTCGACGGCGTGACGCAGCACGGTCCAGCACCGCGGTTCTCCCGCACCCCGAGCGGCGTTCCGACGGCACCTCCGTCGTCGGCGGTCGATGCCGAGACCGTCTGGCGCTAGCCGGTCCGACCGGGATCAGTCGGCCGGGCGAGCGGCCGCGGCCATCACCCGGGTGATGCCCTTCGCCGCGGCCTGCAGCGCGGGGATCTGCGCGTACGCCTTCTCGTCGTTCGGCACGATCACCGACAGCGCGGCGACCACCCGGCCGGTGCCGTCCCGCACCGGAACCGCGACGCCCGTGGTGTCCGCGTACAGGTGGCCCGCGCAGACGATGTAGCCGTGGCGGCGCACGTCGGCCAGGACCCCTCGCAACTGTCGCGGGGTGCGAATCGTGTTGTCGGTGTAGACCTTCAACGGCTCGTTCAGGATTCGCTCCTGAAGGTCCGGCGAGGCGTGGGCAAGAAGGACCAGCCCGGACGAAGACACGTGCAGCGGCATCCGGCCCGCGATCCGCGTGTAGTTGACCACCGCGCCCGGGGCCGTGAGCCGCTCGACGAACAACACCTCGTCGCCCTCGAGCACACCGAGTTGGGTGTGCTGCCCGACGACGGCATGGAGGTCTTCCATGAACGGCATCGCCGCTTCCCTGAGCCCGAGGGTCGGGGAAGCCCGCGATGCGACCTCCCACAGGCGCACGCCGATCCGCACCTTCCGGTTCTCCCGCTCGAGCCAGCCGCACCCCACCAGTTCGTCGATCAACCGCGACGTCGTGGAGATGTGGAGACCGGACCGCCGCGCGATCTCGGACACGGTCAGCAGCGAATCGTCCGAACGGAACGATTCGACGATTCGCACCGTCCGGGCCAGGACGGACTCGCCGGTGTGCACACGTGCCATCCCTTCAGTGTGCACACCGGTCGATGCTCAGCGCAGATCGCGCCGCCGGAACGCCGTCACACCCACCACGATCAGGGCGGCGGTGATCAGCAGCAGCCAGACGATCGGTGTGGCCGCGAACTGTCCGCCCGGCAGTTTCGGAGCGTGGCTGAACGGCTCGAGATCGAGTACCGCCTGCGGGAACTGCGCGATCGACCCGATCATGAAGATCAGGAGGAACGCGACGAGCACTCCCCACACCACGGGCGTGAACCGCGGGATCACCCCGAACAGGAGGACCGTCACCCCGGCGAGCATCCAGATCGCAGGAAGCTGCACGAGCGCCGCCCCGACCACGTCGGGCAGGGCTCCCCTCACGTCGCCGATGGACGCGCCGTAGGTGAGTCCGGCGGCCACCCCGGCCACCACCATCGCGACCGCCGGTCCCAGTAGCGCGAACAGGATGTGGCTCGACGCCCAGTGGACGCGACCAACCGAGCCGGCCGTCACGGGTTCGAGGCGCTGGGCGTTCTCCTCCGAGTACAGACGCAGCGACGCGGAGATCGCGTAGGCCGCGGCGGCGATCGCGAGCATGGTGAACGCGTAGCCGATGAACGATTCCTCCAGCGACTGCGAACCACCCATCCGCATGATGATGTCCCGGATCGTCTGACTGTCGCCGACCTGCCCGCCGACCCCCTTGGCGGCGCTGCCGATGAGCAGGCCGTACAGACCGAGCCCGGCCGTCCAGGCCGCGAGCGTGCCGCGGTGCATCCGCCACGCCAGCCCGAAGGTTCCGCCGAGTGTCGGCGGTGCGGCGACGGGGCCGGGACGTTCGGCGATCAGACCGGCACCGACATCCCGACGGCGCAGCAGCGCGTACGCCACCCAGGTGAGCACGCCTGCCGTGACCAGGCTGGGGACGACGACCCACCACCGTTCGTCGGCGTACGGACGGATCTGCAGGGCCCAGCCGAGCGGCGAGAACCACGACAGGATGCCGGAGCCGGCGTCACCGACCGCACGCAAGGCGAAGGCGACACCGAGCACCGTCAGCGCGATGCCGCGAGCGACGCGGGCGCCGGTACTCACCTGCGCCGCGACGGCGGCCACCGCCGTGAACACCAGGCCCGAGCAGGCGAGGGACGTGCCGAAGGCCACCGAGCCACCCACCGGAAGGTCGCGGGCGAGCAACGCTGCCGCACAGAGTATTCCGGTGACGACGGAGGCGCCGCCCGCGAGTGTCAGTGCCGCCGTGAGCCCCGCGTACCGTCCGACGGAGGTGGAGTCGAGCAGCTCCGCGCGGCCGGTCTCCTCCTCGGCGCGGGTGTGCCGGATGACCGTCAGGATCACCACCAGACCGATCAGCGTGTAGTAGATGCCGGCCTTCCAGACACCCACGGATCCCAGGGTGGAGTTGAAGATCGGCCCGTACATGGCGATCTGTGCGGGGCTGGCCGCCGTGGTGGCCGCGAACTCCGCCAGCTGGGCGTCGCAGGTGTAGATGTCGGCGATGCTCGCGACGTACAGCGCCGGCGCGAACGCGAAGATCAGAATCCACAGCGGCAGCGCGATCCGATCCCGGCGCAGGAACAGCCGCAGAAAATGCAGGGTCCCCTTGAAATCCGAGGAAGATACTGGCGCCGGCTCGACCGGCCGATACCGGGACACCGTCGCGGTACTCATGCCCGCACCTTCTCCGCCGTGTCGGACGACGGCGTCGTGCCGTCGTCGATCTCGTAGTGCCGCAGGAAGAGTTCCTCGAGCGTCGGCGGCTGACTGACGAGGCTACGGACCCCGGTGTCGCCGAGCACCCGGATGAGCTCGCCGAGATGTTCGCTGTCGACCTGGCAGTGCAGCGTCGACCCGTCGAACTGGATGTCCGCGACGCCGTCGATGCGGCTCAGATCGCCGGGGTCGCCGAGAAGTTCGGCGGTGATCGACGTGCGACTGAGGTGCCGCATCGACGCCAGCGTGCCCGATTCGACCGTGCGTCCCGACCTGATGATGGTGACCCGCTCACACAGCGCCTCCACCTCGGACAGGATGTGGCTGGACAGCAGCACCGTCACCCCGCGGTCGCGGGCCTCGGCGACGCATTCCCGGAAGACCTGTTCCATCAACGGGTCCAGGCCCGACGTGGGTTCGTCGAGCAGCAGCAGCCGGGCGTTCGAGGAGAACGCCGACACCAACGCCACCTTCTGACGATTGCCCTTCGAGTACGCGCGCCCCTTCTTCCGGGGGTCGAGGTCGAAACGCTCGATCAACTCCTGTTTGCGGGCCTCGTCCAGCCCGCCGCGCATCCGTGCGAGGAGGTCGATGGTCTCGCCGCCGGACAACGACGGCCACAGCGTCACGTCGCCGGGGACGTACGCCATCTCGAGGTGCAGGGCGACGGCGTCGCGCCAGGGATCGCGTCCGAAGACGGCCGCCTCACCGCTGTCGGAGTGGAGGCTGCCGAGGAGGACGCGGATGGTGGTGGATTTTCCGGCGCCGTTCGGCCCGAGGAACCCGTGCACCTCACCTTCGCCGACCTCGAGGTCGAGTCCGTCCAACGCCCGGGTTCGTCCGAACGTCTTCACCAGGTTGCGCACTTCGATGATCGCGCTCATAGCTGCTCCTAGTTCGGGGAGTCGGTAGATTCTGCGGGTGCCGCCGCCTGCGCGGCACCGTCTTCGGTGGCCAGGTACGCCTCGAGCGTCGACGAATCCGGCAGCAGGCCTTCGGTGTACATCTCGAGGGCGGGCAGCGTGACGTCGGTTGCGAGGTCGCGGATGGCCTTGGCGTAGTCGAGCGGAACTTCCTTGTCGGCGCGCATCTGCAGGTAGAGCAGCATGGCCCCGACGTTGTAGAGGGTGAGGTAACGCGCCCGCGCCTGCGGGTTACGGCTGGGCCGCACCCTCCCGGCCGCCACTCCCATGTCGAGGTACTCGGCGGTGTCGTCCACCATGTGCTCGAAGAGCGATTCGCCGAGACCTCCGCCCGCCTGGAAACTGCGCACGATGTACGCGACGAGCGGGGCGTACTGCTCGATGTCGGCGAGGGCCTGCATGGCGCCCGCCGGCCCGGGCGTCGAGATCGCCTGCGCCTTCTGCTCCCGGATGATCCGCAGAACATGCTCGTCGCATTCGGCGCGCAGGCCGTCCTTCGATCCGAAATGGTGGATCACCAGACCGGGCGACACTCCGGCGGCGGTGGCGATCGCCCGCACTCCGGTGGCGAAGCCGTGATTGCCGAACACCGTGATCGCCGCGTCGCGCACGCGGGCGCGGGTGGTCAGATCGGGTTGCGGGACCTCGGAACCGGCATTGGTTGAACGCATGTTTAATATGCTAAACACACGTTCAATCGGTGCGCAAGGGGTAGCGGCGTCAAGATTGCGTCAAGGTCGGGACACCGACGTGCGGGCCCGCGAACACGACCGTCGGGCGGGGGTACCGGTTGCGGGCGCACGCCTCGTCCAACCCGTCGTCGACGGCATCGCGCACGTCGCTCCCATCCGCGTCCAGCAGGACCAGTTCGGTCAGGATCACGCCGTAGTCGCGTCGGACCTGCTCCATCAGGCCGATCACCTCGTCGATGGCCCCGGAACTGGCAGTGCAGCGGAACCCCACCAACCGCAGTTGCGGCTGTTCCATCACCGCACGCACCGCGTCCTCGATGCCCGGGCCCGCCTCGGTCACGTCGAGCACCGTGTTCTCGCGCGACTGCTCGTGAACGAACAGGTGAGGCAGATGCAGCGTCATCGGAACCTCCTCGATCCGGTGGGATCCCCGGGTCGAACAACTCGGGGGATCAGTTCCACATCTACCCCGCCCAGCGGGGTTGCAGCCGATCTTGACGCCGAAATGACTCCCCCGCCCGCAATCCTGACGCGGTGTTGGCGGGTATCGCCCGTCAGTCGGGGCCGCCGAGTTTGTCGGCGAAGGAGGCCAGTACCCGCTCGACACCCTCCTGCCGCCGGTGCGCGGTCAGCGTCGAGTGCTCCGCGCCCGGAACTCCACCGCGATGAAGTTGTCGCCGAACTCGCGGTGCAGCGTCTCGAAGCGATTGCCCACCAAACCGTCCTCCCGGAACCGCAGGCCGAGGACCTGGCAGCCGGCGTTCACCTTCGCCCGCACCGCGTCCAGGTCGGCGGGGCTGAGCCCGAGGTCCCGTTTACGCGTCTCGCCGACTGGGAAGCCATGATCGAGTTGGAGCCGTCTCAGTTCCTCCCCGAAGGCGGCGGCGGTTATCATGTCGAGATCCGTTCTGCTGAGGCGAGGTTTTCGGATGGCTGTGCGTCGGTGTCACAGATTTCACCGCACATCCCCGATCCGGGTGCCTACCTCAGTGAGAAGGTGCTCGCCAGCGCTGCGCCAATCTGGACCGAAGTGATCGAGCAAAAGACCACTCCTGCGGTGGTGGTGGGTCGTCCATGGTCAGCCATGGGCCAGACCTCCGGTCACAGATGTCCTTCCACGAACTGGGCGACCCCGTTGCCGAAGGACCAGTCTTCCCTGGTGTTTGCGACAACAGAGACGATCAAATCGGTCGGGGCCAAGCCTGTCTCGTTCCGCAGTCGTTCGGCGAGTTCCCGATACATCACCTGCTTTTGCTGTTGGGTCCGTCCCTGCTGTGCCACCTGCACGACCATGATGTCGTCGGTGCGCTCGAATCCCAGTCCGGTGTCCTCGGCGATGATCTGACCTGGCTTGTGCTCGGAGATGAGCTGGTAGCGGTCTCGGTCCGGTGCGGCGAAGTTCTCGAGCATCACGTCCTGCACGACGTCCGCGACATGACGAAGCTGTTCAGGAGTACGCCTGTTCTCGATGACGTGGATGTGAACGAGAGGCATGACGTGCTCCTTGATGGTGTGATGGGGGTGATCGTGCGGTTGGGGCCTGTGCGGGGTGCGGTCCGAGATCCGCACCCCGCACAGGTGATTGGTGGGCTTTCCGTCTCCGGAAGCCTCAGGGAAGGGGACTAGTTGTTCTGGGGGAAGCCGAGGTTGAGGCCGCCGTGGCTGGGGTCGAGCCAGCGGCTGGTGACGACCTTGCCGCGGGTGAAGAAGTGCACGCCTTCGGTGCCGTGCGCATGGGTGTCACCGAACAGCGAGTTCTTCCAACCGCCGAAGCTGTAGTACGCCATCGGAACCGGGATGGGGACGTTGATGCCGACCATGCCGACCTCGACCTCGTTCTGGAACCGCCGGGCGGCGCCGCCGTCGTTGGTGAAGATCGCGGTGCCGTTACCGAACTGGCTGGAGTTCACCAATTCCAGGGCCTCGTCGTAGGACTCGACCCGGATCACGGACAGGACGGGTCCGAAGATTTCGTCGGTGTACACACTCATGTCGGTGGTGACGTGGTCGATCAGG
>SEEV01000609.1 GCA_004211695.1 Rhodococcus sp. (in: high G+C Gram-positive bacteria)
TTTACCAGGCGCCTTCGTCCAACCTCGTGTCCCCCGCCTTCCGGCCGGGGTCGGTGTCCGTGTCGCTCTGACCTGGAATAAGTTACGCGAAGGGAAACTGCTTGCCAAATCGCCAGGTCGCGATGTTCGTCCGTCGGGATTCCGCTGGTCAGAACCGGTGCGCCGGCCCGTATTTCGCGGCAGGACGCTCGCACCGATCACTGTGACGCCGGACTCACCGGTGCGAACCGGGATCGGCGTCCACCCTCTCGATCCGACCCCCGAGTTCCTGGAGGATCTCGACGAAGCGCGGATATCCGCGGTCGATGTGGAAGACGTCGTGCACTTCGGTCACTCCGTCTGCGACGAGCCCCGCCAGCACCAGGCCCGCGCCGGCCCGGATGTCGGAAGACCACACAGGTGCACTCGACAGCTGCGCGATTCCCCGGATCACTGCGTGGTGACCGTCCGTCCGCGCATCGGCACCCAACCGGATCATCTCCTCGACGAATCGGAACCGCGCCTCGAAGACGTTCTCGGTGATCATCGATGTTCCCTCCGCGACCGCGGCGAGACCGATGGCCATCGGTTGCAAGTCGGTGGGGAAACCCGGATACGGCAGCGTCGCGAAGTTGACCGCGGTCGGCCGTGCCTCCTGGACGACCCGGAAGCCGTCGGACTCGGCGGTGACTTCGGCGCCGGCCACGCGCAGTTTGTCGAGCACCAAGCTGAGGTGTTTCGGATTGACCCCGCGAACCCGCACGTCACCGCGGGTCATCGACGCGGCGATCCCCCACGTCGCCGCGACGATTCGATCGCCGATGACGCGGTGCGTGGTCGGCTCGAGCTTGGCGACGCCCTGGATCGTCAGCGTGGACGTGCCGGCGCCCCGGACCTTCGCGCCCATCTGATTCAGCATGTTGCACAGGTCGACGATTTCGGGTTCACGCGCTGCGTTGTCGATCACCGTCTCGCCTTTGGCGAGCACGGCGGCCATCAAGATGTTCTCGGTCGCTCCCACTGACGGGAAGGCGAGCCGGATGTTCGCGCCGTGCAGATCTTCGGCCTGGGCGACCACGCACCCGTGTTCGATCGTGCTGTGCGCGCCGAGCAACCGCAGCCCCGACTGGTGCATGTCGAGGGGCCTCGAACCGATGGCGTCGCCACCGGGGAGTGCCACCACCGCCCGTCGGCACCGCGCGACCAACGGTCCCAGCACGCACACCGACGCGCGGAACTGGCGTACCGCCGCGAAATCGGCGTGATGTTTGGGCTCGGCGGGTGTGGTGATCCGGACGACGGAATCGTCGAGATCCACTTCGCACCCGAGGCCTCGCAGGACGTCGGCCATCAAGGGGACGTCCAGGATGTCCGGACAATTGGTGACGGTGGTAGTGCCCTCAGCCAACAGCGCTGCGGCCATCAGCTTGAGAACGCTGTTCTTCGCGCCCCCGACAGACACTTCACCTACGAGGCGGTTACCGCCGGTGACAAGGAAGCGTTCGCTCACAGAGCACAGCCTAGAGCCAGGGAGGCCGAACCCGGAGGCCGGTACCGTAACGCTATGGCCGTACACCTCACCAAGATCTACACCCGGACCGGCGACGACGGGACCACCGGACTGAGCGATTTCTCCCGTGTGTCGAAGAACGATCCGCGTCTGACCGCGTACGCCGACTGCGACGAGGCCAACGCCTCGATCGGTGTCGCGGTCGCGCTCGGCGACCCTCCGGAGGAGATCCGATCGATCCTGCGGCAGATCCAGAACGACCTGTTCGACGCCGGCGCGGACCTGTCCACCCCGGTGGTGGACGAACCCAAGTACCCGCCGCTGCGCATCACCGCCGAGTACGTCGACCGTCTCGAAGGCTGGTGCGACGAGTTGAACGAGCGCCTGGAACCGCTGAACTCGTTCATTCTCCCCGGCGGCACCGCCCTGGGGGCTCTGCTGCACGTGGCGCGGACCGTGACCCGGCGCGCCGAACGCTCCGCGTGGGCCGCCGTCGATGCGAATCCCGAGAACACCAACGCGTTGCCGGCGAAGTATCTCAACCGGCTGTCGGATCTGCTGTTCATCATGAGCAGACTGGCGAACCCCGAAGGCGACGTGCTCTGGAAGCCCGGAGCAGGGAAGGCCTGATCAGAGTCGGCGTCCGCGCACCGATCGGCCGGACGGCCGGGATTCGACCCAGGACAGGAACGCGGTCAGCGCTCCCCCGTCCAATGCGATCTCGTACGAAGACCCGCGGTCCTTGACCGACAGGATGACGATTTCTTCGGACATGATGTCGAATTCGGAGCCCTCGGGGCTGCGACGACCGTCGACTTCGATGCCCTGGCGCTCGATGCGCGAATCCGGGCCGGGACGCAAACTCGACAATTTGAAGAAGACGAGAGAACCCTCGCCGTAGCGGATGACGCCGTGGCGCCACCCGGTGTCCCCCGGGGCGGGCGTCACCCGGAGGATCGCCGCGGTTCCACCGCGGCGCAGTACTGCAAGCCGATACAGAAAGACCGCGACGAAGGCCGCGAGCAGCACAACCAGAATGATCAACACAGTCATTCCGATTGACACTGTTCGTCGGCTCCGTCGCGGTCTTTCTCGAGCAACCTAGGCGCGCTCTACGGCACGGATCCGGCCCTTGGCGACAGCAATCGCCTCGAGGTCGTCTCCGCTCTCTTCGAGCACGGCCTTGGCCGCTTCCACATCGATGTCCTCGGCCAAGTCGGCTGACTCGGCGAGGATGGTGACTGTCTTCGCGGTCACGGACAGGAACCCGCCGTGCACAGCAGCGACGATACGCTCACCGTCGGCGGTCGTGATTGCAACCACTCCGCCCTCGACCAGCTGTCCGAGAACCGGCTCATGCCCAGGCATGACACCGATCTCGCCCTCGGTCGTCTGTGCGCTGACGAGAGTCGCCGAACCAGACCACAACCGTCGCTCCACGGCGACG
>SEEV01000169.1 GCA_004211695.1 Rhodococcus sp. (in: high G+C Gram-positive bacteria)
AGCTCACTCACAGTGGCTTCCTTTCGATGGCAATCCGCGGGCGGATGCGAAGATCAATTTCCGGGCTGAGCGTATTGGCGAGGTTTCGCCTCTCGCAAGGCGGAGATCGTGACCTGCTGTGATTGTTCGATCGTCAGCTGTCCCCCGCTGCGCGCGACCGTGTCGACGACCCCTCCGGGGATGTTCAGGGCCGCCGCCAGAGTCGGCGGATCACCGATCGCGACCACTCCGTACGGCGCGCCGACCTTCCGGCCGTCGACCGAGACACCGCCCGGCGAACCCGACACCCAAGAGTCGACGCCGATCCGGATCGGGGCGCCGTCCGCGCCCTGGATCTGGACGGCCTCTGCGCCTGCGGCGCGCAATTCCTGCACGAGGTCGAGCAGAACCTCGGAGCCGACCCCCTTGTTGGGGTCCGTGATGCTCATCGTCACTCCGGGGCCGGTGGCCGGTGCACTCCCGACCTGGATCGACAGGGCGGTCAACCGCGCCTGCGCCTCGTCGAGAGCGGCCCCGGAACTCCCGCTCTGTTGCAACGTTGCCAAGGTCTGTTCCAGCCCCGCGATCTCCTGCCGCAGGGCCGCCTCGCGTTGATTCAGGGTGTCCAGGACGACCAGCAGATCGGCGGGGCTCGCCGAGTCCAGGGTGTCGCCGGACCCGGTGTTCTTCACCTGCGTCACGATCGCGATTCCCAGTCCGGCGAGCAGGATCGCGGCCAGGAGCGCGAAGACGACGTGCGAGCGCCGCGACGTCGCCGGTTCGTCCCCGTGCAGTTCGTGCCTGCCTTCGTGCCCGCTCATGTACCGCTCACGCCCCGAACAGGCGCCGCCGGAGCGCCGCCGCGTTGCCGAAGATACGGATGCCCAGCACCACCACGATCGCAGTGGACAACTGGGTTCCGACACCGAGTTGGTCACCGAGCCACACGATCAGCGCCGCCACCAGCACGTTGAACACGAAGGAGACGACGAACACCTTCGAGTCGAAGATCTCGTCGAGGTACGCACGCAACCCACCGAACACCGCGTCGAGGGCTGCGACGACGGCGATGGGCAGGTAGGGCTGCACGGCGTCGGGCACTTGCGGGCTGAAGACCACTCCCAACACGATGCCCACCATCAGGGCGAGCACCCCGTAGATCGCGGATCCACCCTTCAGTGCTGCCTTCATTCGTGTGACGCCTCCATTCGACTCCGCCGTTGTCATCGTGTTCCCACTTCCCGGGCCGCACGCACTTCCCGCGCCGGGGCGGCAGGCAAGTGGAGATCATCGGCTTCGGCCACTGCGAATCCGATGCCGTACAGCTGCGCCACGCTGGACATCCGCAGGTAGGCGTCGCTCACCACGAACCCGGTCTGCATCGGCCCCTGTGGGCCGATCGCCGACACCACATAGGGCGAGAACACCGGCTGGTTGTCCACGAGCATCGCGCCGCCGGCCTGCCGGATCGTCACGGACGGGCCTACCCGGACATCGCCGACCGCGATGGCCTCCGCTCCGCTCGCCCACAGCGAATTGACCACCGATTGCAGGTCGCGATCGAGCACCACGGCCTTCCCGCCGACGCTGCGCTGGGACGAGTCGGACAGGTTGGGTTTGGCCGCCGGATCCGTCAAGGTCACGGTCAGCCCCGGACCGTGCACGGCCTCGAGTGCGGCGTCCCCTTCGAGCCCACGGAGTTCGCCGAGCAGCGCCGCACCGCGGGCGTCGCCCGCCAGCGCGGTGGCACGGGCGTCGTCGGCCTGCGTCGACAGCGTGTCCCGGGTGCCGGCGAGCGCGCTCGCACGATCCTCGGCGTCCTGCACCTTGCTCAGAAGTTCGGAGCGCACCTGCTCGGTGCCCGGAATCCGTTCGGTGGCCTGCCGGTACGCCACCGACAACACGAGACCGACGAGCAGCGCTCCGATCGCGATCCACACCTGCTGACCGACCCGGGTCTGTCGTGAATGGCCCTGCTCACGGTCCTCGGCGGCGCCCTCGTAGCCGGGGTCCAGGTGATCGTTCATCAGGGACCTGAGCAGGGACGGCACCGGATTCCTGCGGATGCCGGACTCTGTCCGTTTCATCAATGGGCCTCGCGTTCATCGCCGCCCGGTCCTCGCACGGGAACGGCGCGCGCGACGGTCAGCGCGTTGACGGTGTAGAGCAGCCCGGTCCAGACGTACAGCACCGTGCCCCAGATCAGCAGAGCCGTACCGAGCGGTTGCGCCACGGTCGCGATGCTCCAGTCGCCGTGCGCCGCGAGGATCATCGGCAGCGCGAACATCAGCAGGAACGTCGCGCCCTTGCCGAGATACATGACGTCGGGGGGCGGCAGGCCGCGGCGGCGGTAGATCAACAGGGTGAGTGCGAGTACGGCGTCGCGGCCGATCAGGATCGCCGCCACCCACCAGGGGATGAATCCGCGCACGACGAACGTCACCAGCGTCGTGACGACGTACAGGCGATCGACGAACGGGTCGAGGAGCGCACCCAGCTTCGACGACTGGTCGAGAATCCGCGCCAGTTTCCCGTCGAGCCAGTCGGTGAAACCGCTGATCATGAGGATCGCGAGCGCCCACCCGTCGGAGTGGGTGACGAGCAGCAGGTACACGAACAACGGCACGCCGAGGAGTCGGACCACGCTCAGGAGGTTCGGAACCGTCACGATCCGGTCCGACCGCGCTGTGTCCCGGTCCACCGAATTCACCAAAATCTCCCCAGCGTCGAGTGCGGACCTGTTTTCGGGCGCTCGTCGCACCGCTCTCGCCACTCTTCCACAACCCGGATGGTGCCCGGTCGATCGTCCCGTTCGCCCGGCTGTGTCACGCGCCGGGCGCGACGTCCGGTGATTGCGGCAACGGGACGCGCGCAACGGAGTCCGCGGACAGACTTCCCAGGTACAGCCACCCGTCGTGCTCCCGAACCCCGGTCACGGGTGAGTAGCTGCCCTTGCCTCCGCGCAGGCTGTGCACGATCCGGCCCTCGCCGTCGAGCGCGATCACCCAGCCGGCGTGCTCAGGATCCGGTTGGACGGCGTCCGGCAGGTTCGCCGTCACGATCCGCAGCGTGGGGTAGGGCGCGATCATGTCCAGCAGCCTCATCCGCGGACTGTAGAGCGCCACCCAGAACAGCCCGTCGCGCGTCTGGGACGTCATGTTGTCCGGTATGCCGGGCAGATTCTCCGCCCATACCGACGTCCGCCCCTGCGACGGACCCGTCAATTCGACGCGGGAAACCTGGTAGGACCCGGTTTCGGCGACGAGGACGAACGATTCGTCCGACGCCAGACCGACGCCGTTCGCGAACTGCAGTCCCTCTGCCAGGAGGGCGGTCTCCCCCGTCCTCGGGTCGAGCCGCAGCAGGCGACCGGTCCCCCGGTGCTCGAGGAGGTCGTAGCGGTGGTCGGCGATCGTGAAGTGCGCGGAGGAATCGGTGAAGTACACGATTCCGTCCCGGCCGACCGCCGAGTTGTTGCACGCCACGAGCGGACGTCCGACCGCGGAGTCGGCCAGCACGTCGACGCGCCCCTTCTCGTCGACCCTCAGCACGCCACGCTCGGCGTCGCAGATCAGGAACCGGCCGTCGTCGAGTACCTCCACACCGAGGGGTCGCCCGCGCGTGTTCGCGAGTTCGATGGCCGCACCCTGGTGATCGAACCGCCAGATCCGCCCGTCGTTCCCCCCGGTCACCACCCGGCCGTCGTGATCGACGGCCACATCTTCCGGACCTTCCCCGGTGGGCAGAGCCCATCGTTGGACGTCGTCGAGAATCCGGTTGGGAGCGAGCACTCCCGTGAGCGGTGGCGGCGACGGCGGATGCCAGGCGACGGGGTCGACACCGGTGCGGTCGAGCTTTCGGGCGAGGGACTCGAAGAGGGTCACGAATTGTGAGATTAGTCGCGTGCGCCGGTCGACGTGTCGCTAACGCCAGGCGAACACCGGCTGATCGAAACCGTCGATGCGCGTGTGTCTCCCGTGCAGCGCGACCTCCCGGAACTGGTACACGACCGCGCCGGTCGGGGCGTGCACGAGGTGCCGCCGGAACGGCCACTGGATCACCGGTTTCGACGATTCGGGGATCTCGACGAACCGCGGCTCCGCATCGATCTCGGGGACGGCCACCGAGAACACTTCCGCCACTTCCTCACGATTGGGGACGAGGGATGTGATCGGCTGGTCCGACCACACGACGAACGGTGTGATGACGTAGCCGGATCGGGTGACGTAGTCGTCGAGCCGGCCGAGCACCGCCGACGGCTCGACGTCCAGGCCCAGCTCCTCGTGCAGTTCCCGCCGGGCGGCGTCCTCGCCGGTCTCCCCCGGATCCACCCCTCCGCCGGGCAACGCGAACTGGCCCGGATGCGCGCGCATCTTGCTCGGACGCCTCGTCAGCGGAACGGCCTGCCCCTCCGCCCCGTCGTTCATCACGGCGATAACGACCGCCGCGGACCGCCGATTAGTCGGGTCCACGATCCGCGGTTCGAAGCGTGCCAGCGCGTCGGCGAGCAGTTCCCTGCTGAGTACGTGCCCATTCACCATCACCCGACAGTATCTCCAGTCGCCGCGAAACCCACGTTCGATCCCCCGCGTTTCGACCGCTACTACCCGAGCAGCTTCTGTTTGATCTCGTTCTTGAGGACCTTCCCGAGTTTGGACCGAGGCAGATCCGGCCAGACCAGGATTTCCTTCGGGGTCTTCACGCTGCCGATCCGGGCCTTCACGAACGCTGTGAGCTCGTCGGCCGCAATCTGTGAATCGGCACGGGACTGGACCACGGCGACGACCCGTTCACCCCATTTCTCGTCGGGAAGCCCGATCACGCCACAGTCCTGAATTCCCGGGTACGCCATGAGCGCCTGTTCCACCTCGACGGAGTAGACGTTGAATCCGCCGGTGATGATCATGTCCTTGGCGCGGTCGACGATGTACAGGAAGTTGTCGTCGTCGAGGTATCCGATGTCGCCCGTGTGATGCCAGCCGTGCGCCGACGCCTCCTGCGTCGCAACGGGATTCTTGTAGTAGCCCCTCATGACGAGCGAGCTGCGCACCACCACCTCGCCCCGCTCACCGGCCGGGAGCAGCGCCCCATGTCCGTCCATGATCGCGACCGTCACCAGCGGGGAGGGTCTGCCCGCGGAGCGCAACCGGGCGGTCGCGACCGAGCCGTCCTCGTGGAAGTGGTCTTTCGGCGCCATGGTCGCGATCATCATCGGCGCCTCGCTCTGCCCGAACAGTTGGGCCATCACGGGCCCGATCCGGGTCAACGCCTCCTCGAGCCGCGTCGGCGAGATCGGCGCCGCGCCGTACCAGAAGCATTGCAGCGAACCCAGGTCCGTGTTCTCCAGGTCGGCGTGGTCCAGCAGCATGTAGATCAGGGTCGGCGGCAGGAAGGTGTGGGTGACCCGGTCCCGGTCGATGTGGGCGAGGAACTGCCCCAGATCGGGCGAGGGCATGATGACCACCTGCCCGCCGAGCGTAAGGATCGGAAAGCACAGGACACCGGCCGCGTGCGTCAACGGCGCGAGGGCGAGGTACACCGGTCTGCCGTCGAACGGATAGCTCATCAAGGTCAGCGCGGACATCGTCTCGATGTTCCGGTCCGTGAGCATCACGCCCTTCGGTCTGCCGGTGGTCCCGCCGGTCCCGACGATCATCGCGAGGTCGTCGACGGGGTCGGCTTCGAGGAGTTCAGTGCCCAGCCAGTCGTCGAACGGGTGCGCGTACTCCTCGTCACCGTCGAGACACACGAGCGTTGTCAACAGCGGCAACTGCTCGCGGATCCGATCGACCAAGGGCCCGAACGCTTTCTGGAAGATCAGGCAGCGGCAGTCGAAGAGGTCGAGCAGATCCCGATTCTCCGCCGCCTCGTTCCGCGGATTGATCGGGCACCACACCGCCCCTGCCCGGCTGATCCCGAACACGCAGGAGAACGCGGTCGGATCGTTGCCGGACAGGACGGCCACCGTGTCGCCCGGAGTGATCCCCGACCGCGCCAGCGCCGCCGCGACGCGTCGGCTCAGGTGCTGGACGTCCGCGTACGACAGCGTCCGGTCGCCCATCGTCAGGCACGGCGCCGCCGGGCCGAGCGAGGCACCCTTGTCGAGATAGTCGGTCAAGCGCATCGTGCGGTCCTCCTCGAAGTCGCGGCGGGACGATCAGTGCTGCACGGTGAGTACCGGCTCCATCACGAGGCCGAAGCTGCGCAGGATCCCCAGGAGTTCGCGGTGCCCGAACGCCTGGCAGGCGGACGCGAGGCCCGTCCGCTTCGGGGGTTGCTGCAACAGGGAGTAGGCGGCATACGCCTGCAGGAGGCCCGTCTGCTTGTAGTTGCAGTTGCCGTGGATGACGCAGTGCGCCCGACCCAACGGCCCCGACGCGTACACGGAGTCCAGCGACGTGTTGACGCGTGGGTTCTCCCTCGGCGGCATTCCCGCCTGCACGGAACCGGCGATCTCCGCGAGCGCCGCGTCCTGCTGGTCCGCGGGAAGGGTCTTGATCTGCTCCTCGACCATCTTCTGCGTCGAGACGACGCCCTCCATCACGGAACGGTCGAACACGCCGCCTGCCGCCTTCACGTTCGCCACCCGCGGATCGTCCTTGAACCACACGGGATGGCAGGTTCCGCCCCAGGGCAGCGCGAGGGCCATCTGGTGCTGTCCCGGCACCACGACCTCGAACGTGGTACCGGGGTCCCACTTCTCGTATCGGTTCTGTTCCAGGTAGTACCAGTCGGCCTTGAGGATCGTGAAGATCGTCTGCGTGGATGCGTAGGTGGGAAACCCCTTCCACAACACCAGGATGTCGAGAGTGTCCAACCCCGGCGTCTCCAGGGCGATGTTCGCGGCGATCTCACCGGTGGTGTACATCTGCGCGACCCCGGGTGACAGCAGCAGCCCCTTCTCCTCGAACCGGTCGCCGAACTTCGCCTGTACGTCCAGAACCCAGTCCTGCTCACCGGTCGTGTCGGTGTAGTGGCATCCCGCGGCGAGGGCCGCCTCGACGACGACGGCACCGTGCTTGATGAACGGGCCGACCATGTTGCTGACAACCCTTGCACCGCTGAACAATTCCGTCAGCGCCGGGACGGTGTGCTCCACCTCGACCACCTCGTGGTCGACGGTGTCCAGACCGGGAATCCGGTCGAGCACTTCCTGGATCCGCTTCTTGTCGCGGCCCGCGGCGATGAACGGAATGTTGAACTCGCGCAGGTATTCACACACGAGCCGCCCGGTGTAACCGGAGACTCCGTAGACGATGACGGGCTTCTTGTCGGTCATGACGTGCCTTTCGGAATGTGAGAAGAGTCCGGGAGATCGGTTACATGCCCATGCCGCCGTCGACCGGCAGGCCGATGCCGGTGACGAAGCGGGCGGCGTCGGAGGCCAGGAAGACGACGGTGTCGGCGATGTCCGCGACCTCGCCGAGGCGCCCGAGCGGGGTCAGGCCGATCACGTCGGTGACCGCGGCGTCGGCGCTGGGCCACAGCCCGAGCCTTTCCATGTCCGCCGCCAGCCCGAGACCCATCTCCGTGGCGACGAGCCCGGGGTACACACAGTTCACACGCACGCCGTATCCGAGCTTGCCGGCCTCCTGGGCCGCGACCCGGGTCAGGCGGTCGACGGCGGACTTCGTGGCGGAGTAGCCGGCGATGCCGGGGAACGGGATCGTCGCGGCGACCGAGGAGACGTTGACGATCGCCCCGCCCCCTCCGGCAGCGCCCCCCGGACGCATGGCGCGCAGGCCGTGCTTCAGACCGAGCGCGACACCGAGAATGTTCACGTCGCACATCCGGCGGACGTCGGCGGGATCGATGTCGACCACGAGTGACGAGATCTCGATACCCGCGTTGTTGACCAGGATGTCGAGTCCACCGAGCTGCTCCACGGTGGCCGCGATGGCGCGCTCCCAGTTGCCGTCGTCGGTGACGTCGAGGGCGACGAACCCGGTGTCGACCCCGGATTTTCCGACGGTGTCGGCTGTCGCGCGCCCTTCGTCCTCCAGGACGTCGCCGATCATCACCGCCGCCCCGGCGTCGGCGAGGGCGGCAGCCATTCCGGCCCCCAACCCTTTCGCACCACCGGTGACCAGCGCTTTCCGTCCTGCAAGATCACTCACGCTCACTCCGACCTGCCTTCGCACCGAGATGATTCGCGGAAACCACGTCGCGCGACCGGAGCCGCATTGTGGTGTGGGTCACAGCGTATTCGACTTTGGACGACTGTCAAGAATTCTCTTGACGACTGTCAAGCTTTTGTTACACAGTCGTCAAGGAACGCGGGCTACACTGAGCCACACCGTGCTGGACCTCGCGAGCCGAACAGGAAGAACGCCGTGACACCCGTCGCCGAGAAGAACGCCGACCGGGTTTCGCGCCGCCAGGTCGACAAATTCGCCGAGCGCCGGGATCAACTCGCCGAGGCCGCATTACAGACCCTGTCGGAACTCGGCTACGCCCGCACCAGTCTTCGGGAGATCGCACAGAACTCCGAGTTCTCCCACGGGGTCCTGCACTACTACTTCAGCGACAAGGTCGATCTGATCACGCACTGCGTCCGGCACTACAAGGCGCGCTGTGTCACGCGGTACGACGGCGTGGTCGCCACGGCGCAGACTCCCGAGGAGTTGAAGACAGGATTCGGTCGGGTGCTGGTGGAATCACTGCGCGACGAGGCGTCCATGCACCGCCTCTGGTACGACCTCCGCTCGCAGTCGCTGTTCGAGGAGTCGTTCCGTGCCGATGTCGCCGCGATCGACCTGAGCCTGGAAAACATGATCTGGCGCATCGTGTCCCGGTACGCGGAACTGGCGGGGCGCCCGATCACCCTCGCCCCGTCCACCATGTATGCGGTCTTCGACGGACTCTTCCAGCAGAGCCTCGCGAGGCATCTGTCCGGCGACGCCACAGCGGCAGACGCTCTCGCGGACAACGTCGATCAGGTTCTGGCGCTGGTCGTTCCGGCGCGGTAGAGCCCGCTACTTCTCGGCGGCGGCCTTGATTCGCTGCGCGAAATCGGGTGCGTCCTTGCGGGCCGCCCGAAGCGCGAGAGGCGCGATCAACTTTCCGATTCCGTGGCCTTCCAGCACGTTGAAGATCGTCACCTTGGTGCCTGCGCCCGAGGGTTCGAGATCGTAACCGCCTTCCTTCGCGGTCACGGTGTTCTTCGAGCGCTCGGCCCAGCGGATCTTCCGCGGTGCCTCGAACTCGGTGATCTCGAACTCCCGCTTCGTGGTCATCCCGGCGTCCTTCACGGTGCTGACGAAGACGGTCCCGACTCCGGGCGGGCCGTCCGTCTTCTTCACGATCTCCTGCACCCGGGGGCTGAACTCCCGGTCGTTGACGCCGGCAGCGAGGTACTCGAACACTTCCTCGATGGGGCGATCGATCACCACAGTGCCTTCGAACCGTCCAGCCATGCCAGCCTCCCGTTTCCGTGACCTGCCGGGTTCCGACAGTACCCGCGACTCGGCCGAGGCGCGGTCACATCGCCGCCGCCCGGCCGGTCATAGAAGTGACGCCCCACAACGCCGGCGTCTCCCCCAGGGACCCTGAACACAGGAAGGCTTCGACATGGACATCTCGGTCACCGGCGCGTCCGGGTCGCGACAATCGACTTCGGCGCCCCGATTTCTCTCCACCGCCCGCGGCAGACTCACCCTGACGTTGTTGTGCGCCGTGGCCTTCCTCGACTTCGTCGACGCGTCCATCGTCAACATCGCCCTGCCCGACATACGTAGCGAACTCGACTTCTCGGTGCAGGAACTGCAGTGGGTGCCGAGCGCGTATCTCCTCACGTACGGCGGGTTCATGCTGCTCGGCGGTCGCTTCGCCGACCTGCTCGGTCGCCGTCGCATTCTCGTCACCGGCACCGTCGTGATCGGATTGTCGTCGTTGATCGGGGGTTTCGCCGGCAACGCGGAGGTCCTGATCGGCGCCCGGCTCGCACAGGGTGTCGGTGCGGCGCTGATGCTTCCGGCCGCACTGTCCATCCTGACGACGACCTTCGAGGAGGGTCCCGAACGTCATACCGCGCTCGGGGTCTGGGCCGGCGTGGGTGGTCTCGCGTCCGCTGTCGGCGTGTTTCTCGGTGGTGTGCTCACCGAGGGCCCGGGCTGGAGATGGGTACTGTTCGTCAACCCGCTGGCGTGCGTTCTCGTGCTGCCCGCGGTCTATGCGCTGATTCCCGGTGACCGGCGCCGCGCCAGATTCGCGAACTTCGACGTCGTGGGTGGCGTGCTCGGTACCTGCGGGATGCTGCTGCTCGTCTACGCGCTGGTCGAGGCGCCTGACCAAGGCTGGGGCGCTGCCCGCACCATCGGCGAGTTCGTCGGAGCGTTGGTGCTGACAGCCGCTTTCGTCGTGAACGAACAGCGCAACCCCGATCCGCTGCTGCCGCTGTCGATCTTCCGAATCAAGGGGCTGGCGGCTGCCAATGTCACGGGTCTGATCGCCTTCGCGGGTCTCCTCGCGATGTTCTTCTTCCTCACGCTCTACATGCAGAATGTGCTCGGATACTCCCCGATGCAGACCGGGGCTGCCTACCTTCCGCTCTGCCTGGGCGTCGCCGTCGCGGCCGGTATTTCCTCCCAGTTGCTCACCCGGACAGGAACCCGCCCCGTCGTCGTCGTGGGCGCGCTGGTGGCGTCGGCGGGCCTTTACCTGCTGTCCCGGATTTCCGTCGACGGCTCCTATCTCGCCGATCTGCTTCCGGGACTGATGATCGTGTCGTTCGGGCTCGGCGCTGTCTTCGTCGGCGTCACCACCGCGGCCAACGCGGGTGTGCCGGCCAGCGAGGCCGGGCTCGCGGCGGCGTTGCTGAACGCCTCCCAACAGGTCGGCAGCGCACTCGGGTTGGCGATCTTCGCCGCCATCGCCACCTCACATTCCCAGCACCTGATGGCGACGAATTCTCCTGTGCCCGAGGCACTGACGTCCGGTTTCCAGCGAGCTCTGCTGACCGGCAGCGTCTTTCTCGTCGCCGCAGCACTGATCGCTCTGCGCACCGGCAACACCCGCGGAGACGACGGGCAACGAACGGCATGACCTGGCGGGCTCGTCAGTCGAGGTTCTCGACGACGAGCCCGGCGAGGCGTTCCCGGTCGGCGAGGATGTCGATCTCCACGATCACCCCCAGCCGGATCGTGACGCCCAAGACGGACAGCAGCTGTCCTTCGGAGATTGCGACCACTCCCGCAGCGCCGTTCACGAGTGCCGGATGCGCGAACCGAGCCAGCCGCGCAAACCCGAGAACGCGACCCGCGACGGGCTCCGCACCGCGCACCATCGTCGAAGCGCCGGCCGGCAGTGCTCCCGTATCGGCCCGAAGCACGACGTCCGGATCGAGTACCGACACGAGTGCGTCGAAGTCGCCGCCCCTCGCGGCCGCGAGGAACGCGTCGACGACCGGACGCTGCCGGACCGGATCGGTGTCGGGGACGGGCGCTCCCTGCAGTCGGCGGCGTGCGCGGCTGGCCAGTTGCCGGGCGGCCGCCGGAGATCGCTCGACGATCGGGGCGATGTCCTCGAACGGCACCGCGAACATGTCGTGCAGCACGAACGCCAGCCGCTCCGACGGACCGAGCGTGCCGAGGACCACGAGCAGCGCGAGACCGACCGAATCGGCGAGCACCGCCTCCTGTTCGGGATCGCTGCCGTCCGAGAGGGTCACGATCGGGTCGGGCACCGCCGCATCCAAGGGATCTTCCCGCCGCGACCTGCGTGACTGCAGCATGTTCAGGCACACCCGTGCCACTACCGTCGTCAGCCAGCCGCCCAGGTTCTCCACCGAATCGGTGTCCGTGCGGCTCAATCGCAGCCAGGATTCCTGCACGGCGTCCTCGGCCTCGCTGAGCGAGCCGAGCATCCGGTAGGCCACCGCCCGCAGGTGCGGACGATGGGACTCGAACTGCTCCGCCAGCACGTCGTTCTCGTTCATCGGTCACATCCCTCCGTCGTCGTCTGTCAACTATGTGACCGACGAAACGCGGCCGATGTGACAGCGGCGTGTCGTCCGTGGCCCACTCATGCGTGGAATACGACCATTTTCCCCGGTTCCGCTGTCGGATATCGCCGTGGTTAACTGAAATGACGCTCACAGTCTCTGGAGGGCTGGACGGCATGTGGAAATCACAGCAGGTCGGACGTCTGTTTCTCGTCTCGGTACTCGCGGCTCTGGCCGTGTGCGGAGTGAGCGCCACCGCGTCGGCGCATTCCCCGGCAGGCACCGGGAAGGTCATCGCGCCGACTCTCTCCCCCGCGAGCGGGCAGGTCGTCGGCATCGCGCATCCTGTCGTCGTTCGGTTCGCGTCGCCGGTATCCGATCGCGCACTCGCCGCGCGTGGTGTCCGGGTCACCCCCTCGAAACCCGTGCCCGGGCAGTTCTCCTGGATCGACGACCGCTCGCTGCAGTGGACTCCGGACCACTTCTGGCCGGCGAATACCGAGGTGACCGTCCAGGCGGCGGGCGCGAGAACCCACTTCCAGGTGGGTGACGCACTGGTCGCGGTCGCGAACACGACGACGCACCAGTTCACGGTCAGCGTCAACGATCAGGTGGTGCAGACGATGCCGGCGTCGATGGGCAAACCCGGTTACGAGACACCGCTCGGCACGTTCCCCGTCATCGAGCAGTTCCGGGACATGATCATGGACTCGTCGACGTACGGCGTCCCGATCGACTCGGAGGAGGGCTACCGGCTGTACGTCGAATACGCCACCCGCATCACGTGGGGTGGGATCTTCGTGCACGCCGCGCCGTGGTCGGTGAACTCGCAGGGCTACGAGAACGTCAGCCACGGGTGCATCAACCTCAGCACCGAGAACGCGCAGTGGTTCTACGACAACGCCAAGATCGGCGACCCCGTCATCGTCACGGACTGACACCCGGGCCACTGCCGGAAACACAGAAAAGGCGGTTCCCCGTTTCCGGGAAACCGCCTTCGCTGATCATCTGGTCGGGCTGACAGGATTTGAACCTGCGACCACTTGACCCCCAGTCAAGTGCGCTACCAAGCTGCGCCACAGCCCGTCCACACCCCGCAGACGCCGCTCGAGGAACCGGCGGTAACCGGCCTCGAGGAACCCCGTCGTGAACAGCACGAACGTCGGCGGACGCGTCCCGGCCTGGGTGGCGAACATCACGCGAGGCAGTCGTCCACCGCGCATCGGGGGCGGAGTCGCCGCAATGACCTCCTTGAGCCACGTGTTGAGGCGGCCGGTGGGGATCCGCTTGTCCCAGGATTCCAGCGCGGTGTCGAGGGCGGGTACGAGCTTCTGCACCGCGCGCCCCGTCTGCGCCGAGATGTTGACGCGCTGCGCCCACGGCACCCGCACCAGATCCCGATCCACTTCGCGGTCGAGTTGGAGGCGACGGTCCTCGTCGACGAGATCCCATTTGTTGAACGCGATGACGAGGGCCCGTCCGGCGTCGGCGACCATGCTGAGCACACGCAGGTCCTGCTCCGAGATCGGCTCGGACGCGTCGATCAGCAGAATCGCGACCTCGGCGGCCTCGATGGCGCTCTTCGTCCGCAGCGACGCGTAGAACTCGGCGCCGCTGGCGTGGCTGACCCGCTTGCGCAGACCGGCGGTGTCGAC